>JBOHZT010000018.1:0-22400 GCA_050738535.1 Steroidobacteraceae bacterium
CATCGAGCTCGCGCAGCTCGCGTGCCTCGATCGAGTGCGCGAAGCGCTCTTTGCCGCCGAGCTCGGCCGCCGTCCACGCTCGAGGAAAGGGAATGACGCGCGGATAGGGCGTCCCGTCCGCACCGTTCCCGTCAGCCGGCGCCTCGGGTCGAGCCTCGCTCATGTCGCACTCTCCCGGGCTGCCGCAATGGCGGTATTGGCGATCGCGCCGGCCCGACCCCGGGTACGGGCACGGACGGGCTCGGTTCCGGCCTGTCGCGCCACGAGGCGCAGGCACGTGATCTCGGAGGGCGCACCGAAGCGCTTGGGCGGTCCCCAATAGCCCGTGCCGCGGCTGATGTAGATCGCGAGGCGCCCCAGGCGGTGGAAGCCTGCCGTGAACGGCTGCTGGAAGCGCACGAAGTGGTTCCAGGGCCAGAACTGCCCTCCATGGGTATGTCCCGAGAGCTGCAGGTCGAAGCCCGCGCGCTCCGCCGCCGGCGCCGTACGGGGCTGATGCGCGAGCAGGACGCGGGCGCCGGCCTCGGGGGGGGCGCCGCGCAGCGCCGCCTCGGGATCGCTCTTGTGGGCCGGGTCGAAGCGCTCGGCGCTGTAATCCGTGACCCCCGCAATGACGATCGGCACCCCCCGGTGGCGCAGCACGACATGCTCGTTCATGAGCACCTTGATTCCGAGCCGCGCGAGCTCCACGCGCCACTCGGGTTCGCCGCAGTAGTACTCGTGATTACCGGTGACGAAGTAGACGCCGTGACGCGCCGCGAGCCGCGCGAGCGGCGCCGTGTGCTCGGCGAGCTCGCTGACCGGACCATCCACCAGGTCGCCGGTCACCGCGATGAGATCCGCGTCCAGGCCATTCACCGCGCTCACGATCGCCTCGACGTACTTGCGCTTGATGGTGCGGCCGACGTGCACGTCGCTCACCTGCGCGATGGTGAATCCCTCGAGCGCGGGAGGCAGGCCGTCGAGAGGCACATCGACGTCGACGACGCGCGCACGCCTGCGCGCGTTGGCGAAGCCGATGGCCGTGACGAGCATCGCGAGCGCCACCACCGTGCAGGCCGACACCGCCTGCGCAAGGCGAGCCTGCCCGGCCGACATCGGTACGACGGCTGCCGCGAGCACCAGATCCCTGAGGATCGTGAGCACACACAGCGAGGAGAATCCGCCGACGGCAAAGAGCCCCGCTACCGCGAAGCGGTTGGACCACACCGGGTGGCGGATGACACGCGCATTGACTCCGAGCACCATCGCCCCGAACGAGGCGGCGAGGAACAGCGCGCCGGCGACCCGTGCGGCAGAACCGATCGGCAAGTCCGGCAGGAGACGCCAGCCGACGTAAGCGTGAGAGAGGCCGAGGATGCCGATGAGCATGGATTGGCGGCGGCTGCGGCTCATTGCGGAAGCTCGAATCCCTGGCTGGCGATACCTGGCGGTGCGCAGATTGTCCTCCTGCGGCGCGAGCGCGGCCGCGATGCGGCGCACATCCCTTCGACACGCTTCGCACCCGATCGTTCGGTAGAATGATAGCTCATTACCTCGAGAGCGCTTCCTGGAGCCCCATCATGGCCACGATTGTCGGCGGCATCGCCACGTCCCACACCCCAACGATCGGCTTCGCGATCGACACGAACAAGCAGCAGGATGCGGTCTGGGCGCCGATATTCGCGGGTTACAAGCCCGTGCAGCAGTGGCTCGCGGAGAAGCGCCCGGACGTGCTCTTCTACATCTTCAACGACCATGTCACCTCGTTCTTCTTCGATCACTACTCGCAGTTCGCGCTCGGCGTCGGCGAGCGGTACTGGCCGGCGGACGAGGGCGGCGGCCCGCGCAAGCTTCCGCCGATCGCGGGCCACCCGGGCCTCGCGCGCCACGTGGCGGCCGGACTCGTCGCGGACGAGTTCGACCTCGCGTACTTCCAGGCGAAGGGGCTCGACCATGGCTGCTTCTCGCCCCTCTCGCTCCTGTGGCCGCACGAGCACGGCTGGCCCGGCGCGATCGTGCCGCTGCAGGTCGGAGTGCTCGAGTTTCCGATTCCCTCGGCGCGCCGGTGCTTCAAGCTCGGCCGCTCGCTGCGCCAGGCGATCGAGAGCTATCCGGAGGATCTCAAGGTCGCGATCGTCGGCACCGGCGGACTCTCGCACCAGGTGCACGGCGAGCGCTGCGGCTTCAACAACACCCCCTGGGACATGGAGTTCCTCGACCTGCTCGAGAAGGATCCCGAGAAGCTCACCCGGATGACGATCGCCGAGTACGCCGAGCGCGGCGGCTTCGAGGGCTCGGAGGTCATCATGTGGCTCATCATGCGGGGCGCGCTCACGCACAAGGTGCGCAAGCTCCACCAGGCGTACTACCTGCCCTCCATGACGCCGATTGCGACGCTCATTTTCGAGAATGCCTCGAGTGAGCCGGCCGGCGAATCGACCGCCGCGTATCGCGAGCGCATCGGACGGCAGTGGGCGGGCATCGAGAAGCTGCCGGGAACCTATCCCTTCACGCTCGAGCGCAGCGTCAAGGCGTACCGCATCAACGAGTTCCTGCACCGGCTCATCGTCCCGGCGGAGCGCAAGCGCTTTCTCTCCGATCCCGAGCCGATGTTCGCGGAGGCGGATCTCACGGAGCAGGAGCGCGACATGATCCGGCGGCGCGACTGGCGTGCGCTCATCCAGTACGGGGTGATCTTCTTCCTGCTCGAGAAGCTCGGCGCCGTCGTCGGCACGACGAACCTCCACATCTACGCGGCGATGCGCGGCCAGTCGCTCGAGGACTTCCAGAAGACGCGCAACGCCCAGGTGCTCTACTCCGTCGCCGGCTCGGACGAGGGCAAGAAGGACTGGGACAGGTCGGCGAAGACCTGACCTGCGCGCGAGCAGCTGACGTGCGCGCAAGCGGCTGACGTACGAGCTGCGCCGTCAGACCGGCATCACGTCCGTCATGCGCTCCACCGTGCGCAGCGGCGGGAACATCTTCATCCAAAGCGCGACGACGATGAGCGTGCCGACGCCACCCACGATCACGGCCGGCACCGTGCCGATGAGCGCCGCCGTGACGCCGGACTCGAACTCGCCGAGCTCGTTGGAGCTGCTGATGAAAAGCGTGCTCACTGCGCTCACGCGCCCGCGCATCGGATCGGGCGTCGCGAACTGCACGAGCGCGCTGCGGATGTAGACGCTCACCTGGTCGGATCCGCCGAGCACGACGAGGGCGCCGAGCGACAAGCCGAAGCTCGTCGAGAAGCCGAAGACGATGGTCGCGACGCCGAACACGCCCACCGCGGTGAACAGCGCCGTGCCGATGCCACGCTCGATCGGCCGGCAGACGAGGTACACGGCGACGATCGCCGCGCCGGCTGCAGGAGCGCTGCGCAGCAGCCCGAGGCCCGTCGGCCCGACGTGCAGGATGTCGCGCGCATACACAGGCAACAGCGCGGTCGCGCCGCCGAGCAGCACGGCAAACAGGTCGAGCGAGATGGCGCCGAGCACGACGGGCCGCGACCGCACGAAGCGCACGCCTTCCTTCACCCGCTCGATACGCCCGGCGAGAGCGGCGGTGGCCTCGGGGCGCCGACCTCGAAGCAGGAGCATGCCGCACACCGCCGCAAGGAACGCGACGAGGCAGGTTCCGTACGCGAACCCCGGTCCGATCGCGTACGCGAATCCTCCGGCCGCGGGTCCGGCGATCACCGCCACCTGGCCGATCGAGGAGGCCCACGCAATCGCCTGCGCAAGCCGCTCCGGCGGCACCAGGAACGGCAGCAGCGAGCGTCCGGCCGGTCCCGAGAAGCCGCGCGCGCAGCCGAAGAGCACGAGAATCCCGTAGAGCGGCCACACTTGCCGCGGCGCGAGCAGCGAGTAGGCGAGCAGCAAGCCGCTCGAGAGGGCTTCGAGCCCGTAGCTCGCGGCCAGGATGAGCCGCTGGTCGAAGCGGTCCGCCAGCTCCCCGGCCGGCAGCGTCAGCAGGAACATCGGCGCGAATTCGACGAGCCCGACGATGCCGAGCGCGAGCGGGCTCGACGTGAGCGCGTAGACCTGCCAGCCGACCGCGACGGACTGCACGAGCATCGCGACGCGCGCGAGCGTCCGGGTCCCGAGATAAAGCGGCAGGTCGCGCCGAGGGTAGCGCGGCCGCGGCGCTGCGGCGCTCAAGGCGCGATCCCGCCCAATTCCACGCCTACCAGCCGGATCCCATGGGGTAAGGCAACTGCATGTCGGGCGGACGTCCTCGCGACCCGTCCATCGGGTCCCCCTGGCGGCCAAGCTACCGCGAACGGTCGCCGCCAACAAGCTGACGGGATCAGCCCCGCGGCTCGTCCTTCCCGGATCCGGAGGGATCTCCAGCCGCAGCAGGCGTGACTGGCGACGGCTTGGCGAGCGCAGGCGCTCCTGCCGTGTGCGCTCCTGCGGTGTGCGCTGCCGCCGTGTGCGCTGCCGCCGCATGGGCGGGGTGATCCCCGCCGACCGAGCCCGAAAGCGCCGCCGGATAAGCGCTGTCCGCCGCCGGCTCGAACCAGCTGGCCGCCGCCTGCGCCGCCGCGCGTCGCGCCGCCGCACGCGCCAGTTCCTCTGGCGTCGGCGGCAGCGCCTGCACGGCGAGCATCGCACGATTGACGACCGACGGGTCGTCCCGGAGGCGCACGTAGAGCTCGCCATGCTCCGGATGCGGAACGGGAAGCGCGTCGCCCGGGAAGCCATCCGGCACGTCGAGCGCATGCCGGAAACCCGGGTCGGCGGAAATGGATGCCACGAGGTACAGGTCACTCCCCGAGAGCTTGCAGGCGAGCTCCGACGTGCGGGGACATACGAGCGTCTCGAGCCGCGGCAGGCGGACCAGCGTCGCGAGCGGCTGCCAGTCGCCCGCGACTCCCCCCACTACGGCGCGGACCTCGAGCGGTCCGGACGCGGAGAATCCGAGCGCCTTGCGCGGATCGAGCGTCGCGACGGCAACGCTCGCATTCTCGAGCGTGATGCCGCCGTTCGCGAGCGTCAGCGTCGTCGAGAAGACATTATCGGCCGTCGCCACCTCGAGCGCAAAATCCTGCGGAAGCTTCGCAGGCGAGCGCGCGCGCACCGAGAAGACGAGCACGGCGTTCTGAGGCAGCTCATCCTGATCGACGAGCTCGATGTGGCTCGCGGGCGCCGCGCCGGCGGGCTGCACGCTCTTGCCGATGAGCGTCACGCTGGGCCGCGGCGGCCCGACCGTGACGGCGAGCCGCAGTACGCGCCCGTCCTTCAGGCGAACCTGCGCGGCGGCGCGCTGCCCTGCCACGAGCACGGCGGCTGCGGTCGGACTCTTTGCCGCCATCGCGAGCGCGTCGGTCCCCCGCGCCGTCGTGAGGCTGCCTGGGTCGAACTCGATGCCGTCCATCTCGAGGCTCGCCACCTCGTCGAGCCGGGTGCCGCGGAGCGTGCCCGTCGCATCCCCCGCATGCAGCGTGAAGCCGTCGAGCCGCCCCGGCTCGGAAAACGCCTCGAGCGGAACCCGCTCGGGCGCGCTCGCGCCGTACTGTTTCACGAGCAGGGTCATCGATCCCGGCTGCACCGACTTCAGCGGCAGTTTGAGCTCCACCTCGCCGGGCTTGACGGCCTTCCAGTCGACCGCGAGATCCTTGCCGGCCGGATCCTTCAGCATGACGCTATCGATGCAGCTGATGCTGCCGGCGCGCAGGTGTACCGTGTCCTGCCGCCCGACGATGAGCACGTCGCCCGCGTCCGACCCGAGCTGCCAGCCTCCGGCGCGGGCATTCATCAGCTGGAACTGCGGGCCGGCGTACTTCGAGAACCCCCAGAAGCCTTGGAGCGAGCCGCGGACGGCAGCACCGAGCTTCGCGCCTTGCAGGTGCGCGGTGTCGACGACGAACCCGCCCCGCTCGGGATCGGCCTTAGCGGGCAACGCCAGGCCGCTGCCGGTGACTCCGGTGAGCTCGAGGCGCATGTCGTGGGCGTATTGAGTCGAGAACACGAGGGGCGCCCCCTCGACGGGAAGGACGAGCGTCGACTTGCGCGCGCAGTAGATTTCCTTCGGATCGACCGCGTGCAGCGGAGGCAGCTGCGCCTGTTCGATCGCAGGCAGCGCCGTGACGAGCACCGAGAGCGGATCGTGAAACGAGGGCGGCGTGTTGAGCCGCAGGGCGATGCGCCCTCCCTGCTGCGCGCCGAGCGCCGGGATGTACTGGTATTGCGCCGTGGCGAACGAGGCCATGATGCGCGCGATGTCGAGGACCGAGGCGACGTAGGGACTGAAGTACCCGTACCGCAGCTCCGGGGTGTAACTCGCCTCCATCGCGAGATCGGTCGCCGGACCCGACGTGAGCGCCTCGACGATCGAGGTGCTGTGTCCATCGTCGAGGATGAGCGAGTCACGGCCCTGCATCAGGCAAGGCGCCTGCAGCTCGGGGATTTTCAGCAAACAGCTGCGATCCACCTGGATCGCGAGACTGCGCCCGAGGAGCGGCGCGGCGGCCTTGAGCTTGCTGGGATCCTCACCGCTCAGTGAGTGAATGGACGCGAGATAGCGCTCGAGGCGCGAGCGATCGAGCATCGCCTGGTTGAGGTCCTGCGAGGCGCGCACGAACGCGCCGGGCCGGCCGCGCACGGCCCCGACGAGGGTCCGCAGATCGCCCCCGGTCTTCGGCGCGAGGAACACCAGCACCTGCTGGGCGCCCTTGGGAATCCTGACCTCGATCCCCTGCGAAGCGCAGCGCCGCCGCGTCCAGGTCTTACAGCTGTGGAACCACCTCGAGGGCGGCGGATTGGTCGAGCCTCTGAGGAACGCGACCACCATCAGATACGGCGCGGATTGCGTCGCCGGGAGATCGGCTTTGACGGCAAGCCGATCGCCTGGAGCAAGGTTCGGAACCTCCCCGATGGGCAAAGTCTGATGGCCGCGCGTCACCTCGACCTCGAGCGTGGGCCCTGCGAGATCGAACGGCGCGGGATCCGCGCGCGCCGCACCCGAGGCGAGCGCAATCACGCTCGTGAGAAGCGCGAGGGCAGTGAGAACGCAGGTCTTGCGCGACGGCATGGCGGCGCGGGCGACGTTAGGAGAGTCGAGCGCGGCGCGTCAAGTGAAAGGTGCGAGAGGATGCACGCCTGTCGCCGCAACGCGACGCGCGCCGTGCGCTCAATCAGCCTGCAATTCAACCCGTATGTCGGATCGCGCGCACCAGGAACACGGCGCCGATCACGACGAACAGCGCGCACGCCACATAGCGAATCGCCTTGAGCGGCAAGTGCTCGGAGAACTTCTTGCCCAGGAAGACGACCGGGATCGTTGCGAGCATGATGCCGCTCGTCGTTCCGGCGACCACTGCTCCGAGATTGGAATACGCGGCCGCCAGCGCGATCGTGGCAATTTGCGTTTTGTCACCGATCTCGCCCAAGAAGAATGCCACGAGCGTTGCGCCGAACGCCCCCGCCTTGCGGACACTGCCGTCGTCCTTCTCGGGCGCATCCGGTTTCAGCATCCATAGCGACATCACGACCAGGCTGATCCCGACCGCGTAATCGAGGATCTCCGGAGTCAGGAATCGGCCGGCGCGAACGCCGATGTATCCGGCGAGCAGATGGCTGGCAAGCGTCGCGCAAAATACGCCCGCGAGTATCGGCCACGGCTTGCGGTAATGCGCCGCGAGCATGAGCGCGAGGATTTGCGTGCGATCGCCGATCTCGGCGATGGCGACGGTCGACAGGGCGACGAGGAAGGCTTCCACCGTAAGGAGTGCTCCGGGCCGAGCGGCACCGGACCACGACAGACCCTCCCGCCGCTCGTCCGGAGGTGCTGCCGTTGGTCTCGCCATGCCTATCGAGGCCCCGCACGCCACGGGCTCGAAGCCCGAGGATGTTGGCGTACGGCCCGGTCGCGCCGGGCGGCTACTCCCCAAGGAGAGCGCGTCTTTTTACCGGACAAGCGCGGCTTTGGCAACCGCTTGCCAGCGCCTCGTGACCGGAAGCGCCGTGATCAGGGGCGCCGTGACCACAAGGGTCGGGGACCGGAACGGCTGCCCTCAGGAGCGCCGGGCGCTCCTGAATCGCGCCTGCGGCAGGGCACTCGGGTTCGCGACCCGGATGGGCGTCCCGCCGGCGAATGCCGCGATCGCCTCCACCGTATCCGCGTAGAACGTCTGCAGCGTCTCCCGAGTGACGTAGCCGAGGTGCGGCGTGACGGTGACGCTGTCGAGCGAGCGCAGCGGGTGCCCCGCGGGCGGAGGCTCCTCGTCGTACACATCGATTCCGGCGCCCGCGATCCGGTGCTCGGCGAGCGCGGCGATGAGATCCGCTTCGACGACGATCGGGCCCCTCGAGGTGTTGATGAGGTACGCGCCCGCCTTCATCAAACCCAGCTCGCGCGCCGTGACGAGTCCACGCGTGCGCTCGCTCAATCGAACGTGGATCGAGAGCACGTCGGAGCGCCGGAAGAGATCGTCCTTCTCCACCCGCTGCACGCCGACCGCAGCGGCCGCCTCCTCCGTCAAATTCTGGCTCCAGGCGATCACCGACATCCCGAACGCTTGGCCGTACTGCGCCATCCTGCGCCCGATCCGGCCGAGTCCCAGCAGCCCAAGCGTGCGGCCCGCGAGCACGATGCCCACCGTGGACTGCCAACCGCCCTCCCGCATCCTGCGATTCTCGTAGGTGAGATTCCGCACGGTCGCGATCACGAGCCCCCAGGTGAGCTCCGGCGTCGCATCGAGCGTACGTGCCGCTTCCGCACCGAGCGGACGCGAATGCGACACGATGATCCCGAGCTCCGCGGCTGCCGCCATGTCGAGGTTCGGCAGCGAGGGACCGATGATGGTGATGAGCTCGAGATTCGGCAGGCGCGCGAGCAGGGGGCGCGGCAGACTCATTCGCTCGCGAACCGTCGCGAGCACGTGGAACGGCCTCAACACGATGGCCGCCTCCTCCTCCGTCAAATGCCTGTCGAAGACGGTGACCTCAGCGCTGCCGGACAGCCGCGGCCAGTCCGCGGACTCGAGAGCGATCCGCGCGTAATCATCGAGGAGGGCGACTTTCAGCATGGCATGATGTTACTGCACGCGCCGACCCGGGGAGCGACGCGCCGCGACGCAATGATGATGAGGAGAACGCCCCATGCCGAACACCGACGCCGACGGACTCGCGCCTGCCCACCGGGCGATCGACCGCCACGCGCCCTACCTGCGAGTCGCGACCGAGGAGGCCTGGAGCATCCCGGAGATCGTGGCGGCGCAGCTGCGGCTTCTCGCGAGCCCCCATCCGCCCGACGACACCTCGCTGCGCATGGCCGGCATGTTCGCCGGCATGCCCGTCTTGCAGCAGCAGCTGCAGGACATCGGACCCGGACGCATCGCCCGCATGGACGAGCTCGGCATCGCCAAGCAGCTGCTGCTCCTCACCGCGCCCGGCGTGCAGGTGCTCGATCCCGACGAGGGCGCTGCACTGGCGCGCCTCGCGAACGACCGCCTCGCCGAGGCCCGCCGCCGCTACCCCGAGCGGTACGCCGGGCTCGCCGCGATCGCGCCGCAGAACGTCGAGGCCTCCGTCGCCGAGATCGAGCGCGGCATGCGCACGCTCGGTATGAAAGGCGTCGTCGTCAACTCCCACACGCGGGGGCACTATCTCGACGAGCCACGGTTCCTGCCCATTCTCGAGGCCCTCGAGACTCACGACGCGCCGCTCTACATCCACCCGACATTTCCGCCGCGGGAGTGGTCGAGCCCCTACGAGTTCCGCGGCATGGCCGGCGCGCTCGGCGGCTTCTCCCACGAGGTGTGGGTGCACACCATGGGACTCATCCTGTCGGGGGCATTCGACCGCTTCCCCAAGCTCAAGCTCGTGATCGGACACATGGGCGAAGGCATGCCGCTGCTGCTCTATCGATTCGACTGGATGCAGGGGAACGCGGATGGACGGACCGGACTGCGCGGCGGGGCCCCGCCCGTGAAGCTTCGGCACGCAATCTCCCACTACTTCCGGCACAACATCTGGATCACGACGAGCGGCCAGGGATGGGAGCCCTCCATCAAATACTGTATGCAGGTCCTGGGGCCGGACCGCGTGCTCTACGCGATGGACTACCCCTACCAGCAATCCGACGACGAATGTGCCGCCTACGACGCATTCGATCTGCCTCCCGAGCACAAGAAGATGCTCATGCAAACCAATGCTGAGCATGTGTTCCGTCTCGGGCCGACAGCGGTAGCTCGAGCGTAGCTTCAGGCTCTAGGCTCCAGCCTGGCCGCATTGACGCGCGCCAGCCGCGTGTTTAACGTATTGCAAGCGGACGCGTGGGCTTTCCAGGCCTGCATTTTTTCCCGGCCCTTCCATCCCGTCCGCCGGATCCCTTCGACTGTCAACAACACCAAGTGGGGATAAAGCAATGAGCAGTTCTATCGATGTCGCGAGCAGCGCCAGCCGAGCGACGATCGTCGCGACGGTTGGCTTCATGTGCCTCGGCCTCGCAGGTTGGATGATCTCCATGGCCAATGCCGGCTGGTTCGAGAAGGTCTACCCCGGTGGCACCTCGCTGCTGCTGCCTTTCAGCATCGTGCTCGCGGTCGTCGGCATCCTCGCCTTCGTCGACCAGCGCACGCTCGACGCGGTGATCTTCCTCGGCGGCGCCGGCTTCTTGTGGAGCCAGCATCTCGGCGCGGGGTCCGCACAGCCGGCGCACTACGTCGGCTGGTACGCGATCATCTGGGCGGTGTATTTCTTCTATCTGTGGCTTGCCGCGCTGAAGGCCGACATGGTCCGCATGCTGTTCCTGCTCGGCCTGTGGCTCACGTTGCTCGCGATCGCGCTCGACTACTGGGGCCTCGGCCACCTCCTCAGGGTGATCGGCGGCTACATCGGGCTCGCCACCTCGGTGCTCGCCATCATCGTCTCGGCGAGCGCGATCCTCGGCCGAAACCTTGGCACGCCTGCAGCTGCGGGCGGCGCCTGAGGCACACCCGATAGTCCCCAGCCATCCGTGCGGGTCCACGGCGGGACCCGCACGGGCGGCTGCGCGGCTGCGCGGTTCCGCTGCCCCGGCCATTGCGGCACAATTCACGCGTGTGCTACTCGGCGATGGTCGAACAACATCTTCGCTCGCTCGCCCGCGAATTTCGCGCGCGCGTCGACTGGGATACGTTCGAAGCGCTGTTCCATGAGCGGGCCGGCGGCCAAGACATCAAGGTCGCGCGTGGCCTCGAAGCCAACTTCAGCCCGGCTCCCGGTGAGTCCGTGCCAAAGTCAGGGCCGGAGGCGGGCCCAGATCCAGAGCGCGGGTCGTGGCCAGGATCAGGGTCGTCCCCAAGACCGGGGTCGTGGCCGGGCCCCGCGCCTGACCTCGAGTGCCGCACTCGCGCCCACATCGAAGCCTACCGGCGAGAACTCGCCGCATCACTCGAGCGTGAGCTCTTCAAGCAAAAGCGACGCCTCGCCGACGCCGAGCGGAGCCTTGGCGGCAGAGAAACCCGCCGCGCCCGGGAGAATGAGCGCATCGCGCGATGCAAAGGCGACTCTCTTCTCTCCAAGATCTCCGACCTGCGGCGTACTGAGCCCGAGGAGCGCGACGACCGGATCTTTCCGATGTACTACGCCCCGGTCCTCGTCGAGGAACGCGGCAGCCGTCTGATCCGTCCGATGCGCTACACCTGCCGTCTACCCGGCAAGCCGGCGAGCGACGATCGGCGATACCCCGGGACCTACAACGCGCGCCGCGATAGCCTGCGCGGCTTCTGGGCCGGTCTCTACGGTCACCGGCATGCCGTTCTCGTCATCACCTCGTTCTTCGAAAACGTGCCCCTCCACGTCCTCGAGAAGCGCGAGCTCGCGCCCGGGGAGGCGTCGAGGAGCACGGTGCTGCACTTCGACCCGCGACCGCGCGCCCCGATGCTCGTCGTCTGCCTTTGGTCGCGCTGGACCGGCACGGACGGGGACAATCAATTGCGCCGCGAAGAGCATCCAGGCCATGCCCGAGAGCATGCAGGCCGCGCCGAGGAGCAGTCACGCCATACCCTCTCGTCCTTCGCCGCCATCACCGACGATCCGCCACCGGAGATCGCGGCCACCGGGCACAACCGCTGCATCATCCCGATCAAGCGCGCGAACCTCGATGAGTGGCTCGCCCCCCAGCGCGTGGGCCTCGAGCGGCTCGACGAGATCCTCACCGATCGCGAGCGGCCGTTCTACGCGCATCGCATCGCAGCCTGAGGGCGCCGGCGCTCGACGGACGGCAGGACACAGCCGCCGACGGTGCCAATCCGGCGCCGGTCACGAGAGTAGAGACAGCAATTCGATTGCAGAGCGTCGAGGCTCTGCTGTTGATCCGGCGGCGCTGCGGTGCCGCCTCGAATGCCGCGACGCGCTCCGTCATCGCAGCGGGCGGCAGCTCTGCGGTCCCCGGTGCTCCGGTTCCGGCTCGTCGTTGGGCGTGGTGGAGGGTTGGGGTGTGGGTGCAGATGGCGGCGCGTTCGAGACGTAGACCTGTCGCGTGGAGAGCGAGGCGCGACCCGCGTCCCACTCGGCGGCAAACGTAGTCGCAAAGTCTCCCTGCAGGCGATTCCGGTGCGCATGCCAGGCGTCGGACATTGCCGAGGCGATCCGATCGATCGCCTGTTCCGGCTTTCGCACCAGGCACACCGTCTCGCCAAAGCGCAGTAAATCCTCGCGCGAGGGATAGTTGCGGTGCTTTGCGCCGGAGAAGAACTTCAACGCCATCGTGCGGTCGTATCGGGTCTCGCCGGTGCACAGGTTGATGTGCGGATACACCGATGTCGTTACCACGTCGTAAAGCGGCGCGAGCCGGCGGTCCGCGGCAAGGGGGTGGGTGTAGAGCATCCCGAAGTTCTTCAGGTGCGCATCGCCATTACGCACCATGACCGCGAGGGTCAGGTACTCGAAGAAGGCGCCCAGGTTCGCCGGTGCCTGCGTACCGCTGTAGTGGGCGATAATGCGTGCGATCGCCTCGTAGCTCTCGGTGTACTTGTAATGGCCCTGGTTGTCCCGCGGCTTGCCCATCAGCACCGACATGTCCTCGAAACCAAGGCGCTCGGGTGCGAGGTCGAAGCGACGCATCACGAAGAGCGCGCCGTCATCAGAGAGCCAGAAATCCGGGACCGTGAGGCCGGCCCGGCGTGCCGCATCCATGCACAGGAATTCGTTCTGCGTGAGCCACTCGTATTCCATGCCGGCCGCCTTCACGATCAGGTCAGGCTGCACGACCGGCAGGCGCTCGGGGGCGGTCTTGTCTGCATCGGGCATCATCACCTTGGGCTGAACGCCGGAGATGCCTGACTCGAAATACGTGTCGACCAGGAACGCGAACAGGCCGTTCGAGGACGATTCGCGAAGCAGCTGCGACAGACCGATGCGCGAGGGCGTCTCCTGCCACTGCTCGCCGGGTTCCACGAACTGCAGGCATCCGATCTGGTGTCGTCCGGTGATTGCCAGCAGTCGCATATCGTCGACCTGCTCATGCTTGGCCAGCCGCCGCGCGATCATGTCGAAGAGGTAGCCTTCCGGCAGGTTCATCGCGAACACCGGCATGAGCGGATGACTCGCGTAGCTCTGCGCGCGGATGGGCATCGTCAACGAGACTTCGTTGACCCGATCCGTGGCCTCGTAGTTGAAGACGTACTGCGATTCGAGGTGCAGCTGGCCGGCCGTACCGGTTGGCGTGGAGACCTGCAGGTGCCTAACCTGCGTGGGCTTCGTCGGCATCGTGCTTGTCCAGTAGCAAGTGGATGCGGTCCAGGTCCAGGCGTGCATCGACGATGCTCAAGCCCTTACCCAACGCCGCGAGCGCGGCGAAGAGGGTGTGCATCGACACGTTGCGGCCGGCCTCCAGATCAACGATGGTCTGCCGGCGGAAGCCGGCGGACTTGGCCACCGCCTGCTGGCTGAGGCCCAGCGCCATGCGCTCAGCCTTGAAGGCCTGGCCGAGGCTTCGAGGATTGAGGGCGGGGATGGCATCCATCGATGTGTCCGGTATGACGGACAGTTTGCCCGCCTTTGTCAAGCTTAGTGCGCTAAAGCGGACATTACAAGCGGACGCTATTATCGGGGGATCGGTCTGGCCGCCTCCTTGACCTCCGCAACGAACTGCTCGTCAGCGGCCGGCATCATTACCGTTGCTCCAGCCCCTACCGCACGCTCAAAGAGTGCATCGGGTGCTTCGACGAATATCTGAGCGATGAGGCCGTGAGCGAGCCAGCCCTCCATTGCTCTACCGAGATTGACGACCGAGTCACCGATCCGGAGCTCACAGTGAGTGATCCTCCCGTCTGATAAGGTCAATCGATAGTTCTCTCGGTTGCCCCGAACGCTTGCTTCAGAAAATCGACCGCTCCTTCCGCGTCCTCGACGATGATGTTCGCAGTGACTGTGCGAAACCCGTCGGGAAGCCAGGGAGCGGTCATGAAGAAAACCTCTTCCATCGAAAGCAGTGCAGTCCTGAAGCGTGGTCACATCGCCACTGCGTCCCGTCAGCACGCGGCGGCCGTCGGTGCTTGCACGGGACGGTGCGCGCCGCGAGGGCCGGGGGTGATGTGCAACAGGCGCGTCGGCTCGAGGAGGTGGACCCGGTGCCATTCGCCTTGCGGAATGAGGCAGCCCTCACCCGCGCGGAGCGTCATCGGCTCGGGCGCGGAGTCAATCGTGACGCTCACGCTGCCGGAGAGAACACAGACGAATTCATCGCCATCCGGATGCAGTTCACCGCCGTGCGGGGCATCGCGCGACATCTCGACGATGCCTACGGTGAGCCCGTCCAGGTGTGGCTCGGGACCGCCGCGTGCCGGATGGGCTGCCATCTTGAGCTCGCGGCTGATCGCGATGAACTGCCGTGACGTGTCGATGCGCTGGAAGTCGCTCATGAGGCCTCCGGTTCTGCGGCGAAGTTATCGACTATTGCGCCCGCTGCCTGCATTAGGATCCGGGTCGATGAACTCGTAGTCTTGTAAGAGTGGTCTTGTAAGAAAGGGAGCTCTTGGGCGATCCAGGCCTTCGGTGTGCAGTCGGCGAGGGCCTGCCATTCATGGGTCATGTGAGCCTGGTCATGGTAGCCCGCGGTTACCGCGACACCTGCTAAATTGCCAGGGCGGTCTCGCAACAACGAGCAGGCGTGCTCGAACCGCGCGATGCGCGCGAGCGTCTTGGGGGTAATCCCTACATCATGGCAAAGCTAAGCTCGCCAGGTGGCGCGCCCTCTACGAGCTTGCGCTGCAGCACACTATCGAGCACAGCAAAGCACTCATCCCAGCTGCGGGCCTCATGCAGTCTCGGAGGTTTCGAACGAAACTTGATCGCCCGCTCTGCTCGACGAGCGCGAATCACGGCTCATCCGCCGCATTCCCAGGTCGGGTATCGTGCCGGCATGAGTTCTCATGGAACACCCACGGCAGAAAGTATCGCATCCTGCTCCAGCCATGACAGGGCGAACGTACTCTGCTCCTGGGTCATCCGGGCTGCGGTTCGGAGTTGTGGCCGAGCGCCGACCCCGTTCTGCTCAGGAGTTATGGCGTGAAGGTTCGAGCGTCCGCCTCAGAGCGCCCCAATCAGCCGGTCGTACGGCGGCTCCTAGCCGGTCAGGGTCAGCGCTCTCCGGCCTTCCATGGGTCGACGACAGCGATCTTGAGCCCCTGAAAGTGGCGAACGTTTCTTGTAGCAATGGAAGCGTGGCGCGAGAGAGCAATGCCGGCGATCTGCGTATCGCGAAAGTCGACCGGCCGTCCCGCTGTCTGTCGCGCTGCGGCGAGTGCTGCCGCTTCACTTGCGGCAGCACCGTCGAAATCCAGGATGCGATTCCCGAGGTCCTCCTGCAGCAAACGAGCGAACGATTGCTCGAGGGTCTTCCTGCGTGCACCTTGCGGCGGCAAGGCGATGCCGAAGCGCGCTTCGAATACCGTGACGCTCGTTGTCCAAACGGATTCCGCCGGCTGCCGATCCAGCCATCGCACGACCACGTCCTCTGGTTCCGATCGCATCAGCGCCGAGAGTACGTTGGTATCGAGAATGATCAATCGTGCAGCTCTGCGGGACTGGGACTCTGCCCGCGGATCTCGGGAAGATCAAATTCAAGTCCGCGGCCCCGGAACCGAGCGGCGATACGTGAGCCGAGCTTGCCGGACGGTCGACCGTCGTCCTTGGCCGCGACGCGCAGGATTTCCCGAACCTCGGCTTCCATGCTGCGGCCGTGCCGATCGGCTCGACGCTGCAGGCGGGCTTTAACCTCATCCTCCAGTTGCCGCACGATAATTTGAGCCATCATGGTCCTCCGATACTGATATCATGATATCACTCGCGGAGCCGATAGCCAAATTCGGCATGCACCTCAACGGTGACCGTTCTGCGTCGCTGCTAGGGCACGCGGACTGTCCGTTGATCTCCTGTAAGGGTTGAGATGCAGGCGCGAAGCGGCCGAACTTCAAACCTCGCCATCCCGCGTCAACGGAATGTGGGTCGAAATCCGGTGGTTTCCACCACCCGAACGAGCCCAATCGAGGCCGGTCGAGCCCATTTTCGGCAATCCCGCGACGGACTGTTTCCGGCCACCCGCCGGGTTTTCCCGGGGATTTCCAGGGTCTGAACCGGTGGCTCGGAGGTGGTTTATGGAGGCTAGGGTCGGAATCGAACCGGCGTACACGGCTTTGCAGGCCGCTGCATGACCACTCTGCCACCTAGCCCCCCTGAAGGGAGCGCGAATTCTACAGGAAGCGCCCTCCTTGGCGAGGCCAGGGCGATTCGCACCCAACCGGGCCCCAATTGGGGTCGGCCGGCTGCGCCGCGCGCTGTTCGCGTACCGGGCACGGCGTCCCGGATCGGGCCCCGCTCGTGCCGCGCTGAAGTTCCCTAGCGATGCGTCAGCCGGTGGAAAAAGACTTTACCGGCGAAAAGCCCGGAATGGCCGCCGGAAATGGCGGTCCGAGGTGCTAACATCGCCACGATCTGGCGGGCAGCGGGCCTGGGCTTGAGCGGGAGATCGCCGAGCCGAAAATCACCTCCGCCGGAAGACCACGCTCCAGAACTCCCAAGCTGATGAACGGCGCCGGTACCCAGGAACATCGCAATCGAGTCCATTTTGCACGGCTAGCCCCGCTCTGCGCCGCGGCGCTCGCCCTCGGCATCACTGCTCGAGCTTTCGGCGCGGCGGGGACCCACCCGGCCGCGTCGCCCACGTCCGTCCTCCAGGCCGCCGGCGACGAGGTCCGAGCCTACAACCACGACTACCCGTGGCTGCATTACTCGGGGATCGCGAGCCACAACGACATCGCGCATCTCATCGAGGCGATGGCGAGCGGCAAGGTAAAGCTCCAATTCCGCAAGCCCCGCGGCTACCTCGACTCGCTCCTGAAGGCGCTGAAGATCAGTCCCACCTCCCAGGCGCTCGTCTTCTCGAAGACGAGCTTACAGACCCGCATCATCGGTCCCGCGACGCCGCGGGCGATCTACTTCAACGACGACACGTACGTCGCCTGGATCCGCAATAGCCCGGACGTCGAAATCAACACGATGGACAGCTCGCTCGGTCCGGTTTTCTACACCCTCGACGAGCAGCCTGTTCCGCGGCCGCATTTCATTCGGCAGACCCTGGTCTGCCTCGCCTGCCACGACAGCTTCTCTCTGCAGGGCGGCGGCGTGCCGCAGTTCCTGTTCCTCTCGGCCTACCAGGTTGCGAACGACAAGGTGATCACGGACGCGTCGGCGATCGAGACCACCAACGCCACGCCGTTCGACCGGCGCTGGGGCGGCTGGTACGTGACGGGAAAACTCGGCCGGATGCTCGATCTCGGGAACCTGACCACCACCAGCACGCAGCCGCTCCCGATGGCCAAGATCAGCCGGGCGGATGTGCCCAATCTCGACTCCTGGTTCGACACCAAGCCCTACCTCACGAACAAGAGCGATGTCGTGGCGGTGATGGTGCTCGAGAGCCAGATCGACGTCCACAATCTCGTCATCCACGCGAGCTACAAGTCGCGGGCGATCCTCGAGCGGCAGATTCCGGGCGGCTCGACGAAGAGGCTCACTTGGCAGCAACTCCCCGCGCCGCTGCAAAAGCGCTTTCGTGCGCTGCTCGAGCCGCTGGTGCGCGGGATGCTGTACGTCGGTGCGGCGAAGCTGCCGACGGCCGTCCACGGCACCTCGGGGTACGCGGCATGGTTTCAAGCGCTCGGTCCCTTCGATGCCCATCATCGCTCACTGCGCGACCTCGATCTGAAGACGCGGATCTTCAAGTACCGGCTGAGCTATCTCATCTACTCGCGGGCGTTTGCCTTTCTGATGCCGAGCGTCAAGGACTACCTCTACCAGAGGCTCATCCAGATCCTCACGAGGCATGACACGACCGGTGCTTACGCAGGCATCCCTGCGAGCGAGCGCAAGGCGATCCTCGAGATCCTGACGGCGACCAAACCCGACTTCGCGCGCGTCTACGAGCGCTCCAAGCGGTTCGGTCTGCCGGACCTGGCGCCGGTCGAGGCGCAGGATCCGGCGCCGAGCTGATAGGGCCCGATCGGCGCCGCCGCTCAGGCGCCCATTGTCGAGGCGCGCCAGCAGCGCACGATCACGCGGTGAAACGCACGCTCATGCCGCAAAGCGCACGTTGCGCCGCTCGGGTCCGAACGCCACGAGCAGGATGAGCACCGGGGCCGCGATGCCGCAGACGAGCGCGAGCGCGAAAGCGTAGTCCGGGTGCCCTGCGCCGCCGTGCCCGAGAGCCAGCGAGGCCTCGAGCGTCGCGTTGTAGGACGCGAGCAGATTGCCGAGCTGGTAGACGACGCCCGGGAATGTGGCGCGCATCCCCGGCGGGGAGAGCTCGTTGAGGTGAGCCGGCACCACGCCCCATGCGCCCTGCACCATGAACTGCATCGCGAACGCGGCGATGGCGAGCGCCGCGGCGCCTTGCGAGTACGCCCAGAACGGCAGGGCCGGCAGCGCGAGGAGTGCCGCGAGCCCGATGGCCGCACGCCGTCCGATCCGGGTCGAGAGCCAGCCGAAGACGAGCCCGCCGCACAGCGCCCCGACGTTGTAGAGGATCGCGATGCTCGCGATGGCCGTCGTGGAAAGCCCGCGCTCGGACCTGAGGAACGTCGGGTACAAGTCCTGTGTGCCGTGACTGAAGAAGTTGAACGCGGTCATCAGCACTATCGCGTACGCGGCGAGGCGCCAGTGCCCGGCGAGACCCGACCAGAGCCGCCGCGCCGATCCCCGGGCAGCGCCCGCGGACCAAGCACTCGACTCCGGAACCTTCATGCGGATGTAGAGGACGAGGAGCGCCGGCGCGGCGCCCACCACGAACATGCCGCGCCAGCCAATGTGGGGAAAGAGCAATCCATAGACGACCGCCGCGAACAGATAGCCGGTCGGATAGCCGCCCTGGAGGATTCCCGAGACCAGACCGCGTGAGCGCGTCGGAACGCTTTCGAGCGCGAGCGACGCGCCGACGCCCCACTCCCCGCCCATCGCGATACCGTAGAGCGCCCTCAGGACGAGGAACACCGTGAGCGAGGGCGCGAATGCCGTGGCGAGCTCGAGCGCCGAGTACGCCAGCACGCTCGCCATGAGCGCCGGACGCCGGCCGTAATGATCGGCGAGCCTGCCGAAGAGCAAAGCGCCCAGCGGCCGCAGCGCGAGCGTGAGGAACAGCGCGTAGGTGACGTGCTTCACGTCCGTGCCGAAGTCCCCCGCCAACCGGCCGAGCACGAACACGATCAGGAAGTAGTCGAACGCGTCGAGCATCCAGCCGAGGAAGGACGCGACCACCACGCCGCGCTGCGCGCCAGTCCAGCGTTCCTGCGAGCCTGGCTCCTCCTTGCGTCCGCTCTCGGCCTCCGGGACCCCCGGCTCCCGCGGCTCGATTTGCCGCTTCATGCGGCCTTGCGCCGCCTCCCGCGCGGGCTCAATGCCGCTGCCCTTGCAGCTCCTGAAGGGCGCTCTTCAGGGACTCGAGCTTCTGTCCCGCCGCGCCGAGCTTACCGGCCGCGGTGAGCTGCTCGTAGTCGGCAAAATCGCGGGCGGCCTGGTCGATCAGCGCCTTGCGGCCCTGTGCTTGCGCTCGACGGACCGCAACCGCGCCCACTGGAGCCGCGGACGTGCCCGAGCCCGCGCCCTGCGTCGCCCCGGATCCCTCCCCCGGGCCGGAGCTCGCGGCAGCACGGGAGCTCGCCGCCGATCCCGCACGCGCCTGCCCGGAGCCGGACTGCGAATTGAGCATCGAGGGCGCGCCATTGAAGAGGGCGGCCATCGCCGTCTCGAATGTCGGCCCGTAGGCGAGCCGGTCCTGCAGGGCGAGCACGACGAGGCGCAGCTCCGGCATCGGACTGTTCTCGGCCTGCAGATAGATGGGCTGCGCGTAGAGCAGCGCCTTGTCGATCGGGATGACGATGAGGGCGCCCCGGCGCACCCGGGAGCCCAGCTGGTTCCACAGCGACAGCTGCCCCGAGATCTCCGCGTTCTGATTGATGCGCGCCTCGACCTGCAAGGGACCGTCGACGAGCTTCGACTTCGGGAAGTCGTAGACGACCGCCTTTCCGTATTGCGCGCCGTCGCACAGGCCGCCGATCCAGCCGATGAGATTGTTGCGGTTGGCGGGGGTGAACGGCAGGATGTTCACGAACTGCGCCTGGTTATCGCCCGGCAGGGTCATCAGCACGTAGTTGGGCTCCATCATTTCCTGCCCCTCGCCCTGCGCCCCACCCTGGGTGGCGATGCTCCACAGATCCTCGCGGTTGTAGAAGACCTCCGGATCGGTCATGTGATAGAGCCCGTACACGGAGGCCTGGGCGGACAAGTACAGCTCCGGATAGCGGACGTGCGCGCGCAGGTCAGCGGGCATCTGTGCCTCATCCTTGAATAGCGACGGAAAAATCTTCCGATAAGCCTCGATGATGGGGTCCTGCGGATCGAAGACATAGAACGTCGTCGCTCCCGTGTACGCGTCGATCACGATCTTCACGCTGTTGCGGATGTAGTTGATCGATTGCTCGCCGAGCAAGTAGCGCCGCGAGTATGGGTAGCTGTCGGACGTGGTGTAGGCGTCCATGATCCAGTAGAGCCTTCCGTCGCGGCTCACCACGATGTAGGGGTCCGGATCGTAAGTCAGGAACGGCGCCAGGGCTTGCACTCGGGCGCGAATGTTGCGCCGCATCAGCAGCCGGCTGTTCGCGGTCACCGCGTCGCTGAAGGGGAGCTTGGCGATGTCTCCCACGTCGTAGGCAATGAGCGCGCGGCGAAGCAGTCCGCCGAGCCGGATACCGCCGCTACCCTCGTAGGTGCTGAAATTATTGGTCTCGCCCTGGGGGTAGTTGAATTCCTTCTGGCGCGTCTTCACGTACACGTCGGTCTTCGTGAGCTGCCCAAAGTAGATCTGCGGTCGGGTGACCTTGAGTCCCGGCACCGTGCTCACGACCGGCATGTCGCTCATGAGGAGGTTCGGCAAGCCCTCCTGCGTGAAGCCGTTCACCGTGTTCATGGTGATGCCATAGCCGTGGGTGTAGATGAGCTTCTCGTTGACCCACGTCTGGCTGCTCACCGGCAGCTTCTCGACGTTGAGCCCCCGGACGGCGAGCATCATCTCCTCGAGCTTGCCGCCGACCCGGTAGCGGTCGATGTCGATGTCCGGAAAGTCGTAGTAAGTGCGGATCTCCTGGATCTGCTTCAAGGAGTCCTGGAGCGGCCGCCAGTCCCACAGGCGGATGTTGTCGAGCGTCGTCCGATGCTGCGACGGATCGATCGAGCTCACTCCCGTGTCGGCCGGAAACGGATGCACCTTGATCCGATCGAGCGCGAAGCCCCGGCGGGTGAGCGCGATGTTGTGGACGATGTAGGGCCGCTCGCGGTCGAGCTGATTCGGCTTGACCACGAAGGTGCTCACGTAGGCGGCGATGAGCTGGACCGCGATATAGCAGGCGATGCCCGGGACCACGGCCGTGAGGATCCAAGCCGGACGCGGTCTCACGATGGCGCACGCGACGGCGATCCCCGCGCCCACCACCAGCGCCGCGCACACGACGAGCAGTCCGGTGAGCGTGATGTGCGCGTCCGTGTAATCGACGCCCGAGAACACCGAATGATCGTCGAACAGCCGGTCGAAGCGCCCGAGGTACACCCGCGCCGCGATGATGATGAGTAGCGCGGCGCCGGCGATCGCGAAGCCGCGCCACGCCCTGCCCGAATCGGCCGCGACCCCGCGCATCGCAAGAGCCCTCGCCCCGCTCGCGAGGCCGGCGAACGCGGCCGCGACCACGCATACGATCACCGCGAGCGTGAGGAGCCAGCCCGTCAGCAGCTGCCAGGCGGGCAGCGAGAACAGGTAGAACCGCAGCGGCAGGCCGAAGATCGGGTCGAGCTGCGCCGGGCCCTGCGGGGCGGACCACCACAGGGCGAGCGTCGACCAGCTGCCGGCCATGCTGCTGCCGACCTCCGCCGCGATCGCGATCGCGA
>JBOHZT010000019.1:0-22203 GCA_050738535.1 Steroidobacteraceae bacterium
GATTTGCCACTGCTGGGCCCGGGCGAACCGGAAGCCGACAGGCCGTACGCGTTTGAAGCGCGGACTGCGTTTCAAAAATGGGTGCGACAGGGTGCCCCCGAGAACCTCCGCGATACTCGAACGCCGGCCGTGAACGCCGAGACCGTCAAACGCCTGCAACACATCCCACCTGGCGGTTGCGCGCGTGCGATCCCGAAAGAGCATCTAAACGGTCTGTCGAGGCGCTATGACTCTGCGTATAGGCGCCTGCACCCCGACGCTCCGTCAACAGCACTGTCCACGAAGTACGATTGCGTCTACCACTACGAGGAGCAGCGCTCTTTGTCTGTGCGGGAGTACGCACGCATCCAAGGCATTCCGGACTGCATCACGTTCCCATCCTCATTGGTGTGCCGGCGAAGTTCGTACGAGATGATCGGCAACTCGGTACCGCCGCTATTGATCGAGCGTGTGCTCGGCAATGCGATGCATGCTGGGAATGGCCACTCCAGATGACTATCTCGTCTCCGCTCAGGTCCGGCGCAGTCGAACGCCTCGCACACATCGATTCGGTCCTCGAGGCTGCCTACGGAACTCCGGAGGGCGCGCTCGGCAACAAACCTGATCCGCTGGATGAGGCGATCTACATCATCCTGAGCTTCCAGACCGATCTCCCACGCTTTAGCTCCACTTGGTCCAGACTGCGCGCCGCCTTCCCATCCTGGGATGTGCTCGAGCGTGCTGCGGCCCGCGATGTCGCGCGCATTCTTCGTGATGGGGGGCTCCACAGACAGAAGGCGAGGACGATCCGACGGCTTCTTCGTGAGGTCCGCAAAATCGCCGGCGAGCACTCTCTTGATCTCCTGCGAGCGATGAACGACGAGGAGGCGGAGAAGCTACTCACCCGCCTCCCGGGTCTGTCATGGAAGGCTGCCCGTTGCGTCCTTCTCTACAGCCTCGGGCGCGACGTACTGCCGATCGACAGCAACACGTTTCGCGTCCTGAAGCGAACTGGTGTCATTTCACGGCGGGCCGTCTATCGGCGCCGCACACTGCACGATGCGGTTCAGGCTGCCGTGCCCTCGCACCGCCGCCGCGCGCTCCACGTAAACCTCGTCGTTCATGGGCAGCGCACATGTCTTCCGTGCACTCCTGAGTGCGCGTGCTGCCCGCTGAACGCCGACTGCCCGAAGGTCGGCATCCCTGCCAGCGTCCGCAGGCACCTGCTAATGCCCTTCGCGATCTCGTTAGAGGCACGCACCGAGGTCCCGAGGGGAGGTGCGCGGCCGTAGGTGGGCGAAACGGAGGGAGCTTCCGCGATGGTGGAGATGCCTTTTCTCATCGGCGGAGTCGGTCTCGCGTTCGCAACTGCGATCGTGGTGGTCGTGGTGCGCGCGCGGCTCCGTCGCACCAACGACCGGGCCCGCGCCGCAGCGGTACAGGAAGCGCAACGCTGGGCTGAGGAAGATGCCCGCGCAGCGGCGCGGCGGGAAGCGCAGCGGCGTGACGCCGAAGAAGCGCAACGACGCGCCGAAGAGAAAGCTCGTGCTGCAGAATTTGAGGCCAAGCGGCGCGTGGCCGAAGAAGCGCGACGCCGCGCCGAAGAAGAAGCGCGTGCGGCCGCGGAGCACGAAGCGCAGCTCCAAGAGAGGACACGTCGGCGATCCGAAGAAGAGGCTCGTGCCGCTGCAGCGCTGGAAGCGCAGCGCCAGGCCGACGAGAACGCTCGCGCCGCGGAGAAAGCTCGTGCTGCGGCGGAGCGAGAGGCCCAGCGGCGAGACGCCGAAGAAGCGCAGCGGCGCGCCGAAGACGGAGCGCGCGCGGCCTCGGAGCGGGAAGCGCAGCGTCAGGCAGAAGAGATACGTCGGCGAGCCGAAGAAGAGACCTGTACCGCTGTCGAGCCGGAGGCGCCGCGTCAGGCTGAGGAGACGCGTGCTGCAGTCTCCCAGGCGCAGGGCGACGGATCAACCCCAGACGGTGAGGCGGCAGTGGGGCCGCCCCCAGCTGGGCCAGCCGCGGGTGCCGATACCCCGGAGTTCTTCAGGCCGCCCGTCGTTGCAACCGGTTCCGTCAAGGGCACACCGCCACAAGTATCCCCGCTCGCTGGAGTTCTCCCGCCACCTCCGCTCGCAACAAGAGCCCCAAGGCAATACCGTCCCACAGGGCGCGCGCCTTCGCCACAGCGCGCGTCCGCATCGCCGAGTTCAGCGCGAATGGTTCGCGAGCGCGCGATGCCGATTGAGGTGCGTCTTGTGTTCGAGAAGGCTGGTTTCTGCCGCGTTTCGCTCCTCCCACGGCGCGCTCCGGGGATGCCGGCCGAATTCGCGGTACAAGGATCAGGGTCTCCTCCTGACCTTTTGGTGCTTCAGGACGAGTGGTACCAAGATGTGATGCTGCCCGATATCGGACGCCTGCTCAGGGAGGGGATCGACTGGACTGGTGCACTCCCTGGCGGCACCACAGGCAGGCTGTCCCTCAGCGGTCGAGGCATTTTCGTGTTGGCTCAGCATGGCGAGCTGAACGGCTTCGTCAGTACGCCGCGCCTGGTCCTTGGTGAGGAGCATGTGGTCCTCTGCGGCGCTGAACGTCTGCCGGAGGTTCGCCAGGCGATCGCCCTCACGGGAAGCCCGGAGCCGACGGAACTCAAATCCGACAGCGGGATACCGGCTGGCTGGGTTGGCCTGCGCGGCGTGCGTCCGAAGAAGCCTGTCGCACCAAGCTCAGGTGGCGACATCCTCGATGCACTCAGGCCGCTTCCAGATGTCAAGATCGCGCTGACCGGCGGCATTCGGATTGATCGCCAAGCATGGCTCAGTGGCTTCCCTCCTACCATCGAGCTTCTCGGCGACACAACCGAGATCGGTGTTGTCACCATCGACGGGCAGGAGGCGACGCGATCGGCGGAAGGGACGTACGTTGCACCCGGCTGGGACGCCATCGGCGAGCACACCGTCTGGTGCACGAGCACGTCGCGCACATACGCGATTCGAAATGGGGCGGAGGTCTGGGAGCCGTGGGATGCCTACGCTTGGTCGCTGGGCGAACCAACCACCAGGGGCACGCAAGCGCGACCATCGATCTGTGGTGTACTGATTCGCCCGCCACGAGTCGCACGAGCCGACAGCCATCCGACGGTGGTTGCCGCTTCAAATCCCATCCTGATCGGAGCACGACCAGGGGAGATTGTAGTCTGCAGGCCTCGCGCTGACGTGCGCACGGGCCTCTGCATCGGCTTTCCATGGTTCAAACCGATCTGGGCGATTCCGGCTGACGCACTTCACTGCGACAAGGACACGGCGCGCGTGCTCCTGATTGGACCACCGTCGGCGGTCGATCGGGGCGACCACGAGTCCAGGGCGCATCGCGGTGGCGGCCGCACCGCCCGACGCCGCGCTTTGGCTTCGGGATCTCACGCATGGTGCGCCGCCATCCTCGCAGCAGGCAGGAAAGGGCTTCAGATAGAGCCGTCGCGGGTCGAAATCGCTGACCTATGGAAGAGCTACAGGCGCTGCGCAAAGGCGGTGCAAAGAGGCTGGCGATGAGCGCTAACTCTCTTCTGCTCTGGATGTCCGCGCGGCGCCATGGTTCATGGGCTCAGTTCCGCGCCGCCGTCGAGGAACTTCACCTTCGCGTGGATGACGCCGAGGTCGAAGGTGAAGGCGATGACGCGCCCGATCAGTTTGCTCTTCCTCTCTATCAGACACTTAGGTTCAACCTTCAACGTGCTGGTCACGCCGAGTTCTTTGCGGGCGCGGGAGAAGGGGCAGAGTGGCGAATCACACCACCAACCCTTGCGCTCGCGCGGCACGCAGGTGGCTCGCTCGGGGTCGTGGCCGGAGCGAGATCGCTCTCACTGAGTGATCGTCTCCGTTCAGCGGCCACTCGGCAAGGGGCGGAACTGCGCGTGCTCGCTGTCGCATCTTATCCCGACCAGATCCTGATTACCGCGGATACCCAGGACACGCTGGCCGCAATTGCCGATCAGGCCGGCTTCTTCTTGCAGGATGACGCGCCGGCAGCGCTTCTTGCGAGCCTCCCGCCGGTGGACGATCCTAGCGTGCGCTACCAGACCGATCTGCCCTTCGGTTCAGACTGGAGGATCGATCGGTTCTCCCCCGACGATCTCGTGTGGCGCTCAGCAACGCTCGCCGATGCTCGCACTGCCTCGGCCGGTCTCTTTCGGTTCTCTCTCGGGCACCAACGCTACATATTGTTCTGCAGCAGGGGCGCTGCAGCCCGAATTCCCGGCCAGGTTGGCAAATACCTCGTTTTGCGGAGGCGCCGGCGCCAAGTGCTCCGGTACGACACCAGCAACCGACTGCTCTCGATGCCAGCAAGCTGCCGCCCACCCTTCTTGGTAGAGCGGGCCCTGATCCTGTGCTCGGGATCGCCACCTTCGTACCAGCGCGGTGGCGCAAGAGCCGGCTCTCTCCAGTACTCCGATATTCCGGAGAACATCGCCGCGCTCGCGGCGGCACTTCTTCGCCAGGAGCTCCGATGAGTAATCCGCTGGCCATTTTCGAAGATCTCCGCGACACCTATTTCAGGTATCTCGATAGTCCGTTTGATCTCAGATACCCGGACCTGGTGGCCGAGCGGCGCGCGCTGCTTGACGCAGATGGGAGGCTTTACCGACGCCCACTCATCGAGCCCGTTCCGGCATATCAACTCTCCGGCCAAACCTTCTCACAAGCCGCCCAGGCTCTCCTCGGGCCGGTTTGGCCGCAGGCCATCGTTTCGGATCTGTCTTCGTTCGTCTCGCAGGGTCTCTTTCCTCCGACCCTTCCGAACGGACACCCGCGCGAGCTGTACACGCACCAGCGTGCCGTGCTCGAGCAGTCGGTCGTCCACGGCCACGATGTCGTGGTGACGACCGGAACCGGGTCGGGCAAGACCGAATGCTTTCTGCTTCCGATCGCCGCGGAGCTCGCTCGAGAGTCTGTGAGCTGGCCGGCACCTGGTCCTCGACCGGCGCAGTGGGATTGGTGGAATCACTGGTCCATTCAAGGAAGCCGGCGGCGCTGGGCTGCCCGAATTCCGCAGCGGGCGCATGAGAACCGGATGCCCGCGATCAGGGCGCTCATTCTGTACCCACTCAACGCGCTCGTCGAGGACCAGCTCGCGCGTCTACGTGACGGACTTGATGGCGCAGGTGCCCGAGCGTGGCTCCAGGCGCATCGTGCAGGAAACCGGATCTACTTCGGGCGCTACACAGGGCGAACGCCGGTGTCTGGGAGCCGCACTGCGGCAGGTACCGGCAGGCTGCGCGCTGAACTCACTGATGCGCATCGAGACTCTCAGCTCGTTGCGGGAACCCCGGCCGCGCGGTTCTTCGCGACTATGGACGGCGGCGAGATGTGGTCGCGCTGGGACATGCAGGACCACCCGCCCGACATCCTGATCACGAATTACTCGATGCTGAACATCATGCTGATGCGCACCGTCGAGGCGCCGATTTTCGACCAGACGAGGCAGTGGCTCGAGCAAGATCCGTCACATGTCTTCCACTTCGTCGTCGACGAGCTGCACACCTATCGCGGAACCCCTGGCACCGAAGTCGCGTATCTCATCCGCGTGCTCCTGGACCGCATCGGTCTGCCACCGGACTCAAATCAGCTCCGCATCATCGCTTCCAGTGCATCGGTAGCGAGTGGCGCCGCGGGCCTGCAGTATCTCGAGTCGTTCTTCGGCCGCGATCAGAATCGCTTTCGAATCGTCGGCGCTGCAGCGCAGCCGATCAACGCCGGAGCGTTCGGCCCGGTGCGCGCGAATGTGGCAGCGCTCCGGCAACTGCGAAACGACTTGCGAGCGTCACCTTCGCTCATTACCGCAACGGCCGCAACGTTCCAGAATGCAACCGGTGCGCCAGCAGCGCCGGCCGGAACGAGCCCGGAGCTGGCGCTTGATTCTGCCCTGGCTCATGTAATGGCAGGTGAGGCGCTGCGGCTCGCATGCGCATCAGGTCCGGCCAACGCTCCTCAGCTGGAACCAAGGTCCCCTGAACAGATCGCGTCTGCGATGTTCCCCAGCGTTCACCTCACCGATGGTCTCGAGGCGGTAGAGGGGCTTCTTGCCGGACTGTCCGCGGCACGGGGTGCAAGTGGTACTGCCCCGCTCCCGGTCCGAGCGCACATCATTTACCGCAACCTGCAAGGCCTGTGGGTATGCACGAACCCGGCTTGCACCCAGACCCCGCCTCGGAATGGCGCACCGCCTGCCGGAGCTCTCCACTACGTTCCTACGCTAACCTGCGGTTGCGGCTCGCGCGTGCTCGAGCTGCTCTACTGCGAGGCCTGCGGCGACATCTTCTTTGGCGGCTACCGTCGAGCCACGGGGCTCAACCCGAATGAGTGGTACCTCTCTCCCGACCACCCGGATCTCGAGGCATCGCCGGATATGGCCTCGATGGACCGCGACTACCTCCGATACGCCGTGTTCTGGCCAGGAGCACCCGGCATAACGCCCGCGTCCCCGCAGTGGACTCAGGATGGCGTTCCGAGGGCGTGGCGGGCCGCACGCTTCACGCCGGCCGACGGCAAGGTCGCCCTCGGTGGCCCCGGGTACCTCTACTACGTGCCGGCAATGCACTCGGCGGCTCCGCCGCCGGGCGACAGCGCCCGGCAGGCCTATCCTGCTCGTTGCCCTAGATGTGATGCCGACTGGTCCCGCCGCCAGATTGGCTCACCTGTTCGCACTCTTCGGACCGGCTTTCAGAAGATCGCGCAGGTTCTTTCCGACGCCCTCCTTCGAAACATCGCGCCTGCGGCCGCCAGTCAGTCTCGCAAGCTCGTGGTCTTTTCCGACAGCCGGCAGGACGCCGCCAAGCTCTCAGCCGGAATGCGGTTCTCGCACTACCGGGACGCGCTCCGCCAGGCGATCACCGGTGCGATCGCGGTCCAGGGTGCGGGCGCGCAGGCGTTCGCTTCGCAGGTAAGCGGACAGCCCGTATCTCCACAGCAACAGGCACTTGCCGCGGCGTTTGGTGGCACGCACCCAGCTGAAGCAGCTTCGCTCTCGATGGCAGCGAGTGCGGCGACTGCGCAGCTGCCGTCGCCATCGCACCCAGGGCTCACGTGCCAGCTGGCGGCGCAACAAATACTGGCTCGCGCTTCGCAGGGACCGTTCCGCATCGGGCAGCTCTCGGCCGACGCCTCGGCTCAGTTGCTCGCCAACGGCATGAACCCGGGTGGCTTCGCTCAGGACGTCCTTTGGACCGCACCGCGGACCAAAGAAGGGAGCTGGCGGGACCTATACACCTGGGGCGCGCCGGGAACGATTCCACAGGCACGAGGAGCAGCGCAGCTCAGCCAACAGCAGCGCGATCATCTCCGGAGGATTCAAGATCAGTCGATTCTTGAGGTGATGGACGTCGTCTTCGCATCGGGCCGCCGAAGCCTTGAGTCATTGCGGCTTGCGTACGCGACCACCGACCGTATCAGCACGCCGGCGCCGAGTGCGCTCATCCAGGAAGCCGCCGACGGCGCGATTCGCTTGCTCGGCGCGCGGCGCCGACTATCGACCCACAGAGCCGCGAGCCAGCCGAACCCCCCCGCCTACGTCGCTCAGTACCTGGCAGCCCTCGCGCAAATGCATGGCCTCACGCCGGCAATCTTCGCCGGCGATGTACTCAATTACCTCAACGGTGCGGGCGTGCTCACGCAGCACGTCCTCATTGCCCAAAACCTTTGCCTCGCCAGACCCGGTGCGGTCTACTTCGAGTGCGCTCAGTGCCGCCGGGTTCACCTGCATGCGGCCGGTGGAATTTGCACGGATTGCCACATCCCTCTCGGCCCGGCCCAGCCGCTGGCGGCCGCTCAATTGACGCCCGACTACTACAGCTATTTAGCCACGCAGGCGGGACCGCTGTTTCGACTCAACTGCGAGGAACTCACCGGGCAGACGAACAAGAACGACGCGCGCAAGCGCCAGAGACTGTTCCAGGACATCTGCCTTCCTCCGCCCGACGAGAACCAGATCACAGATCCGATAGATCTCCTCAGCGTGACAACCACGATGGAGGCCGGTGTCGATATCGGCTCGCTGCTTGCCGTCATGATGGCAAACATGCCGCCGATGCGCTTCAACTACCAGCAGCGCGTCGGTCGTGCAGGTCGCCGCGGTGCTGGCCTGGCTGTCGCGCTCACGCTCTGCCGCGGGCGCAGCCATGATGACTACTACTTTCAGCGGCCGGATCGGATAACATCGGATCCACCTCCGCAGCCGTACGTCGACATGCGCCGCGAGGCGATCCTCCAGCGAGTGCTCGCGAAGGAGGTCTTGCGGCAAGCGTTCGCGGCGCTCGGGCTATTCGTCGCGCAAGGTGGCGACAGCGTACACGGCGAGTTCGGAGATGCAGCAGACTGGGGCGTCGCGCCTCCTCAGGCGCCTCCCGGTGCGCCGCCGGGCCTGACCGTCGCGCAGCTAGTCGATGGTTGGATCCAGAACAATCAAGCTGCCATTGCACACACCTGCGACGTGCTGCTGTCGTTCACGACGCCGCAAATGCAGGCACAGAGGCCTGCGCTGATCGCCTACGTACAAACGCAACTGGTGCCACGCGTCACTGCTGCCTCGATTGATCCACGGTTGCCACAGAGATCCTTGAGCGAGCGTCTTGCGAATGTGGGCGTGCTGCCAATGTTCGGATTCCCAACGCGCGTTCGCTATCTCTTCCACGAGAGACCAGGAGGGGCCTACGAATGGCCGCCCGATGGAGTCGTCGACCGCGAACTCGACATTGCCATCAGCCAGTTTGCTCCGTCATCCGAAACTGTGAAGGACGGAGTCATCCACACCGCGGTTGGGGTCGTCGACTACCAGCCGCAGGGAAATGCCGTCGTAGAGCAGCCAAACCCGCTTGGCCCACCGCAGCTGATCGGACTCTGCCGGCGGTGCCAGGCTATAGACGGGTCACAGAACCCAGCGCAGGCATGTCTGGTGTGCGGAGCCGCGCCTCCTGATTACGAGCAGGTAGTGCTCTCCCAGCCGCGGGGCTTCCGCACCTGCTTCGGCTCAAGTCGCGACTTCGACGGCGTATTCGAGTGGACCGCGCGAGCGTCGCGCCCGAAGGTGGGGGTGACGCCGATCGCAATGACTCCAGTCGCGAACTTCGAGATCTGGAGCGGCCAGGACACGGTCTATGTCATCAACGACAACGACGGTCAGCTCTTCGACTTCGAAAAGCTTGCGCAGGGCGAAACCTGGGTAACACGTGACGCGCTGGCGAAAGGAGGCGTCAACAATCCACCTCTAGCTCCGGGAGGTGCCCCAGATCGGCGGGCGCTCGCCTCCGTAAAGCCGACAGACGTTCTGGTCCTCGGAATCCAGAGCTGGCCCGTGGGTGTCGATGCTGTCCCGCTCCGAGTTGAGGGTCGGGCTGCACTCTACTCGCTCGGCTTCCTCCTACGTCGGGCTGCTGCCGTTCGCCTCGACATTCACGAACGCGAGCTGAAGGTCGGCCTTCGCGTAATGCAGGATCCGAATGGACATGTCATTGGCCAGATTTTCATTTCCGACAGCCTGGAGAATGGCGCCGGGTACAGCTCGTACTTCGGGACACCCGCCGAAGCGGAGAGTCTCCTGCGCTTCGTTGTGGGTCAGATCAGCCACACGTTCTACGGCCCGCTCGTTGCTCAACAGGATCCCCAGGGGAACCCGTTGCACGGAGTGCTGTGTAGGACCTCCTGTCCGGACTGCCTGCGCGACTTCAGTAATCTCGCGTACCACAACATTCTCGATTGGCGGCTGGGGCTAGATCTGGCGCGCTTGGCGCTCGATCCAGCAGCGCCTATAGATTTCTCCGTCCCCTACTGGCAGGGCCTCGACGCTGCGGCGGCAGGTCCTTACTTCGCCGCGATGCCTGGCTGGCAGCCGGTCACGTTCGGTGGCCTGCAGGCCGGGCGGCGTGGAAACCAGGTCGAGATCATCACGCACCCGCTATGGAACACTGATCCCAACTTCGCCGGCCCGCAGCTTGCGGCGGCCTACGCGCAGGCAGTCGCGGCCGGCTGCCAGGTCACGATGAAGTCAATCTTTGAAGTGCTCCGGAGGCCGTTCTAGCCGTGACGATACTGCGGCTCCCGGAGATTCGCAGCACCAACCCCTCGCTGGCAGAGACGATGCGGACCTGCCTTCTGCGGGCCGGGCTGTCAAAGGCGAGCGGCAGCTCGAATTTCGTCCTCGGAAACCCGAAGGCGTGGCTTGGAGCCGCCTATCACGAGGTCCTCGAGAAGACCGTCGAGATCGACCTCGGACAAGAGTCTATAGAAGATGCCGTCGAGCGCTTGTGGGGGCTGGCGATCGCAGCTCAGCAGCAACGCGCCGCCGCGCACGCGCTAAATCATCGCTTCGGATCGCCGGCAAGCTGGCCCGGTTACTACGTCGCACGCGCAAGCGTGCTGCTTCGAGCCAAGGAACTCACCGCCAAAGCCACGCCAGACGAAGTAGCAGCCGAGAAGGCGGGCGGCGCGGGACCCGGCCGCACAATTCGCGAGCAGGAGTTCACCGCATTTGACGGCCGACTGCTCGGGCGCCCAGACGTGATCCGCGCTGGCGAAGTGGTTGACTACAAGAGTGGAGCGATCCTCGAGCACGATACTGCGGCGAGAGTCGACGTAGTTAAGGCTGCCTACGTGCGGCAGCTCCGCATCTATGGATACCTGGTCAAGCAGAGGCTCGGCTGGTGGCCTAAGCGTGGCGTTCTCCTTCCGCTCGGGGGGGCTGGCGTTGAGGTTGCGCTCGATTCGTCCGAGTGCGAACGCGAAGCGAACGAGGCCGTAGGTCTCCTCGATTCATACGGGGAAAAGTGCCGAGCAGCTGCGAAGCCTGAAGATCTGGCGTCACCAGCGCCGAACGCTTGCCGGTGGTGTCCATTCAAGCTTGTTTGCCCGTCATTTTGGCGCGTTTCGACACCCGACTGGTCGGGGCAGCTTGACGGCGCGGCAATTGAAGGCGCCATTCTCGAACAGCCAGCAGTGATCCACGGTGGCGCGGCGCGGGCAGTCGCCGTCGAAATTCAAGCAGGGAGTGAGGCGCTTCGCCGACTCAAAATCGCACCGCTGAATCCAACCACTCATCCAGCAATCAACGCGCTTGCGGTCGGAGATCGAGTTCGCTTCGTAGGGCTGCGCGCCCGCGCAGATGGTGTGCTCGCACCTACGCAGCGAACCGTACTCGCGCGAGTCGCCGATGTTCCGACCGTTACCGTTGGGAGGACCACGTGACCGCCAGACACTCCACTGCGCCGGTCCACGCGTTCTATGCAGCGCAGGTCGGAGAGTTCATGGAACAACCGGTGGAGGCTGTGGTGGGCGCCCTGGCGACAAGGGCAGCTCTCGAGTTCCGTGGAAACCAGCCCGAACAGGCGCGTGCGTGGCGGGAGCAAGTGATTCTCTTCCAACGCGCCCTCGCCAGCGTTTCAGAGGCGCAAGACTGGGGTCTGGTGCTCGAGTACCCCCTTCGGCGCCTTGGCCGCCGCCCGGATGCTGTAATACTTGCTCCAGGCGTGATCATCGTCGTCGAGTTCAAGATGGGTGCAGACGTCCATGGCGTGCATTACGTCGAGCAGGTGCAGGACTACGCGCTCTGCATTCGCGACTTCCATCGCGCCGCTCGCGGATACGTCATCGCGCCGATCGTTTGCGCAGAACATGCGACGCATAGGATTGGCTGCGTTCCTGCCATCACCGACTCCGTAGCGGATGTGATCCTCACAAACGGTAGCGATTTGCATGAGGCGCTTCGAGTAGCGGCATCCATATCTGTCGACAGTGTGCCGCAACTCCAATGGCACGAGTTCGATGTGGGTGGGTACAACCCGACCCCAACGATCGTCGAAGCTGCGCGGGCGGTGTATGCAGGGCACTCCGTCGCAGAGATCGGGCGAACGGATGCGGAGGGCGAGGCCCTGCAGCTCACTGCAGAACGACTGCAACACTGGGCCCTCGAGGCACGTGAACGGAAGCAGCACGTTGTCTGCCTCGTATCTGGCACGCCTGGCGCTGGAAAGTCATTGCTCGGTCTCAACCTCGTACTCGCTGGTGGAGCGGGACGCGTTGTTGGGGAACCTGCGGTCATGCTAACCGGGAATCGGCCGCTCGTTCAGGTGTTACGCGGCGCGCTCATAGCGGACGCACGTTCTCGCATGGACGACGGCGGCGCTCGTCGTGCTGTGCAGGGCGCACTTCAGACTCTGCTCGGCTACCTCAAGGAATACACGGCCGAAAGTGCCAGCCCGCCTCCTGAGCATGTTGTCGTATTCGACGAGGCCCAACGCGCTTGGGATGAAGAGACGGGTCAGAAGTTGCTGCAGCGCCGTCGTTCCGAGCCTGAGCTCTTCCTGGAGATACTCCGTCGCCTGCCCTGGGCGTGCCTTGTATGCCTTGTGGGCCCGGGGCAGGAGATCAACCGTGGAGAGGGTGGTATTGCTCTCTGGGGAGAGGCGCTCAATCGGGAGGCGAGCGCGGGGCGTGCGTGGCGCGTCGTCACACCCTGCTCGTCGGCGGTCGAGTGGGCCTTTCCGACTGAGATGGACCCGGCGCTGCACCTCGCCGGGGGCCTACGTGCCTTCCGCAACGCGCGCTTCGGCGAGTGGGTCGACGCGTTGTTGTCCGGGGATGTCGATGAGGCCCGAGCGATTGCTGTTGCCATGACCAACGCTCCAGCTGTGGTCACACGCGACCTTCGCGAGATGAAGGACTGGCTGTGGGCGCGACGACGAGGCGGTAGACGCCCGGGTCTCGTTGTTAGTTCTAGTGCGACTCGACTCGTTGCTGATGGCCTTCCACCGGCGCCCATGTCGAACGAGCTTCATGCGATAGAGAACTGGTTCCTCCGATCCTGGCCTGATTACCGCGGCTCCGATTCCCTTGAAGTCCCCCTTAGCGAGTTCGGCTGCCAGGGCTTGGAACTCGACTACGTTGGTCTCACCTGGGGAGGCGACCTCGTGTGGTCCCGGAATCCGCCCTCCTGGATCCCTCGGCGCATGAGAGCACCCAACTGGCAGGTGATACGCCGATCCGACGCGGCTCGTTATCGGCTCAATTCATACCGCGTCCTTCTCACGCGCGCGCGCGAAGGCCTATGCATTTACGTTCCGAAGGGCTCCGCCGCCGATCCGACACGGAATCCGCAAGAGCTCGATGCCATCGCCGACGCCCTTGTAGCTGCGGGATGCTGGATGATGAATACGCCGCCTGACGCGGGGGGTCCCTGATGGCCTCGCTCCGAGGCAGCCGCCCGCTAGCGCAGTGGGGCAAGGGAGGTGTGAAGTTGAATGAGGGCCGCGGTTGGTATGAGCTGCCTGTTAACTTCGCCCCAGGGGTCGCGGCCTGTCCGTCAAAACGTCGGCAACGTCACGGGCGCACACGCTATATGTCGCATTGAACTGGTACACAAGTCTGGTACACTGTTTAGCCGCGAGGCGCGTAACCATTGGATTTTTGTGCGACAGGGTTCCGGTGGTGGAGAATCCCTCTCTCTCCGCCAGATCAAGAACTTACCTGTTGCCTCTTTGCGCCCACGGATTCTGGATAGGAAAATCATATGAAAAGCGCGTTGTGGACTGCGGTGGACGCTGTCTGACCCAAAAAGAGTTGTACCCGTTCGGAAATCCGCGTAGTGCCCGCCCGGCGATGATCGGCAAGACTCTCTGCCACGTGATGACACAGGAGAGAGCCGATGTCAGCGATGAGACTTTCGCCCTCGAGGCGGCGCAAAGACGTTCGTGCCTGGTGGGCCGAACACCTGGCTGCCCAGCGTAAATCCGGGCAGACGCAGGTCGCCTACTGCCGGGCACGGGGGCTGGACCGGAAGTACTTCACCCTCTGGAAGGGCAAGCTGCGCGAGGAGCCGCTGCCGGCCGCTGCGCAGCTGGTGCCAGTGGTCGTGACGCTCTGGCCGACGCCCACTTCACCAATTGGTAGCGAGGCGGCAACGGTGTCGCCGGCGGTATGCGTCCGTCTGAACCTGGCCAACGGCATGTCCGCGTCGCTGGAGATTGCACTCGAAGCACTGCCGGTAGTGGTGCGCGAGCTTGCGGCGCTCCGATGCTGAAGCTCCCGGCCGACACCCGGATCTTCATGGCCGTGGCGCCGGTGGACATGAGGAAAAGCTTCTCGGGCCTATGCGCCGTCATCGCCGAGACACTGGGAGGCAATGTGCTGGGGGGCGATCTTTTCTTGTTCCGGGGAAAGCGCTCAGATCGCGTGAAGGCGATCGTCTGGGACCGCACGGGACTGGCGATCTGGTACAAACGGCTCGAGAAGGGCAAATACAAGTGGCCGAGCCCCAATGCGGTCTCGATCGAGCTGAGCGAGCACGAGCTCGCGTTGCTGCTCGACGGCGTCCACTTCACGCGCATCCGGCGGCTGCCGCCTTTTGTGCTCCATGCACCGCACGCCTGAGCCAATAGATATCTGTTGGAAATGCGTTCCGGAACGCGAGTGTTTGGTACAATATCTCCGTGGACAACACGGCCACACTGCCTTCCGATGTGCCGACGCTGCAGCTGATGCTGCGCGAGCAGCAGCAGCTGATCGAGTCCTTGAAGGCGAACCTGCACCGGCTCCTGAAGTGGCGGTTCGGGCCGAAGCGCGAGGGTGTCGACGTCGATCAGTTCGGGCTCTTTGCCGACGCCAGCATCGTGGTCGAGGTGCCGCCGGGTCAGCGCGATGATGAGGAAAGGCAGTCAGCCTCGGCCACCGCGCCTGCCGAGCGCCGGCGCGCCGTCCGGGTTCTCAAGCACCTGCCGCGGGTCATCGAGCAGATCGACGTGCCGGAAGAGCAAAAGACCTGCCCGTGCTGTGGGGAGCGGATGAGCTCGGTTGGGCACGAGTCCAGCGAGCAACTGCACTACGTCCCCGCCAAGCTCGAAGTGCACGAGACCCGGAGGCTCAAGTATTCCTGTCCGTCCTGCCATGGGGCCGTGGTTCGGGCGCCAGCGCCGGTATTGCCGCCGATCCCAAAGAGCATGGCCTCCTGGCCTACCTGATCGTGAGCAAGTTCGCCGACGGCTTGCCGCTGTACCGCATTGCCGGGCGGCTGGCCCGTCTCGGGATCGATCTCTCGCACACCCTGATGTCCGAGTGGCTGGTGACCTGTTCGGACCTCCTGGGGGAACTGCACCGGCGGATGGTCCACAAAGTGCTCGATAGCGGGCACGTGTACACCGATGATACGACCCTGCCGCTGCAGAACCACGATCCGGCCCGGCGAAAGACCTATGAGGCGAAGCTATGGGTCTACGCCAAGGATCACCGCGACGGACCCCCGCTCATCGTCTACGCGTTCTCCAAGTCCCGGACCCGGGACGCGCCACTGACCTTCCTCAAGGATTACCGCGGCTTCCTGCAGGCCGATGCCTACCCCGGCTACGATCCGCTCTACCTCGACGGGAAGATCACGGAAGTGGCGTGCAACGTTCATGCGCGACGACGCTTCGTGGAGGCGGCCGATCTACTCAAGAGCCCAGGCCGACCACATGAGGCGGTGGCGTTCTACAAGGGGGCTCTTCCGCATCGAGCGGCAGATCAAGGACCTGAGCGATGAGGGGCGGCTGCAGGCACGTCAAGAACGCACCGTCCCACTGCTCGCCCGATTCAAGGCCTGGCTCGACAATGCCGTGCACTCGGTACTCCCGAAGGACAGCCTGGGAGAGGCGGTGATCTACGCCTTGAGGCACTGGGCCGCATTGACGAAGTTCGCCGAGGCCGGGCATCTGGACGCATCAAACAATTATGCTGAGCGTCTGATGCGCTCAGTGGCCGTTGGCAGAAGAGCATTCCTGTTCGTGGGATCTGAAAAGGCCGGTCACGCCGCGGCGATATACTATTCGCTGGTCGAGTCATGCAAGGCCAACAAAGTCAACCCACTCACCTATCTGACCTACGTCCTCAGCAACGCGCGCAACAAAAGTCTCGTGCTGCCGACGCCCGATGAGTTCGCGGATCTCAGCGCCGCCCAGCCGGCGGGGGCGCTCTTTAACAATCTGCCTTATGATCGGGCGTCGTGCAAGACGCCAATTTTCGGACGGGTTCCGATATTTCCAGCGGAATGATCTCGCCTGGCCAGCGTTCCGTACTAAAGGCGGGGGTCACCTCAGGTCGACGGCCGGCGAGGCCGCCCGGCTCGAGACTGGGAAATCCCGTGGGTTCTAGAAGCGTGGGTGTGTTGACCGGTTTGCGGGAGCTGCGCCAACATTGGCGCTGGCGGTCGGGTGACAGGATGGCGAGAAAGTCTCGCGCTGGTCTGCGCTGTCGCTGAGACGGAAGAACGGGGGTGCTTAAGGTGACTTACGAAGTAAAAAACATCTATGACATTGATGGACTACGCATTACTTCACGGGTGGTGAGTGACGACATCAGACACCATCCGGAACCCATGCGAGTCATTCGTGTCGAGACTTACTGCGACAGCGAGCGGTGGGGAACTAGGTCGCGACAGCATACGAGCAGTGTGCCAGTTGACTTTCACTGTGAAAGTCAACTGGACGATACAAGGCGGCGCGAAGCCCAAATACTCGCCGATATTGAGCATGGAAAGAGGTCGGAAGAAAATCCGGGCTTTCTAGGGGTGAAACTCCATGGTGCTCCTGGAATTTGCATCAATGCTGCCGCGTCCGTTAATTTGGCGAGTGGTCCAACGTTAATGAGCGGGGAGTTCATCGAACTCTTGAAACTAGAGGAGTCGGGTCAGCGTTACGGAGAATGGACACCGCGCGGGGTGCGGGAGTTTCCACTTTACAAACTTACGATTGAATTCGGGAAGCACAGGATAGAGACGGTTGTGGTACCGGCCGTAGCAAGAAGCATGGCGACGTGTGTAATCGGTGGTGATTTCTTCGCTAAGGCTCTTGCGGGCAGTCCAAAGCTTCTATATGGTGTCACTTTAGCCATCTGAAAGATTTCGCTGGCGTCTGACGCGGAGGCTGTGTAGTATTCTGGTTGATGGGAAGCCTCCCGGAACCGATTCTGCTTCGCTACCGCGGCCGAGATCTGACGGCGCAGGATGTTGCGAGTATCCGCGCGACGATTGCGACGCATTATGAGCGCGGCCGCACCTACATTGGAGTGAGGCTGTGCGAGCAGTGGCAGTGGCGGCAGGGGAACGGAGAGTATAAGGCGTTTGCCGCCCGCGACCTGCTGCGGCGCTTGGAGCAGGTGGGGTTGGTGCAGTTGCCGGCTCCGCAGCGGGTGAAGATCAACCCGCCCAAGCGCTACGAGAAGATCCCGCTCTTCCTGCAGACTCCCCTGGCGGGAACGCTGGCGGATCATCCGGCAGCGGTGCTCAGGGAGGCGCAGGGAGCTGACAGCTATCTGTGGGATTATCTGCTGGCGCAGTACCACTACCTGGGCCGCGCTCCGCTGGTCGGAGAGCACCTGAAGCAGCTCATTTACATCGGCGAGCAGGTGGTGGGGTGCCTGGGATGGGCGAGCGCGGCGTGGAAGATTCTCCCGCGCGATGAGCATATCGGATGGACTCTGCAGCAGAGGCGCGCGCGGCTGCAGCTGCTGGCCAACAATTGTCGTTTCCTTCTGCTTCCCTGGGTACGCCTGCCGCATCTTGCCTCCCGTGTGCTGGCCATGAGCGTGCGCGGGCTGTCGCAGAGCTGGCAGCGCCGCTATGGGCACGGATTGCTGTTGGCCGAGACCTTCGTGGACCGGCAGCGCTTTGCCGGCACCTGCTACCGGGCGGCCAACTGGACGCGCGTGGGCTCCACGCAAGGACATGGCAAACGGGGCCATCGCTACCGGCACCATGGTCTGATCAAAGACATCTACCTGTATCCGCTGGCGAGGCATTGGCGAGAGCGGCTCACTGAGGAGCGAAGCCGCGCATGAGGCGCGAGGAGGCGATCGCCCTCCTCGAGCTGCCGCGCGAGCAGGCGGTCAGCGCCATCCTTACTCTCGCGCAGAAGGCCGAACACTGGGAGCGGCTGCAGAAGAAAGGCGAGAGTACCGCCGACAGTCCCACCACCCCCTCGGGGATGCGCCCGGTGTACTTGAAGCCTGCGGCCCGGGGACGCAAGAGAAGACCCGGCCGCAAGCGCGGACACCCGGGCGCGCACCGTCCTCCGCCGGATCATATTGATGATTACCAGGAACACTCCCTCAGCCATTGTCCAGACTGTGACGGTCACCTCGGCGAGTCGATTCGTACGCATACCCGCATTGTCGAAGACATCCCTCCGGGCACTCCGCAGATCACCGAGCACACCGTCCACGGCTACTGGTGCGCCAGGTGTCGGAAGATCGTGACCGCACCGGTCACCGACGCCTTGCCCCACTCGACGCTCGGCCTGCGTTTCCTGGTGCTGACCGCCTGGCTGCATTACTGCATCGGCGTCAGCGTCGGCAACTGCGTGAAGATCGCCGCCGCCTTCCTCGGCTTCACCGTCAGCCCCGGGGGATTGACCCAGGGCTGGAAGAACCTCGCGCGGCTGCTGGAGGGGGGCTACGAGGATATCCGGCAAAAGTGCCGCACCAGCGCCGTGCTGCATGCCGATGAGACCGGCTGGCGCGTCAACGGGATCACCCACTGGCTGTGGGCCTTCGCGACGAAGGAGTTTTGCTACTACTTGATCGATCGGCACCGCAGCACCGCGGTGGTCAAGGCGGTCCTCGGAACGGTATTCCCTGGCATCCTGATCACTGACTTCTATGGCGCCTACAACGCGCTCGAAGCCCTGGCCAAGCAAAAGTGTTATTTTCACCTCTTCACCGAGCTCGTCAAGGTCGACAAGCTCACCACCGGCCCCCCGTGGCGGTGCTTTCGCAAAAAACTCGCTCGTTTGCTGCGCGATGCCGTGCGCCTCGGGGAACGACGCGGCAAGCTCTCCGCCAAACGCTTCGCGCGGCGCAAGGTGAAGCTCCATCGACGGCTCGATGCGCTCATCGCCGCCCCCTGGACCGACCGGCACGCCAAGCGGCTCGTCAAGCGCTTGCGCCGGCACCGCAACGAGATGTTGACGTTCCTCGATCACTGCGACGTGAGCCCCTACAACAACCATGCCGAGCAGCAGATGCGCGTCGCGGTCCATACCCGAAAAGTGAGCCAGCAGAACCGCTCCGCGAGCGGGGCGAAAACCCACGCCATCCTCCTCAGCCACTTCCGTACCGCCCAGCTGCAAAAGCTCAACCCCATCGATTATGTGATGCAGCTCGCCCACAGCGCCCTTCTCGCACGAAAAGCGGCCCCTGCCGTGCTGATGCCGCTGCAGAAAGCCGCCTGAGCGCCTTGCCCTGCCACCGGATCCGGACCCCTCCTCAAAAAATGGGTGCACGATCAACGCCTCTGCGCGACACTTCCCATATGCCAAAACCGCGTACCTGCCAGAAATGCGGTAGCCGCGATCTCAAGCGCCGCTCCACGACCTATCCGCTCACCCTTCCGGGTCGGCAGATCAACGTCCAACGGGTCAAGGTCAACGAGTGTTCCAGCTGCGGTCATCTCATGCCCACTCCAGAAGGCGAAGCTAAACTCCAACGCTGCCTTCAAGTCTTCGGCGAGATGCTCGATAACATCAACAAATAGGCGGATTTTCGTTTCAATTCGCTAAATTGACACTCTATATGAACTTATCATGCCGGATCACGTGAGAGCGTTGTATAACGCGGCGCGATGCAAGAAGAGCTGCGTCCTCATAGCGGGGAAGTATGGCGGCGAGCGGCATCGCCTAACGGCCATCAAGGAGGCGATTGCAGAAATTGGATTCGTTGGTCTGATTTTGGATGAACTTTACGATATAGAGGAACAATCACTAGCGGAGAAGTTCGTTGCCTATGCCTCTATTTGTCGGTTTGTCATCATGGACGACATTGCGCCATCTGGACACCTCATCGAACTACAGATGTTGGCCTCTAGTGCGAAGTTCGTTACTGGGATATTGAGAGAAGGTGGAAGATCGTCAAGCGCCATGGCTGCCGATATCGCTAGTGAAACGACATACATGCAGGTGTTCCACTACGATGCCGCCGCCGGGTTTGTGGATGCTGCCCGAAGCGCAGTCTTATGGGCTGACGAACAGGTTAAAGAGCGCGCGCGAAGGTTGAACCGATTGCACTCCCGGAGTCCAGAGAAGGTGCTCCGGTAAGGGGCCAACGCCTAAGGCCCCGCTGGTTTAGCCTGACCTCAGGCGCAGTCCTGCATGACTGATGAAGCAGAGCAAGGCGGTTTCGACGAGGTCTGCCTCGCCGACCACACCCAGCTAGATGCGCTTGGCGCGGTTGACCTCTTCGCCGTCACGCACGCTAGCCTGCAGGGGCGCTTCCCCAGCTGAAACCGAGCACAGAAGCCATACGGCTATGATCGTTTGGTCGCACGCGCTCTCACTGCACGTCTCATCATTCCTCGTATCGGTCGGGGGCCAGTCCGACCGAGCTGAATGCGGCTACGGCCCTCGACCCGTTCGGCGACTAATCAAACACGAACCCGGGCTACGCTGGTGGGAGTCCTGCGATCACGCCGGACTCTATCTCGCGAAGGAGCTCGCGGACCTCGTCGGCCGTGCATTGGCCCTCATCGAACAGCGCGCCGAGCAAGCCTTCGAGATACGTGCCTATCGCTACGGCGACGGCGCCTGGCGGGTATCGGTCGAGGCTCATGACGAGCCCGTCCAGCTTCTCGATGCAGTCCTCGATCACCGCATCATCGGCTGACTCATCGTTCTGGGACGTGGAATCTTGCTTCCGCGGAATTGCACGATCACTCATCGCGAATTGAACCGGTGTAGGACTATGAATTGGAACTGTAGTGTAGCTGATATGATTATAGCAGCAGCAAGTCTGATCCGTGACCGTGCGTTGACTACAACGCGTCGTCTAGTTCGGCGCTGCAAGCCCCGCGTCGGTGACGAGTGTCTAAGGTGAGGGAGAGGAGCACGTATCAGGATGGTCGTACCGAGACGCTTGGCAAGTATGTGCGGAACGATGCCGTTTCAGCCACGGCGCGCGGCGCCTGTAGCAAGCGTGTCTTGCGTAGCAGGTGAGCGGTCCGTAGTTCGCGCTCGAGGATACCGCCTTGGCCATCTGCGTGCTGTGCGACGGCGGCTTTTGATTGGGCGATAACAGTATGCATCACACCGGGGACTCTCTGGCGGGATGTGCTTCCCGCGGGTAATAGACGGGCGCAGTTCACCACGAGAGGTGCTGCGTCATGGTTCGAAGATTCGACTGGAATTTCAGAGACAGCCGTCATCCTGAGGCAACGGTGGTGGAGTGCGACGGAGCGCGCGAGATGGCTTGAGCGATTGGAGCGCAGTAGGTTGAGTCTGCGGGTTTTCTGTCGCAATCGCGGTGCCGGTGTCGATGCTGCTATTCTCGCGACGTGAGGCGCAACGGGCGGCGAGGACGGTTGCTGGGGTAATCGAATTGCAGTCGGAGACTGTCCGCGCCGCCGCGGCTGCGAGCGCAGCGGCGCGGGGCATAGCGATCCGGCTACCGAATCACCTCGAACTCGAGGTCTCGGATCACACCGATCCAAAGGATGTGGCGGCACTCATCAGGGAGGAGCTGGCATGCTCGGGCTCGGAGATGAGCTAGCCGATGGGGGCTTTCCTCAGGACGGGAGGGCCCGACAGGCGACTATCGTTCGAGGGACGAGCGTTGGAAAAGAGTAAAGGCGCGAGGTCGGGATCGTGATCTATTCGAAGCCATCGCGAATAATTTCCGAAGGACGCGGAAGGGCAGTAACCTGCTCCAAACTCACGGGCGGTACTTTACGCTCGCCCAGTACACCGGGAGACCTAGCGTTTTGCGCGTGGCAGGCCTACAACGTCGACTGGTTAATTCTTCGGAGCGCCTTCAAGCAGCTGTTTATCACGCCCGATAATCCATTTGCTTGTGGTTGGTCCGGACGCTCAGGGCGTATTCAAGAGCCGCCACGCGACCTCATCGAACGGAATCGGAGAGTGACTACCGGTCTTTTTGCGCTTTTCGGCCATTGCCGTCATCAGGTGTATTTCTTGGGAGCGGGGCATATTTCGTGGTCAGGGTCCCACCATAGCAATGGCAGAATTGATCCGACCTCTATACCCCAAATTCTCTGCTCTCCCGTACAACGGAGCGAGAACAGCTCTCTCTATTCAGATAGTTGACACGGACCTATCTATTACCCATATCGTTGACGGACGCGCAGTTGGATGTTGGCATATATAAGAGCCTGGAGGACGGTCAGGTTGTGCAGAGATGGCGACGGAAGTCGCTGACCAGTGGATAAACCCAGATGGTC
>JBOHZT010000020.1:0-21815 GCA_050738535.1 Steroidobacteraceae bacterium
GGGCCCGCTGAGGCCCTTGCGCAGCTCGTACCTCGAGATGCCCTTGCCGTAGAGCCGCAAGATGAGCGTCGCGTGATTGCGCTTGTAGTAGTCGAAATCGAAGCGGACGCCATCCTGGTTCGGATACAGCACGGTGATGCAACGCATGATCGGGTGCCTCCGGTCGGTTCGGGTCTTGTGATTATCGCGGTGTCGGCGCCGCGCGACAACTCACTCGTTGGCCGAGGGCACGGGCGCCGGGGACTCCTTGCGCGAGCGCTGAGGCCCGTCGAGGGGATCGCGCATCAGCCGCCGCACCACGACGTAGAACACCGGCGCGAACAGCACGCCGAGGATCGCCGCCGTGAACATGCCGCCGGCGACGCCTGTACCGATCGCATGCCGGGAGTTGGCACCGGCACCGGTCGAGAGGACGAGCGGCATCACGCCGAGGATGAATGCGAAGGAGGTCATGAGGATCGGCCGGAATCTCAAGCGCGACGCCTCGATCACGGCCTCGTAGAGCGTCTTGCCGCTCGCATGCTCCCGCACCGCGAACTCGACGATGAGAATCGCGTTCTTGGCGGCGAGCCCGATGATGGTGATGAGCCCGACCTTGAAGAACACGTCGTTCGAAAGGCCTCGAAGATTCGCGGCGAGAATGGCGCCGAGCACTCCGAGCGGCACGACGAGCATCACGGCAACCGGAATCGCCCAGCTCTCGTAGAGCGCCGCGAGCGCAAGATAGACGACGAGGATTGAGAGCCCGAAGAGCATCGGGGCCTGTTTGCCTGAGACGATTTCCTGGAGCGATTGCCCCGCCCAGTCGAAGGCGATGCCTCGGGGCAGGTACTGGTGCACGAGGTGCTCCATCTCCTGCATGGCCTGGCCGGAGCTATGCCCCGGCGCATTGGAGCCCGTGATCTCGACCGCCGCATACCCGTTGTACCGGGTGAGGCTCGTCGGCGCGACCTTCCAGCTCGTGTGAACGACGCTCGAGAGCGGAATCATGTTCGGGATCGAGGGCGTCGTGGGCGAGCCGGAGGTGGTGAAGGTCGATGTCTCTGCGGGAGCACCGTCCGTCGTGGTGGCCGCCGGCAGCGTGCTCGGCACATAGAAATGACTCAAGGCCTCGGGCGACATCCGGTAAGGCGCCGCAGCCTGCACCATCACGCGCATGACGCGGCCCTGGTAGAAGAAGTCGTTCGCGTAGACGGGCGCGAGCATGAGCTGGAGCGCAGTGTATACGTCGCTGATCGAGAGTCCCATCGCCTCGGCCTGCACCCGATCGACGGAAACATGCAGCTGTGGGGCCTCCGCCAGGGTGTTGAGCTGCACATTGGTGAGGACGGGCGAGCGCTTGGCATGCGCGAGCAGCGTCTGCTCGGCCTGGAGAAGCTTGTCGTATCCGAGGCCTGAGCGGTCCTCGAGATAGAAGTCGAAGCCGCCGAACTGGCCAAGGGAGCGCACCGTCGGGAGGTTGACCGCGAAGACTTGCGCGTCATGGATGTCCCGCCCGAGCTCGCGATTGGCCCAGCGGATGAATTGGGCGGCCGTCTGGCTGCGCTCGTTCCACGGCTTCAGGCGAACGAAGGCGAGCCCGACGTTCTCGCCTTGGCCGATGAAGCTGAAGCCGGCGACCTGCATCACCACGTCCACCGCGGGATCGCGGTGCACGATCTTGCCGATCTTCGTGAGTACGGCGTCGGTGCGATCGAGCGTGGCCCCGGGCGGCGTCTGCACGATGACGTAGGCGTAGCCCTGGTCCTCCTGCGGCAGGAAGCTGCCCGGCAACCGCAGGAACAGGAACATGCCGATCACGACGAGGACGACAAAGGCGATCATCCAGCGCGGGGTGTGCCGCACCGACTGGTGGATGCGCCTCATGTACGCGGCGGCCGCCCATTCATAGCTCTTGTTGAAGCCGCGAAAGAGCAGATTCGGCCTGAGGTGCGTGGGGCGCAGGAACGTTGCGCACAGCGCGGGCGTGAACGAGAGCGCCAAGTACGCCGAGAACACCATGGAGATCGCGATCGTGAGCGCGAACTGGCGATAGATCGCCCCGACACTGCCCGTTTGCAGCGCGCTCGGTACGAAGACGGCGGCGAGTACCAGCGTGTTGGCGATGATCGCGCCCGTGATCTGCCCCATGGCCTTGATGGTCGCCTCGCGCGGCGGCAGATGCTCCTCGCGCATGATGCGATCGACCGCCTCGATCACGATGATCGCATCGTCGACGACGATGCCGATGGCGAGCACCACGCCGAACATCGTGAGCACATTGATCGAGAATCCCGCGATGTACATCCCCATGAACGCGCCCATGAGCGCGACCGGCATGACGAGGGCGGGGATGAGCGTCGCCCGGAAGCTCTGGAGGAAGATCAGCATCGTCGCGAATACGAGCAATACCGCGATGACGAGCGTGATCGCGACCTCCCGGATCGAGAGCGAGATGAATTGTCCCTGGTCGAAAGGCGAGAACCACGTGACGCCCGGCGGGAAGGTCGACTGGAGCTGGTTCATCCGGGTCTTGACTTCACGCTCGACCTGCAAGGCATCGGCGCCGGGCAAGGCATTGATGGAAAATCCCGCGATGGGCGAGCCGTCGAGCCGCAGATCGAGCCCGAACGAGAACGGCGCGAGCTCCACCTTCGCCACATCCGACAGCCGCACGGCCGTGCCGTCCTGATTGGCCCTCAAGATGATGTTCTCGAACTGCTGGGGCGAGCTGAAGCGCCCCTGCGTCGTCACGGTGAGCGACAGCTGCTGACCCGGCACGGTCGGCTGAGCGCCGATCGAGCCCGCGGCGAATTGCACGTTCTGGTCCCGAATCGTGGCGAGCACCTGCGCGGCCGAGAGGCCGTACGCGTGCAGTTTGTCGGGATCGAGCCAGATCCGCATCGCGTACTCGGAGCCCCACTGGTTGGCCGAGGCGACGCCGTTCAGACGCGTGATCTGATCGATCACCTCCGAGGAGAGAATGTTGTTGAGCGCCCAGGAGTCGTATCTGGGATTGCTGGACTTCAGGGCCACCACCAACAGATTGCCCGCGGTGCTCTTCGCGACGGAGATGCCTTGCTGCGTCACTTCCGAGGGCAGTCGCGGCTCGGCGAGCTGTACGCGGGCCTGGGTCTGCACCGCGGCGATGTCCGGATTGGTGCCGGGGGCGAAGGTGAGCGTGATGCTGGAGCTGCCCTTGTCGTTGGAGGTCGAGGTGAAGTAGAGGAGGTGGTCGAGGCCAGTGAGCACCTGCTCGATCGGCTGCGTCACCGTGCGCTCGACCACCTGCGCATTGGCGCCGGGATAGTTCGCCGAGACGCTCACCTCCGGCGGCGCAATGTCGGGATATTCCTCGATCGGAAGTCGGATGATGGAAATGGCGCCCCCGAGCGTGATGAGGAGCGCGATGACCCAGGCAAAGACCGGGTGATCGATGAAGAACCGAGCCATGTGAGCGGGCTACCCCTTGGGTCCCATCGTCGCCCCGACCGTCGTGGCGCCCGCGCTGTAGGGCACGGCCCGCGCGACCACTCCCGGCTGCACCTTGTCCACGCCCGAGACGATCACCCGGTCTCCATCGGTGAGGCCCTTGGTGATGATCCAATCGGGGCCGGACATGGCTTCGGCCGTGACGCGTTTCTGCTCGACCTTGTCGTCGGGACCGAGCACCTTCACGTACGCTCCGCTCGAGTCGCGCCTCACCGCGTCCTGGGAGACCAGAAACGCATGGTTCTGGCGGCCAAGGAGCAGCCGGATGTTGACGAACATGCCCGGCAGCAGCAGACGGTCCGGGTTGGCAATGATGCCGCGCAATGCGAGCGCGCTGGTGGTCGGGTCCACGGTCGCCGATGTGAAATCGACCGTGCCGGTCTCGCGATACGGCTGCCCGTCCGGCAGGATCAGCTGGAAATTCGCGTCGTCGTGGCCGGCGAGCGTCACCTCGCCCGATTGCGCCTCGGCTCGCAGGCGCAGGATCATATCGGCCGGCTCGTCGAAGTTCACGTAAAGATGATCGATCTGCTCGATCGTCGTGAGGAGTGTGGTCTGGCCCTGTCCGACGAGGGCGCCCTCCGTCACCTGCTGCTGGCCGGACCGGCCGGCGATGGGCGCTCGCACCGTGGCGTAGCCGAGATTGATCCGCGCGGTGTCCACGTTCGCCGCGGCGAGTTTCACCGCCGCGGCCGTGGAGCGCTCGTTGGCATTGCTGGTATCGACATCGGATTGGGCGATGAGCCCGCTCGGCAGCAGCGCGCGATTGCGGACGGCGGCGATGTGCGCGTTCTTGGCATTGGCCTGCGCCTGCGCGAGCGCGGCCGTTGCCGCGTCGAGCGCCGCCTTGAGGGGCGCCGGATCGATCTCGAAGAGCGGCTGGGCCGCCTTCACCTCCGAGCCCTCCTTATAGAGCCGCTTGAGCAGCACGCCGGCGACGCGCGCACGCACGTCGGCCGTGCGGATGGGCGAGAGCCGCCCGACGACCGCGCGCACCAACGGCACCGCTTGGGCGTGGGCGGTGATCACACCGACTTCCGGGGGCGGAGCATGCACGGCCCGGGGGGCCTTGCTGCACCCGGCGAAAAGCAATAGAGCAGCGACAGCGATGCTGCGCAGCGGTAACGATGCCATGGAAGGTACTTTCGAGGTCCCCAGGTGACCCGATGGGCTTTAGTGGAGCCCGCGTATTCTATCGAACCCGCTTTACGCGTGTGGCTCCTTCGTCGGCGCGCGTCGGCTTCGCGCGTTCTCGCGCCGCTGCGCGGCGCGCTCCTTTTCTCGGGCGTCAAGCCGTCGTGAACGCTTGGGTATGGTGGAGGTCGGCGAGACGCGACGGCTCGCGGGCGCCGGCATTGCTTGGGCCCCGGGCGTGATGCACCATGGACGACCGTAGCCTCTTAAGACGGGCGCACACAGCCTTGCCGAGGACTTCAATGAGCCCCACCCCCCGCGAGCCCCTTCCGGTCCGCAATCCGCGCACTGGTAAGATCGATCTGCATATCACGCCCGCCTCGGACGCCGAGGTCGCATCCGTCTGCGCGCGACTGCGCCAGGCGCAGAGCGCGTGGGGCGGCGCCTCGATCGAGCACCGGGTGGCGGTGCTCAGGCAGTGGGCGGAGCGCCTCCGCGCCCACAGACCGGCGCTTGTTACGGCGGACTCGATCGACACCGGTTACGGCCAGATCTCGCAGGTGGCACCGGACATGGTGATCGGCGCGATCCAGCGGCTCGCCGAGCACGCGCCCGCGTTCTTCAAGCAGCTGCGGCGGTCGGGCAAGTCCCCGCCGGCGCCGCACATCCACTTCGATACCAATCTCAAGCCTTATCCGCTGCTCGGGGTGATCGGCCCGTGGAATGCGCCGCTGATGCTCTCGACGCTGCACGCGGTGCCCGCGCTCTTCGCGGGTTGCGCGGTGATCGTCAAGCCGAGCGAGGTGACGCCGCGGTTCGTGCAGCCGATGATGCAAGCCATCGGTGAAGTGCCGGAGCTGCGCGACGTGCTCGCGTTCGTCGTCGGCGACGCCGAGACCGGGCAGGCGCTCATCGAGCACGTGGACATCGTCAATTTCACAGGCAGTGTGCCGAATGGGCGCAAGGTGGCCGAGGCGTGCGCGAAGCGCTTCATCCCCGCGATGCTCGAGCTCGGGGGGAAGGACCCGGTGATCGTTACCGCCAACGCCGACCTCGAGCGTGCGGCCACCGCGGTGCTGCGCGGAGCCGTGACGAGCACGGGGCAGGTGTGCTTCTCGATCGAGCGCGTTTATGTGCAAGAATCGATCCACGATCGCTTCGTCGAGCACCTCGTGAGGGAGTCCGAGCGCGTCGAGCTCAACTATCCCGACCCGTCGCGCGGCCAGATCGGCCCGTTCATCTCGGCGCGCCAGGCGCAGATCGTCGACACCCACATCGACGACGCGCTCGCGCAGGGCGCGAGGATCGTGACGGGCGGCAAGTCCTTCGAGCTCGGTGGCGGCCTGTACATGCGGCCGACCGTGCTCACCGAGGTGCATCACGGCATGAAGATCATGCGCGATGAGACGTTCGGGCCGGTGATGCCCGTGATGCGGTTCCGAACGGAGGAGGAGGCGGTCGCGCTCGCGAACGACACCTACTACGGGCTCTCGGCCGCGGTGATCGGGGGCACCGAGGCCGAGGCGCGGCGCATCGGCGACCGCATCGATGCTGGCGTGGTGAGTGTGCAGGACACTTTCCTCACGTTCGCCGGATTCGGCGTGGCGGAGTGGGAGTCCTTCAAGTTCTCGGGGATGGGCGGGCGCGGGCCGGGACTCGCGGCGTTCTTGCGCAAGCAGGCCGTGCTGGTCAATACCGGCGCGGCCGAGAGCATGGTCGAGGAACCGCTCAAGGCCACCGCCTGACCTCGCGCAATGCTGCGCTGCAGCGTCGGCGGCGCGGGTGTTGTACCATCTCTCGCGCGGCGCTCGGCCGTGAAAGCGATGCGGTTTCCAATGCGCCACATGCGCCATTCTACGACCCTGGCCCTGCTCGCGACGATGGTCTGCGCCACTTTCTGGGTGCCTCAGGCGCGGGCCGACGACGGCCTCACCTGCACGCTCTCGTTCACCATGAAGGGCTGGTCGCTCTTCTATCACCGCGCGCGCGGTGAGGGCACCGTACGCTGCTCCGACGGGCGCTCCATGCACGTGCGGCTCAAGGCCGAGGGCGGCGGGCTCACGGTCGGCAAGTCGGTCGAGACGGGGATCGGACAGTTCTCCTCGGTGAGCCGGATCGACGATATCCTCGGGTCCTATGTCGCCGCCCAGGCGCACGCCGGGGCCGTCAACTCGGCCCAGGTGCAGGTCATGACGAAAGGCCCGGTTTCCCTCGCCCTGAAGGGGAAGGGTCACGGCTGGGAGCTCGGCATCTCCTTCGGGGAGCTCAAGATCGAGCGCTGAGGTTTACGTGCTCTACCCGGTGCCGTAGACTCCGCCCCCGGGTCGGGCCCGCGCCGCCGCGAGATGGCGCGCAAGTGCTCGAGTGGAAGTGGGCCTCAGCGGCCCATTTTCATTTGTAGCGACAGGAGCTTGACTCATGGCGGCAGCCTTGCATGCGCGGCTCGTCGCCCTCATCGAGCCGGTGCTGGCGCAGTGGGGGTACGAGCTAGTTGACCTGGAGTTCGGCCCCGCCAGTGGGGGGGGGGCGTTGCGGATTTTCATCGACAAGCCGGAAGGCGTCGGTCTCGAGGACTGCGAGCGCGTGAGCCGGGAGGTATCGGCGCTGCTCGATGTCGAGGATCCCATCACGACGGCGTATACGCTCGAGGTGTCCTCACCGGGTGAGGATCGGGTGCTTCGTACCCGCGCGCACTTCGAGCGGTTCGTGGGGGCGCGGGTGCATGTGGAGCTGACGGCGCCGCGGGATGGGCGGCGGCGCTATACCGGCGTACTGCAGGCGGTCGCGGACGAGGGGATCTGCCTCGAGGTGGATCGGCAGACGGTGAGCGTGCCTTTCCGTGAGATCGGAATGGCGCGCCTCGCGCCGAGTCATGGGCTTGCACCCGGCGGTTCTGGGGGTCGCGCCGATGCGCGGGCACGTACATCTGGCGGTGCTGCGCGCCGGTAAGCGGCGGGCAGGAGGTTTTTGCGAGTGAACAAGGAAATCCTGATGGTCGTCGATGCCGTCTCGAACGAGAAGGGCGTCGAACAAGAGGTGATCTTCGAGGCGCTCGAAGCCGCGCTCGCGTCCGCGACTCGCAAGAAGCATGGGGAGGAGTGGGACGTGCGGGTGGCGATCGACCGCAAGAGCGGCGATTACGACACGTTCCGCCGCTGGAAGGTGTTCACGGACGACTCGACCGAGCTCGAATCGCCCGAGCGGGAGCTGCGCCTCGACGACGCGCGCGACCTCGATCCGAGCGTCGAGCCCGGCGGCTACGTCGAGGAGCCGATGCAGTCCGTCGGCTTCGGCCGCATCGCCGCGCAGCAGGCGAAGCAAGTCATCGTGCAGAAGGTGCGTGAGGCCGAGCGGGCGCAGGTGGTGGAGGCTTACAAGGATCGGGTCGGTCAGCTCGTGGGCGGCGTCGTCAAGCGGGTGGATCGCAACGGCACCTACATCGATCTCGGCAGCAACGCGGAGGGCTTCGTGCCGCGCACCGACATGATCCCGCGGGAGCAGGTGAAGCCGCAGGACCGCATCAAGGCGCTGCTGAAGGAGGTCAAGTCGATCACCGAGCAAACGCGCGGGCCACTCCTGTTCCTGTCGCGCACGGCGCCTGCCTTCCTGGTCGAGCTGTTCAAGCTCGAGGTGCCGGAGGTGGGGCAGGGACTCATCCAGATCCTCGGCGCCGCGCGCGATCCGGGCGTGAGGGCCAAGATCGCGGTGCGCAGCAACGAGCCGCGGATCGATCCCGTCGGCGCGTGTGTCGGCATGCGCGGCTCGCGCGTGCAGGCGGTCTCGAACGAGATCGCCGGCGAGCGCGTCGACATCATTCCGTACGACGAGCACGCCGCGCAGTTCGTCATCAACGCGATGTCTCCGGCCGAGGTGCTGTCGATCGTGGTCGACGAGGACTCGCACAGCATCGACATCGCGGTCGGGGAGGACAAGCTCTCCCAGGCGATCGGCCGCGGCGGCCAAAACATCCGGCTCGCGAGCCAGCTCACCGGCTGGGATCTCAACGTGATGACGGAGTCCGATGCGGAGGCCAAGAGCGAGACGGAGTCCCACGAGCTCGCCCAGACGTTCATGAAGCAGCTCGATGTCGGCGAGGATGTGGCCGCGATCCTCGTCCAGGAGGGCTTCTCGACGGTCGAGGAGGTCGCCTACGTGCCGCAGGGGGAGCTTACGGCGATCGAGGAGTTCGACGAGGAGATGGTCAAGGAACTGCGCAATCGTGCCCGCGACGTGCTGCTCACGCAGGCGATCGCGAGCGAGGAGAGCCTCGATGGCTCGATGCCGGCCGATGATCTGCTGCTGCTCGAGGGGATGAGCCCCGATCTCGCGCTCGCGCTCGCGCGGCGCGGCGTCCGCACTCGCGAGGATCTCGCGGAGCAGTCGGTCGATGAAATCGCCGACATCGAGGGGCTCGCTCCCGAGGATGCGGGCCGGCTCATCATGAGCGCGCGCGCCCACTGGTTCGAGGCGGGTCAATGAGCCGAGGAATTGCCCGCGAGGTTTAGCTCATGGCGGATGTCACAGTCTCACAGTTTGCCCAGGTCTTGAAGGTGCCGGTGGATCGGCTGCTCGTGCAGCTCGACCAGGCCGGCATCAAGGTGGCCGGGCCCGAGGACCGCTTGAGCGACGAGGCGAAGCTCGAGCTCCTGACGCACCTGCGGCGCAGCCATGGCAGCGGCGAGGAGGGCGGCGCGCCGCGCAGGATCACCTTGAGCCGCAAGACTCAAAGCCAGCTGAAGCTCGCGAGCATTCAGGGGCGGGCGCGCACCGTTTCCGTCGAGGTCCGCAGCAAGCGAACGTACATCAAGCGCGACGTGCTCCAGGAGCAGGCGCGCCAGCAGCAGGACGACATCGACCAGAAGCGGCGCGATGTCGAGGAGGCGGCGCGGGCCGAGACGGATCGGCTCGAGGCCGAGCGGCACGAGCGCGAGCGCATCGAGGCCGAGAATCGCCGCCGGATCGAGGAGGAGCAGAGCCGCAACCGCGCCCAGGAGGATGCGCGCCGGGTCGCGGAACAGCAGGCTCGCGAGGAGGCCGAGCGGCGCGAGCGTGAGCAGCAGCAAAAGCGCGCGGCGCCCGAGCCGGAAGCGCGGCAGCGCCCGGCCGCCGAGGCGACGACGCAGGATGCCGACGACAAGCAGCCGACCCGGTATGGGCGCCAGGAGCTGCACGTCGCGACGGACGTGAGCTCGCGGTTCAAGAAGAAGAAGCGCACCCGCAGCCGGCCGTTGCCCGCGAGCGGCGATGCGCGGCATGCGTTCGAGATGCCGACGGCGCCGGTCAAGCGCGAGGTGTCGATCGGTGAGACCATCACCGTTGCGGAGCTCGCGCAGAAGATGGCGGTCAAGGCGACCGAGGTCATCAAGGTCCTGATGGGCATGGGGACGATGGCTACCATCAATCAGCCGCTCGACCAGGATATGGCCGTGCTCGTGGCCGAGCAGCTCGGCCATACCGCGAAGGTCCAGCGCGAGGATCAGATCGAGGTCAATCTGCAGGGAGCGCCTATCGAGGCCGAGGAGCTCGAGGCCCGGCCCCCCGTGGTCACGGTCATGGGCCACGTCGATCACGGCAAGACCTCGCTCCTCGACTACATCCGCCGCGCCAAGGTCGCAGCCGGCGAGGCCGGCGGGATCACCCAGCACATCGGCGCGTACCAAGTCGAGACGCCGAAGGGCCCCATCACGTTTCTCGACACGCCGGGCCATGCTGCCTTCACGGCCATGCGCGCTCGCGGCGCGAAAGTCACCGACGTGGTGGTGCTGGTCGTCGCCGCGGACGACGGCGTCATGCCGCAGACGATCGAGGCGATCCAGCACGCGCGGGCCGCGAGCGTGCCGATCGTCGTGGCCGTCAACAAGATCGACAAGAGCGATGCGGATCCGGACCGCGTGCGCACCGAGCTCGCCAAGCAGGAGGTCATTCCGGAGCAGTGGGGCGGGCAGAACATCTTCGTGAACGTGTCCGCGCGCACCGGCGAGGGCATCGATCAGCTACTCGAGTCCATTCTGCTGCAGTCAGAGATCCTCGAGCTGCGGGCGCCCGCGGGCGGCCTTGCGGCCGGTGTCGTGGTCGAGTCGAGCATCGAGAAGGGTCGAGGCGCCGTCGCCACCGTGCTCGTGAAGCGCGGCACCCTGCGCATGGGGGATGCCATTCTCGCCGGGGGGGAATATGGCCGCGTGCGCGCCATGTTCGATGAGGCCGGCGCTGTGGTGCGCGAGGCGCTGCCCTCGACGCCGGTCGCCGTTCTCGGGCTCTCCGGAGCGCCCAATGCGGGCGACGATCTGCTGGTGGTCGAGAGCGAGCGCAAGGCGCGCGAGGTCGCGCTCTATCGGCAGAGCAAATCCCGCGACGTGAAGCTCGCGCGGCAGACCATGCGCGCGGAGGACGTGTTCTCGCAGCTCGAGTCCGGCAAGGCCGGCGTCATCGCGGTGCTCGTCAAGGCCGACGTACAGGGCAGCGTCGAGGCGCTGCGCGATGCGCTCGCCAAGCTCACGACCGACGAGGTCGCGGTGAAGGTGATCGCGAGCGGCGTCGGCGGCATCACCATCTCGGACGTGCAGCTCGCGGCGGCCTCGGGCGCGCGGATCATCGGCTTCAACGTCCGAGCGGATGCCGGCGCGCGCGATGCGGTGAAGGATACGGGCGTCGAGGTGCGCTACTACAGCATCATCTACGAAGCGATCGACGACGTGAAGCAGATGATGAGCGGCATGCTGCAGCCCGAGATCAAGGAGCAGATCGTGGGCATCGCGGAGGTGCGCGAGGTGTTCCGCTCCAGCAAGTTCGGCGTGGTGGCCGGCTGCCTCATCACCGAGGGCGTCGTGCGCCGCAACCAGCCCATCCGGGTGCTGCGCGACAGTGTGGTCATCTTCGAGGGCGCGCTCGAGTCGCTGCGGCGCTTCAAGGAGGACGTGGGCGAGGTGCGCGCGGGCACCGAGTGCGGCATCGGCGTGAAGAACTATCAGGATGTGCGCGTCGGCGACCAGATCGAATGCTTCACGCGCGTCGAGATCGCACGCACGGTGCAGTGATGGCCGTGCGCAGCGCAGTGACGGCCGCGCCCCGATGAGCGATTCTCGGCGCTTGCGGATCGAGGCGGAGCTCAAGCGGGCGCTCGCGGAGCTCGCGACCCGGGGGGTGAAGGACCCGCGTGTCGGGAATGTCACGATCACGGGGGTCAGCCTGACTGCCGACATGCGCACGGCGCGGGTCTACTTTGTCCCTTTCGGGGCGACCCGGGATACCGCCGAGGTGGAGCAGGGTCTCGCGCGCGCCGCGGGCTTCCTGCGCGGCGAGGCGGGCAGGCGGCTCGGGCTGCGTTATGCCCCCCGCCTCGTGTTCGTGGTCGACGAGAGCTTCGATCGCGCCGAGCGTCTTACGAGCCTGCTCCATGAGGCGGCGCGCGGCCGCGAGCCTTGAGCGATCCTGGCGCGCCGCCCGACCGTCGGGCGATCTCAGGGATCCTGCTGCTCGACAAGCCGGAGGGGCTCTCCTCGAACGCGGCGCTGCAGCGGGTGAAGCGGCTGCTCGGCGCCCGCAAGGCCGGCCACGCCGGCAGCCTCGATCCGCTCGCCTCGGGGATGCTGCCGATCTGTCTCGGAGAGGCGACCAAGGTCGCCGGAGACCTCACTGGACACCACAAGGCCTATCGGTTCGAGATCGCGCTCGGCGCGCGTACGGCGACGGGTGATCGCGAAGGCGCGGTTGTCGAGCGCCAGCCCGTGCCGGCTCTCGATCGCGCGGCCATCGAGCGTGTGCTGGCCCGATTCTGCGGCGAGCAGTGGCAGACGCCGCCGATGTACTCGGCGTTGAAGCGCGCCGGGCAGCCGCTGTACCGGCTCGCGCGAGCCGGAATCGAAGTCGAGCGCGCGCCGCGGCGGATCGCGATCACGCGGCTCGAGATCACGCGACTCGAGCCTGCGGCGCTGACCGCGGAGACTCTTGCGCTCGAGGCGCATTGCTCCAAGGGCACCTACATTCGCGTGCTCGCCGAGGACCTCGCGAGGGCGCTCGGCACCGTGGGCCACGTCTCGCGCCTGCGCCGGCTCTGGGTCGCTCCGTTCGAGAAGGAGCCCATGCAAGCGCTCGAGGACATCGAGAGCCGAGCGGGCAGCGGGGCGATGGCGCCGCTCATCGAGCCCGATCGGGCGCTCGTGGGGCTGCCGCCGGTCGGGCTTTCCGCGGCCGCTGCGCGGCGCCTCGCGTATGGGCAGGCGGTCGAATCGCCCGATCCGCAGCTCACGGGCCGCGTACGCTGTTACGATGAGCAGGGTCGGTTCCTCGGTCTCGGCGAGGCGGACGGCGCGGGGCGGGTGCGGCCGCGGCGGATGTTCGTTCTTGTGGCGCAGGGGGACCAGCGAGTAGAATGCCGCGCCTCGAAAAGACAGGATCATGAGAGCTTTTAGGAATATTGCGCAATGGGCTTGAGCAGTGACAAGAAGGGCGGGATCGTCGCGCAGTTCCGCCGTAATCCCACGGATACCGGCTCGCCCGAGGTGCAGATCGCGCTGCTCTCGGAGAGGATCAACGGCCTCGGCGAGCATTTCAACGCCCACAAGGGCGATCACTCCTCGCGCAGGGGTCTGGTGAAGCTCGTCAATCAGCGCCGCAAGCTCCTCGACTACTTGAAGTCGCAGCAGCCGCAGAAGTACCAGGAGCTCGTGGAGCGCCTGGGGCTGCGCCGCTGAACCTGCGTGGCGGCGCGCCGAAGCATTCCGTTGCGGCGCGTCTTCGAGCTTTGCCCCCTTGTGTCGTGAGGAGCGAACCGTGAGCGTGTTCATCAAGTCCTTTGCGTACGGCCCCCATACCGTGACGCTGGAAACCGGCGAGCTCGCTCGCCAGGCGGGTGGGGCCGTCAAGGCCACCATGGGTGACACCGTGGTGCTCGTGACCGCCGTCGCGCGGTCGCAGGCGGCGCCGGGGCGGGATTTCCTGCCGCTCACGGTCAACTACGTGGAGAAGACCTACGCGGCCGGCCGTATTCCGGGCGGCTTCTTCAAGCGCGAGGGCCGGCCGACGGAGAAGGAGACGCTCACCTCGCGCCTGATCGACCGGCCGATCCGGCCGCTCTTTCCCGACGGCTTCCACAACGACGTGCAGATCGTCGCGACGGTGGTCTCCGTCGATCCGGACATCGATCCGGACATTCCCGCGCTGCTCGGCGCCTCCGCTGCGCTTTCTCTTTCGGGCGTTCCGTTCGCCGGCCCCATCGGCGCCGCCCGCGTCGGTTACCGCTCCGGGCAGTACCTGCTCAACCCGACCGCCAAGGATCTCGCGGACTCCGCTCTGCACCTGGTCGTCGCCGGCACCGAGCAGGGCGTGCTGATGGTCGAGTCGCAGGCCAAGAGCCTGCCGGAAGAAGTGATGCTCGGCGCCGTCGTGTTTGGGCATCAGCAGATGCAGACGGCCATTCGCGTCATCAAGGAGCTCGTCGCCGAGGCGGGCAAGCCGCGTTGGGACTGGCAGTCGCCGGCGGAGGATACCGAGCTCGCGAGCGCGCTGACGCAGCACGCGGAAGCCGCCCTCGCGAAGGCCTACAGCATCACGGAGAAGCTCGAGCGCCGCGATCGGATCGCGGCGATCAAGGCCAGCGCGCTGGCGGCGCTCGCGAAGGCCGAAGGCGCCAAGTGGAGCGAGGAGCTCGTCGAGGCGCAGTTCTTCGCTCTGGAGAGCCGCATCGTCCGACAGCGGATCTTGAGCGGCGAGCCGCGCATCGACGGCCGCGACACCAAGACCGTGCGGCCGATCAGCATCAAGGCGGGGCTCCTGCCCCGGACCCACGGTTCGGCACTCTTCACACGCGGCGAGACGCAGGCGCTCGTCACGACGACGCTCGGGACGACGCGCGACGCGCAGATCATCGACGGACTCGAGGGCGAGCGGCGCGAGCCGTTCATGCTGCACTACAACTTCCCGCCCTTCTCGGTCGGCGAGACGGGCATGATGGGCTCGCCGAAGCGCCGCGAGATCGGGCATGGCAATCTCGCGCGGCGCGGCGTGAGCGCCGTGATGCCCGACATGGTGCAATTCCCGTACGTGATCCGCGTCGTCTCCGAGATCTTGGAGTCGAACGGCTCGAGCTCGATGGCGAGTGTCTGCGGCACGAGCCTCTCACTGATGGATGCGGGAGTGCCCATCAAGGCACCCGTCGCCGGCGTCGCCATGGGCCTCGTGCTCGAGGGCTCGCGGTTCAAGGTGCTGACGGACATCCTCGGGGACGAGGATCATCTCGGCGACATGGATTTCAAGGTCGCCGGGACGGCGAGCGGAGTCACCGCGCTGCAGATGGACATCAAGGTCGAGGGCGTCACACCCGAGATCATGCGTATCGCGCTCGACCAGGCGCGCGAGGGCCGGCTGCACATCCTCGAGGAGATGGCGAAGGTCCTCTCCACGCCGCGTGCGAAGATGTCCGAGTGGGCGCCGTCGATCATCACGCTCAAGATCGACCCTGAGAAGATCCGCGACGTGATCGGCAAGGGCGGGGCCGTCATCCGGCAGATCACGGAGGAGACCGGGACGACGATCGACATCGAGAACGACGGCACGGTCAAGATCGCCTCGGTCAACGGCAGCGCCGGGCGCGAGGCGCAGCGGCGGATCGAGCTCATCACGGCAGACGTCGAGGTGGGCCAGATCTACGAGGGCCGAGTCGCTCGACTGATGGACTTCGGCGCTTTCGTCACGATCCTTCCCGGCCGGGACGGGCTGGTGCACATCTCGCAGATCTCCGACGAGCGCGTCGAGCGGGTGAGCGACAAGCTCAAGGAAGGCGATGTGATCCGGGTGAAGGTGCTCGAGGTCGATCGCCAGGGCCGCATCCGCCTGTCCATGCGTAACGTCGACGCGGCCTGAGCGGCCCGCGTCGCGGCGGGGCCCGCAGGGGGCCTGCCGTGCCCGCGCCTAGGGGGCTGCGCCAGTGCGGCTATACGCCGCGCTGCGTGGGTTCCTCACCATCCGCGCGGGCGCGGGGCGCTGCGTTGATGAGCGTGCGGAAGATCTCGTCCTGCACCGTGCGCCAGCGCTGGTAGTTCTTCTGCACGGCGATGGCGACCGCGTTCTTGGGGTCCGAACCGACGATGCTCCGCGCGCGCTCGTGCATCTCGCGCTGCTGCTGCGCGAAGAGCTTCAGGCTCTGCTCGAGGTAGCAGCCGATCACGCCCTGCATGGCCCCGCCGTCGTAGGAGCGGATGAGCTGGGCCAGGAAGTCCCGGCTCATCAGCGGATCGCTCCCCTGCTCCTGCTCGGCAATGACCTGCAGCAGGATGCAATGGGTGATGTCTCGCTCGGTCCGCTTGTCCACGACGATGAACTCGACGTGGTCCACGACCAGCTTGCGCACCTCCGCGAGCGTGATGTAGCGGCTCTCGACGGTGTCGTAGAGGCGCCGATTCGGATATTTCTTGATCGTTCGCGGATCGCTCATTGCAAGCCCCCGTCGTTATCGTTGGGTCCCCGCGGCGCGCGTCCGCCGGGACTTCCTCCCACTCCCCTGCGTGTACCTTAGCCCAATGGGAGGGGGGGACCCAAATCAGCCTGGGGGGGCGGGAATCTCCGCGATGCCCCTCAGCCGGCGGATACGCCAGTGATCCACCGCCCAGCGGAGCACGCGCTCGGGCGCCTCGTGGGCCAGTTCGGGGCCGGGATCGAGGCCGAGGAGCCGCAGGGCGGTGGTGAGCGCCGCATGCCTCGAGGCGGCCTCGATCGGGACGGAGTGCCTCGATTTGGCGAGCTTTGCGCCGTCCGGCTCGACGACGACCGGCAAGTGGGCATAGCAGGGGAGACTCGTGCCAAGAGCCCGAGACAGGGCGATTTGCCAGGCCGTGCTGGCGATGAGGTCGGCGCCTCGGACCACGTGAGTGATGCCCTGCTCGGCGTCGTCGACGACGACCGCGAGCTGATAGGCCGTCACGCCGTCGCGCCGCCGGATCACGACGTCGCCGAGCTGACGCAGCGAGTACTCACAGGGTCCTTGGATGCGGTCGGCGAACCGGACGGTCTCGCTGTCGCTCACCCGGAAACGAAGCGCGGCGGGTCCGGGCCGGGCGGCGCCGTTGCGGCAGGTGCCCGGGTAGCGGGCCTCACCGCCGGGTGCCGTCCAATCGCGGCGCGAGCAGCTGCACTCGTACGTGAGTCCGCGAGCGGTGAGCCGCTCGAGCGCTTCGGTGTGGCGCGCCGTGTGGCGGCTCTGGTAGCGGACCTCACCATCCCAGTAAAGGCCCAGCGCCTCGAGGCAGCCGAGGATCTCGGCGGCGCTGCCGGGCTCGACGCGCTCGACATCGAGATCCTCGATCCGCACGAGCCAGCGGCCGCCGTGATGGCGGGCGTCGAGAAAGCTGCCAAGCCCCGCGACGAGCGAGCCGAGGTGGAGCTTCCCGGTGGGCGAGGGGGCGAAGCGGCCGATGTAGCGCGCCTGCCGGCGCTCGGCCGCGAGGTCAGCGGTACCGGTCGTCGCGATCGCCGTATTGCCGCTCGCGCCGCTCGCGCCGCTCCTGAGCTTCGATGCTCAGCGTTGCGACCGGCCGTGCCTCGAGCCGCTTGATGCCGATCTCCTCGCCGGTCTCGAGGCAGTAGCCGTAGGTGCCGTCCTCGATGCGCTTCAGCGCCTCGTCGATCTTGCGGATGAGCTTGCGCTCCCGGTCACGCGTCCGCAGCTCCAGGCTAAACTCCTCTTCCTGGGTGGCTCGATCGTTCGGGTCGGGGAAATTGGCCGCCTCGTCCTTCATGTGCGTGACGGTGCGGTCCACCTCCTCCATGAGGTCCCGCTTCCAGTTGCTGAGGATCTGACGGAAATGCTCCGTCTGCTCCTTGCTCATGTACTGCTCGCCGCGCTTGACGATGTAGGGCTTGACGTTGCGCGGGCCGGCGAGAAGGCTTCCCGGCTCGGCGCCGTCGGCGTCCTCGGCGTCGAGGTTGGCGGGTGAGGCGGGTGAGGCGGGCAGGCGGGGCAGCGGCGGCGGAACGCGCATCGGCTGACCTGCTCCGGGGTTGCTATCGTCCACGGCCTGTTCCGTGGCCTTGGGGGCTATACGCATCAGATCTCGGTTTTCCGTGGCTTTTCCATTCACTGGAGCGGACGCGGCCGACGCCGGGCGTCGGACGGCGACCGCCTTGCCGCGCGGACGCGCCGCGGGCTTCGCACGCTCCGGCGGCTTGCGCGCAGCGCTCTTGCGGGTCGCCGGGCGGTTTGCGGCTTTCTTGCCTTTGCCGGGTTTCGGCGCGGGTTTCTTGGCCGGCATCAGTCACTCCTAAAAGCACGAGCCTTCGAAGGACGCGCGATTATACCGGCGCACTCGGGCGTGTACAGGGCGGCGTCCCGGAGGACTCCCGTGAAGGTGTCCGGAAGGCATCTCGGCGGGCGCCGAGTCCCCCCTCGGGGGCCTGTCAGGGCAGCGTGACGGCCGCAGCAGCGTTCCATCCGGGCTCGCGGCGCTCGACGACGACGGTCGTGTAAATGCCTCCCCGGACGTTGAACCGCGCGGTGAGCCGCAGGAAACGCGGCGCGAGCGCCGCGCCCAGATCGGAGGCGATCTCGTTGGCCACGGCCTCGTGGAACGCGCCCCGGTCGCGAAAGGACCAGATGTAAAGCTTCAGCGACTTGAGCTCGACGCACAGCCGGCCGGGGACGTATTCGAGCTCGAGCGTTGCGAAATCGGGCTGGCCGGTCTTCGGACACAGGCACGTGAACTCCGGTATCGACATACGGATGGTGTAGTCACGGTCCGCAGCCGGATTGGGGAAGGTGTCGAGGTGCTTCGCAGGCGTCGGCATCGGTCGCACAGAATTAACGCTCGAGGGAACGCGCTTCGGGGGCGCGCGGTAGAAGTTTAATTTATCATTGGCCGCAGGTCTCGAAAACGAGGGGTCGGTAGTTCCAGATGCGACTCACCAGGATCAAGCTCGCCGGCTTCAAATCCTTCGTCGATCCCACCACGGTCCACTTTCCCGGGAATCTCACGGGGATCGTCGGGCCCAACGGGTGCGGCAAGTCGAACGTCATCGACGCCGTGCGGTGGGTCATGGGCGAGCTCTCGGCGCGCTATTTGCGCGGCGATTCGATGGCCGACGTCGTCTTCAACGGCTCGACGAGCCGCAAGCCCGTCGGGTCGGCCTCGGTCGAGCTCGTCTTCGACAACGGCGATGGGAAGATCGGCGGCCCCTACGCGAGCTATGGGGAGGTCTCGCTGCGCCGTGTCGTCTCGCGCGACGGCAGCTCGGGCTACTTCATCAACGGGGCGCGCTGCAGGCGCAAGGACATCACGCAGCTGTTCCTCGGCACGGGACTCGGCTCGCGCAGCTACGCCATCATCGAGCAGGGCACCATCTCGCGAGTGATCGAGGCGAAGCCCGACGACATGCGGGCGCTCCTCGAGGAGGCGGCGGGCATCTCGCGCTACAAGGAGCGCCGGCGGGAGACCGAATCGCGCGTCGCGGAGACCCGCGAGAACCTCGAACGGCTCCAGGACGTGCGCGATGAGGTGGAGAAGCAGATCCGGCATCTCACGCGCCAGGCGGCGACGGCCCGGCGCTACCAGGCGCTGAAGGAGGACGAGCGTCGTACGGCGGCCGAGGTCCTCGCGCTCAAGCTGCGCGAGCTCGCGAGCGGGGCGGAGGCTCACGACGAGGCGACCCGCGAGCGGGACCTCGAGATGCAGGCCGCGCTTGCCGAGCAGCGCTCCGCGGAAGCGGCCCTCGAGCGGCATCGCGAAGTGCATGCACAGCGCAGCGAGCAGCTCTCGAATGCGCAGGCCCGTTACTACCAGGTCGGCGCGGATCTGTCGCGCGCGGAGCAGACGCTCGAGCACACGCGCGAGCTGCGCGAGCGCCAGCGCAGCGATCTCGCGCAGGCGCGCTCGACGCTCGCGGATCTCGCGGTGCACATCGCGCGCGACGAGCAGCAGCTCGAGACGCTGCGCGCCGACAGCGCCCGGCTGACCCCGGAGCTCGACGAGCGGCAGCGGGCGGAGCGGTACGCCGCCGAGGCGCTCGAGCGCGCCGAGCAGGACCTCGCGGACTGGCAGCGGCGCTCCGACGAGTTCAATACACGCCTCGCGGCGGCGAGCCAGACGACGCAGGTCGAACAGGCGCGCATCGAGCAGCTCTCGAGCGAGCGGCGTCGGCTCACGGCGCGCGCGGACCGGATCGCCATCGAGCGCGAGGAGCTCGCGGCCCAGGAGGCAGCGGCGGAGCTCGTGGCGTTCGCGGAGCGCGAGGCGGCCGCGCGCAGCCATGGCGAGGAGCTCGGCGCGGCTCTCACGCGGGCGCGGGAGGCGGCGCAGGCGTTGCGGTCGGAGCAGCTCGGCGTCGAGTCCCGGCTCGAGGCGGCGCGCGCCGAGCGGGAGCGCGTGCGCCGCGAGCTCGTCTCGATCGAGGCGGTGCAGAAGGCGGCGCTCACGCACGACGCCGGCCGCGCCGAGGAGTGGCTCGCCAGCAGGGGCCTCGCCGATCGGCCGCGGGTCGCCGAGGCGCTCGAGGTCGAGGCCGGCTGGGAGCGCGCGGTCGAGACGGTGCTCGGGGATGCGCTCGAGGCCGTTTGCATCGAGCAGCTCGATGGACTCGCGAGCGCGCTCGAGGACTTTGCGAGCGGACGGCTCGCGCTCGTGGAGCATTCCTCTACCACATCCGAGGCAGATACCGCATCCGAGGCAGAAGCGGGTCCCGCCAGGGGCCCGGTCGATGCCTCGAGCGCATCGCAGCGCCTCGCTGCGAAGCTGATTCGCGCGCCGGCGGCCGTGAGGCAGCAGCTCGATGCGGTGCTCACCGGCGGTTCGATTCCCGACGCGCTCGCGCAGCGCGCGACGCTCACGCAGGGACAGTCGATCGTCCTGCAGGGTGGGGAGTGGTTCGGGAAGAGCTGGGCCCGCGTCAACCGCGGGCACGATCAGCACGCGGGCATCATCGAGCGCGAGCAGCGCTTGAAGGGGCTGCGATCGCAGTTCGAGCGCGAGGAGGAGCGCGCGCGTGCGCTCGAGTCGGCGCTCGCGGCGGTGCGTGAGGCGCTCGCCGGCTCCGAGCGCGAGCGCGACCGGCTGCAGGCCGAGATCGAGGGCGCGCACCGGGCGCACGCGGATCTTCTGGGACAGCTCGAGGCCGCCAGGGCGCGCGCCGAGGAGTCCCGGCTGCGCCGTGTGCGACTCGACGAGGAGGCGGAGGCGGCCGCGCGCGAGATCGCCGCGGCCGAGGACAGTCTCGCCCGAGCTCACCTCGCGCTCGATCAGGGCCTCGCGGCACTCGGTGTGCTCGACTCCGAGCGGCCCGAGCTCGAGGGCGAGCGCGAGGAGCGGCGTGAAGGGCTCACGCGCGCACGCGCGGCGTCCGAAGCGGCGCGGCTCGCTGCGCGCGATGCGCTGATCCTCGCGGAGTCGCGCCGCTCCACCGAGAGCTCCCTCGCCGTGACGCTCGCCCGCGCGCTCGAGCAGCGCTCGCAGCTTCACGAGCGCTGCGAGGAGCTCGGCCGCGAGCTCGCCGCGGGCGATGCGCCCATCGAGGATCTCGAGCGGCGCATCGCCGAGCTGCTGGCCAGCCGTCTCGCGGGGGAGGCCGAGCTCGCCGCGGCGCGCAGCGCGCTCGAGGAGGCCGATCAGGCGTCGAGGGCGCTCGACGAGCTTCGCGCGGGCGCCGAGCAGCGCGTCCGCGAGGCGCGGGATGCGATGGAGCAGGCGCGGCTCGCCGCCCAGGAGACGCGCATTCGGCGCGAATCGATAGCGGAGCAGCTCGCTGCGGCGGGCTTCGGGCTCGAGGAGATCGAGCAGGGGCTCGCGCAGGACGCCGGGCTCGCACGCTGGGAGGAGCGCCTCGCCGAGGTGCGGGCGGGCATCGAGCGGCTCGGACAGGTCAATCTCGCCGCCATCGGCGAGCTCGAGGGCCAGGCGGAGCGCAAGGACTATCTCGACCGGCAGTTCAAGGATCTGACGGACGCGCTCGCGATGCTCGAGGAGGCGATGCACCGCATCGATCAGGAGACGCGTGCGCGGTTCGAGCAGACCTTCGAGCGCATCAATGCGGGGCTTGCCGAGAAGTTTCCGCGGCTGTTCGGCGGCGGCCAGGCGCATCTCGAGCTCACGAGCGACGATGTGCTCACAGCAGGCGTCGCCGTGATTGCCCGGCCGCCGGGCAAGCGCAACAGCACCATCCATCTGCTCTCGGGCGGGGAGAAGGCGCTCACGGCGGTCGCGCTCGTGTTCTCCATCTTCGACCTGAATCCCGCG
>JBOHZT010000021.1:0-21428 GCA_050738535.1 Steroidobacteraceae bacterium
CGGCCATCGCCTGGATCTCGGCAGGGGTGCACAGGTCGCGGAAGAATGTCCGGCATTCCTCTGCCGTGCGCAGCTCCGCGATCGCGGTGCACAGATTGCGCTCGGCGAGAGCCTCCTGACGGTGGGTGAGGGTGCGGTGTGTCTTCATGCTTGGGCGGCGCCTCGACGAATGTAATAATGCGCTGTTACGCTAACACGTCCCGCGCCGCCGCGCCAGCCTCTTGACGGTCGAGCGGCCGGCAGCCTAGACTTTCCGCACTCATCGAGACCGGCTGAGGGAAAGGCCCTTCGACGCCGGGGCAACCGCCAGGCCCAACCCGCCTGGACAAGGTGCCAACTCCTGCGACCCGCAGTGGCGGGACGGCAGATGAGAGGTCACGCAGCCTTTGCTCGGCACTGGGCGCCGGGAGAAGGATGGGCGGGACTCCCGCGCCGAAGGTCGAGCGGGTGCTCTTGCAGGGGTCTCGAGGAGCGGAAGCCCTGATTCGCGGAGCATCTTGAGATGTCCAAAGTCGAGCCTCTCGCGGCGGCCGTGCGCGGCGAGCCTGTGTCCTTGCACGCGCGCGATTGCACGTGCCGGGAGGGCATTCTCGATCTGCCGGGGGAGTTCGCGCTGCACCACGGCGGCCGGCTCACCGGGGTCCGCCTCGCCTTTCGTCTCATCGGTCCCGCTGCGGCTCCGGTCGTGTGTGCGCTCGGCGGGATCTCGGCTCATCGGCGCGTATGCGGCACGGAGAACCCGCGCGAGAGCTGGTGGGGGCATATCGTGGGCGCAGGCCGGCCGCTCGACTCGGATCAGTACCGGGTCCTGAGCTTCGACTTCATCGGCGGCTGCGGTGAATCGACGGCGCCACAGCCCGACGCCGCCTTCCCGACGATCTCGAGCTACGATCAGGCCGACGCCCTGCTGCGCATCCTCAATCACCTCGGCATCAAGTCACTGAAGGCGATCGCGGGGGGGTCCTACGGGGGGATGGTGGCGCTCGCGTTCGCGGAAAGCTACCCGGAGCGCGTCGCACACCTCATCATCATCGGCGCGTCCGACCGCGCACATCCCATGTCGACCGCCTGGCGCAGCATCGAGCGGCGGATCGTGCGCTTCGGCATCGAGTGCGGCCGTTCCGAGCAGGGCATCGAGCTCGCCCGGGCGCTCGCCATGACCACCTACCGCAGCAGCGAGGAGTTCGCGGCGCGCTTCGCGGGCGCGCCCACCCGCGAGGGCGGCGAGCTCATCTTCCCGGTCGAGCGTTATCTCATGGCGCGCGGCCGCGATTACGCCGGCCGCTACCGCGCGGAGTCGTTCCTGTGTCTCTCCGAATCGATCGACCTGCACCGGGTGGATGCGACACGGATCTTCGTCCCGACGAGCGCCGTCGCGGTGCGCGAGGACCTGCTCGTCCCGATCAATGACGTGCGCGCGATGGTGGCGCGGCTCCCGGCCGGAAGGCTCCACGAGATCTCGTCCGTCTACGGGCACGACGCTTTCCTCAAGGAGACCGAGCCTTTGAGAACCGTATTCCGCGGTGCACTGGAGAGCGCGTCGTGAGCGGTGCGCGAGATCCGATCACCCGAGCGGTGCGTGCGGGACTGGTGAGCGATGCGCAGACCGGCGCGGTCGTGCCGCCGATCCATCTCTCCTCCACCTTCGCCTTTCGAGGCTTCGGCGAGAAGCGCGAGTACGATTACACCCGCGCCGGTAATCCGACGCGGGATTTGCTGGGGCGGGCCCTCGCCGAGCTCGAGGGCGGCGCGGGCAGCGTCGTCACCGCGACCGGCATGGCGGCGATCACGCTCGCCGGACATCTGCTGCCTGCACGCGCGAGGATCGTCGCGCCGCACGATTGCTACGGCGGCACCTATCGGCTGTTCGAGGCCTGGCGCAAGCGCGGGGAGCTCGAGACGGCGTTCGTCGACTTTGCGGACGAGGCGGCCGTGCGCGCGGCGCTCGAGGCACCGACGGGCCTGCTGTGGATCGAGACGCCGAGCAATCCCTTGCTGCGCATCACCGACATCGAGCGCTTCGCGGCTCTCGGACATGCGAGCGGCGCGCTCGTCGCGGTGGACAACACCTTCCTGTCGCCGTTGTGGCAGCGGCCGCTCGACTTCGGCGCGGACCTCGTCGTCCATTCCACCACGAAGTACCTGAACGGCCACAGTGATGTGGTGGGGGGCGCGGTCGTCGCGAGGAATGCGCAGCACCTCGAGCAGCTCGAGTGGTGGGCGAACGGCCTCGGCCTCACGGGGGCGCCGTTCGACAGCTACATGACCCTGCGGGGCGTGCGAACGCTCGCGGCGCGGCTCGAGCAGCATGGACGCAATGCGCAGGCGCTGGCGGAGTGGCTCGCGACCGAGCCGGGCATCGAGCGCGTCTATTACCCGGGGCTCGCGCGGCACCCGGGACACGAGGTCGCCCGACGCCAGCAGCGCGGCTTCGGCGGCATCGTGAGCCTGGTGCTCGCAGGCGGCTCCGAGGCCGTGCGGGCGCTCGTCTCCCGGCTCGAGTGCTTCGCGCTCGCCGAATCACTCGGCGGCGTCGAGAGCCTCATCGCGCATCCGGCCTCGATGACGCACGCCGCCATGGATCCGCAGGCGCGCGCCCGAGCGGGGCTGGTCGATGGCCTGGTACGGCTTTCCGTCGGCATCGAGGCGCTCGAGGATCTCAGGGCCGACCTCGCGGCGGGGCTCGAGCGCGCGCGCCGCGTCAGCTAAGGCACAGGGGCGAGTCGCCCTTACGCGAGTCGTTCTAGCACGGCATCGCCGACGGCGCGCGTCGAGCAGGACCGCGCGCCGGGCAGGGCGATGTCGGGCGTTCTCGCGCCGCGATCGATCGACGCATGCACGGCGGTCTCGAGCGCAGCCGCCTCCCTATCGAGCCCGAGCGAATGCCTCAACAGCAGCGCGATGCTGAGCAGGGTGCCGTACGGATTGGCGATGCCACGGCCGGCGATGTCCGGGGCCGAGCCGTGGATCGGCTCGTACAGCCCCCGCCGGCCCTCGCCGAGTGACGCCGAGGGCAGCAGGCCGAGCGAACCGGCGAGCATCGAGGCCTCGTCGGTGAGGATGTCGCCGAACATGTTCTCGGTGACGAGAACGTCGAAATCCCGCGGCCGCCGGATGAGATGCATGGCTGCGGCATCGACGAGCATGTGCTCGAGCGTCAGTTCCGGAAACTCGCTGCGCACGACTCGCTCGACGACCTCGCGCCACAGGCGGGAAGTCTCGAGGACGTTCGATTTGTCGATCGAGGTGAGTCGGCGCCGCCGCTGCTGGGCGAGGCGCGCCGCCGTGCGCGTCACACGCTCGATCTCGGCCACCGTGTACGTGCACACGTCCACGGCAGCGTCGGCATCGCGCTTCTTGTCGCCGAAGTAGATGCCGCCCGTCAGCTCCCGGACGAATACGAGATCGACACCTTCCAGCACCTCGCGCTTCAAGGTCGATGCGTCGAGGAGGCCGGGGTGGACCTTGACGGGTCGCAAATTGGCGTACACCCCGAGCGCCTTGCGCAACCGCAGCAGCCCTTGCTCCGGGCGGACCTTGGCGTGGGGCCCGGACCAACGCGGGCCCCCGATTGCCCCGAGCAGCACGGCATCGGCCGCGCGACAGGCCTCGAGCGTGTGCTCGGGCAGCGGGTCGCCGCAGGCCTCGATGGCGGCTCCGCCGAACGGCAGCTCCGTGAGCGTGAGCGAGTGGCCGAACGTGCTTGCGACAGCCTGGAGACAGCGCAGTCCCTCGGCGACGACTTCCGGGCCGATCCCGTCCCCGGGCAGTACGGCAATGCTCGCTTTCACGACGCGAGGCTTCCGCGCTCGGCGCGCCGGCGCTCGTAGGCCTCGATGTGCGGCAGCTCGCGGAGCAGGAAGCCGAGCTCGTCGACGCCGTTCAACAGGCAGAAGCGGGCGAAGGGCTCCAGCGGAAACCCGAATTGTTCGCCGTGCGGCAGCGTGAGCGTCGCCGTCTCGACATCGAGCGTCACCTCGGCGCCCGGATGCTCGAGCAGCCAGCGATTCGCGCGTTCCTCGACGACGACCGGAAGCAGGCCGTTCTTGAGCGCGTTGCTGCGGAAGATGTCGGCGATTTCCGTGCTCACCACGGCCCGGATGCCATGGTCTAGGAGCGCCCAGGGCGCGTGCTCGCGCGAGGAGCCGCAGCCGAAGTTGCGGCCGGCGGCGAGGATGGTGCAGCCGGCCGCCTCGGGGCGATCGAGCGGAAAATCGGGCCGCGGCGCGCCGTCGGGGCCGCGGCGCCAGTCCTCGAAGAGGTGGCGCCCGAGACCCTCGCGGGTCGTCGTGGTGAGAAAACGTGCCGGAATGATCTGGTCGGTGTCGATGTTCGAGGCCGGCAGCACGACGGTGCGCGAGCGAATCGTCTTGATCGGGTCCATGGGCTCTCCTGGCAGCTCGAGCGGGCCTAGAGCAGCTCGCGCGGATCGGTGATGCGGCCGCGCACGGCGCAGGCCGCCGCCGTCAGCGGGCTTGCGAGGAGCGTGCGGCTGCCCGCGCCCTGCCGGCCCTCGAAATTGCGATTGCTGGTGCTCACCGCGTACTCCCCACGCGCGACGGTGTCGCCGTTCATCCCGATGCACATCGAGCAGCCCGATTCCCGCCAGTCCGCGCCGGCCTCGATGAAAATTCGGTGCAACCCTTCAGCCTCCGCCGCGGCCTTGATGGCCTGCGAGCCGGGCACGACGAGCATGCGCACGCCCTGCGCGATCTTGTGGCCGCGCAGCACCCGTGCGGCCGCACGCAGGTCCGACAGGCGCGAGTTGGTGCAGCTGCCGAGGAACACGACGTTGACCGGCCGGTCACGGAGCGGGGCGCCCGGCTCGAGGTCCATGTACGCGAGCGCCCGCTTCAAGAGCGGATCGCCGGCATGGTTCGGGACGCATCCGGTGATCGGGACCGACATCCCGGGGTTGGTGCCGTAGGTGATCATGGGCTCGATGTCCCCGGCGTCGAGCGCGGTTTCCCGGTCGAACGCGGCCCCGGCGTCCGTCGGCAGCCGCTTCCAGGCCTCGAGCGCGCGCTCCCAGGCCGCCCCTTGCGGGGCGCGCGGTCGGGACCGAACGTATTCGTAGGTCGTCTCGTCGGGCGCGATCATCCCAGCCCGCGCTCCGGCCTCGATCGACATGTTGCAGACGGTCATGCGCTCGTCCATGTCGAGCGCGCGAATGGCTGCCCCGCGATATTCGATGACATGCCCCGTGCCGCCCGCGACGCCGATCCGGCCGATGATGGCGAGGATGAGATCCTTCGCGGTGACCCCTGCCGCGAGGCGACCGCTTACCTCGATACCGAAGGTGCGAGGCTTGCGCTGCAGTAGGCATTGCGTGGCGAGAACATGGCCCACCTCGGTCGTGCCGATGCCGAACGCGAGCGCACCGAAAGCCCCGTGGGTGCTCGTGTGGCTATCGCCGCAGACGATGGTCTTGCCGGGCTGGGTGAGCCCGAGCTCGGGGCCGATGACGTGCACGATGCCGCGCTCGGCGCTGCGCATGCCGAGGAGCTCGACGCCGAAGGCCGTGCTGTTCGATTCGAGCTGGTGGACCTGGCGCGCGGCCGAATCGAGCGTGAAGGGGGCATTCCCGAAGACTTGCTCCGTGCGGGTCGGCGTCGAGTGATCGAGCGTGCCGAGCGTCAAGTCCGGGCGGCGCACGGGCAGCTTGCGAGCTCGCAGCACGGTGAACGCCTGGGGTGAGGTGACCTCGTGGATGAGGTGCAGATCGATGTAGAGCACCGCGGGGGTATCCGCCGTCTCCGTGACCACCTCGTGTTCTTCCCAAATCTTCTGGAGCAGCGTCTTCTTCATGGGTCCCTCGAGCTTTCAGGCGCGCACGCCTTCAGGCACTCGCGCGCGCAGGAGCGCCTCCTTGCGAGCTCGCGCGCGTGGCGCGCGAGAGCTCTATCCGATTCACGACGTCGAGGAAGGCCTGCGCGCTCGCCTCGACGATGTTGGTGCTGACACTCGAGCCGCGATAGGAGCGCTCGTCGTGGTCCGCGTAGACCACCGCCTCACCCTGCGCATCCTCGCCGCCCGTCAACCCATGCAGCTCGAACTTGCGGAGCGCCACGGCGATGTCGATCGCCGCCTCGATGGCCTTGAATGCGGCATCGACCGGCCCGTCGCCGTGCGCAGTGCGCTCGACGCTGCGGCCATCGGCGTGCGCGAGGCGCACCACGGCCTCGGCTCCGGTCGCGCTAGCGCTCGCCGTGCGCAGCTCGAGGAGCGTCCACGGCCCGTCCTTGCCGTGCGCGGCGCGCAGCACGAGGGCCTCGAGGTCGCCGTCGAAGAGGGATTTCTTTTTGTCCGCGAGCGCCTTGAACTCGGTGAACACGCGGTTGAACTCGGTGTCATCGAGCTCGAAGCCGAGCTCCTTGATACGCTCGCGCAGCGCATGCCGGCCGCTGTGCTTGCCGAGCACGAGGCTGCTGCGGGCGAGACCCACGTCCTGCGGACGCATGATCTCGTAGGTCGAGCGATGGCGCAGCATGCCGTGCTGATGGATGCCCGCCTCGTGGGCGAACGCGTTCTCGCCGACCACGGCCTTGTTCCGCGGGATCGTCATGCCGGTCACGCTCGCGACGAGCCGTGAGGTTGGATAGAGCCGGCTCGTGTCTATCCCGGTGCGGGCATCGAAGAAAGTCTCGCGGGTCTTCAATGCCATCACGACCTCCTCGAGCGAGCAGTTGCCTGCGCGCTCGCCAATGCCGTTGACGGTGCACTCGATCTGGCGCGCGCCGGCGATGATGGCGGTGAGGCTGTTGGCCACGGCCATGCCGAGATCGTCGTGGCAATGGACCGAGAGCGTCACGCCATCGATCCCGCGGACGTTGCGCTTGAGGTAGCGGAACAGCTCCGCGAACTCGTCGGGCACCGTGTAGCCGACGGTGTCCGGAATGTTGACGGTGGTCGCCCCCGCGGCGATCACGGCCTCGACCACCCGGGCGAGGAATTCGAGCTCGGTGCGGGAGGCGTCCTCCGGCGAGAACTCGACGTCGTCGCAGAGCTCGCGCGCGAGCCGCACGCCTTCGACGGCGCTGCGCACGATCTCCTCCTCGGCCATGTTGAGCTTGTACTGGCGGTGAATGGCGCTCGTCGCGAGGAAGACGTGCAGCCGCCGCCGCGGGGCCTCCCGCAGCGCCTGCGCCGCGAGCCGGATGTCGCTTGCGTTACAGCGCGCGAGACCGCAGATCACCGGCCCTTCGATCTCGCGCGCCACGGCGGCGACGCTTTCCGCGTCGCCGACAGAGGCGGCCGGGAAGCCCGCCTCGATCACGTCCACCCCGAGCTCGGCGAGCGCGCGCGCGACGCGCAGCTTCTCCGGCTGCGCCATGCTGCAGCCCGGCGCCTGCTCGCCGTCGCGCAGCGTCGTGTCGAAGATGACGACCCTGCCCGGGTCGGCGCTCATGTGCGGCGCTCGTCGAGCCACGGCATCCGCGAGCGCAGCCGCGCGCCGACCTTCTCGATCTGGCGGTTCATGTCCGCCTTCAGCAGCTTCTTGTAGTTATGGCGTCCGGAGGCGTACTCCTTCATCCACTGGCGGGCGAACTTGCCGTCCTGTATCTCCTTGAGGATGCGGCGCATCTCGCCTTTCACCCGCGCATCGATCACCCGCGGGCCGCGCGTGAGGTCGCCGTACTTGGCCGTCTCGCTGATGAACTGGTGCATCTTGCGGATCCCCCCCTCGTGCAGGAGGTCGGTGATGAGCTTCACTTCGTGGAGGCACTCGTAGTACGCCACCTCGGGCTGATACCCGGCCTCGACGAGCGTCTCGAATCCCTTCACGATGAGCTCGGTCACCCCGCCGCACAGCACCGTCTGCTCGCCGAACAGGTCCGTCTCGGTCTCCTCGGCGAACGTGGTCTCGAGCACTCCCCCGCGCGTGCCGCCGATGCCGTGAGCGTAGGCGAGAGCTTTCGCGTGGGCGCGGCCAGTCGCGTCCTGGGCCACTGCGATGAGGCACGGAACGCCGCGCCCCTGCTGATACTGGCGGCGGACCAGATCACCAGGGCCCTTGGGCGCGATGAGGACCACGTCGAGGTCTTTGCGGGGGCGGATGGTGCGGAAGTGAATGTTGAAGCCATGGGCGAAGAGGAGGGCGGTGCCCCGCGCAAGCCCCGGGGCGACGGCCTCGTAGAGCTCCGGCTGAACGAGGTCCGGCGTCAGCATGGCCACGAGCCCCGCGCCGCGCACGGCATCGGCGGGCGGCGCCACCGCGAGCCCGTCCCGTCGCGCCTTCTTCCAGCTGTCGCCGCCCTTGCGCACGCCGACGATCACGTCGTGGCCGCTGTCCTTGAGGTTGAGCGCATGAGCGCGGCCCTGGCTCCCGTAACCGAGCACGGCAATGCGCGTGCCTCGAAGGGCTTTCTTGTCGACGTCTTTCGGCGAATACAGCTTCATCTCGAGCTCCCACTTCACTTCAATAAGAAAAAACCCCGCACCCGCCCCTCAAGGGCCGGTGCGGGGTTCCTAGTGTCGGATGATGGGAGCACAATCGAGTCGGTATTGTCAATTGGCGGTCCTCCTGGGATACGCTGCGCTCCTGCCTCGGGCTTGACCTTCGCATCGATAGCATGCCCGGTTCTGAACTCATGCCGATCGCCGCAGTCGAAATCGTCGAGGTGCGGCGCGCGGTGGGACGCCTGCGGGAGCCGCCTCGCCGCGAGGGCTCGCGCATATTCTCTCGAGAGCACTTCGCCGCCATGGGTATGCATGTTGCTGCACAGGAAGTACGGCTTTTCCCATCCACCCCAGCAGGTGAATCCGCTCGACGTTACCCTAGCGCGAGCTCTGGAATTGCGCATGGCACGCGCGGAATATCGCGCGGCGCGAGCCGCGACCGCAGCGTGTTGGTGTGCGCGCCGCGCCGCGAAGCGGCGATTCGCGTATCGCACGCGCGGGTGGAGTTGTCAGTGCGAGGGGTAGCGGTTACAGTTAGCCCAGTTGACGTCGATGTCTGGCTCAAGCGCTCAGGCGCGCCCGACTCAGTACATCGCAAACACATTTATTACAGTCGTTACAGTCGCAGCCGACGCTCCGGGGGGGGTCCGCTCGAAGTAGAGGCCGGCTCGCGAAGGGGCGGCAGGGCGCTCGGGACGAAAGCTGAGCACGCCCGCGAACATGGGGTGAGCGCACCGGTCCACCTTGGACTTGCGCATGGGTTAAAACGTAGCTACTTTGCGACGCCTGCCCTCACTGGGCGGTTTGCGCGAATCTACAAGCACTGATCGACGGTCAGCATGGCGGCCTACACACAACACGACTCGCAGTTCTTCTCACGGCGCATCATCGTCCTGTTCATCGCGTGCGCCGTGCAGGTCGTCGGATTCCTCGCGCTGTCCCTTGGACTCAAGAACAAGGTGATGAAAGTCGACAACGCGCCGATCCAGACGAACATCGTGCAGCAGGTTCAGAAGCACAACCAGCCGCCGCCACCCCCGCCGCCGCAAATGCAGCGGCCCCCGGTGGTCGTGCCTCCGCCGGAGGTGTCGATCAACGTGCCGCAGCAGACCAATTCCACCGCCATCACCGACGTCACCAACAAGAAGGTCGTCGCGCTGCCTCCGCCGAAGCCGGCGCCGCGACGGATCGTGCGGACGTATGCGCGGCTCAACGTGCGCAACTCGCCCTCGACGGACGACTACTACCCGCCGGTCTCGCGCCGCCTTGGAGAGCAGGGGACGACGGAGGTGTACGTGTGCGCGGGACCCTCGGGCCGGGTCGTGGGGCAGCCGAAGGTGCAGAGGAGCTCGGGCTCCTCCAGGCTCGACCAGGCCGCCGTGCGATGGGCGGCCCACGCGAATTTCTATCCCGGCACGACCGACGGCAAGCCGGTGGAGACCTGTGTGAACTTCAACGTGAAGTTCGTGCTTCAATAGGTTCATGACAGGGGCGCGCGGGCGCCCCTCGCTATTTACGATCGAGGAGTCTATGAACACAGCCGCAGTAGTAACGAACCCTTATGGCGTCTCCGCCTTCTTGTTCAAGAGCGGTTGGCTCTCCCACGGAGTGCTGATCGTTCTCTTCTTGATGTCTTTGTCTTCCTGGTACCTGATCCTGGTCAAGCTCTGGGATCAAAGGAAGCTGAAGCAGGCGGGCCGCAACGCCGAGAAGCGGTTCTGGACCGCGCCTTCGGTGAAGGACGGCATCGACCGGCTCAAGAAGGGCGACCATTACCGTCACGTGGCGGAGGAAGCCCTGCGCGCGCAGTCGCATCACGAGGGCCGTCTCTCGGAGCGCATCGACCTCGACGAGTGGATCAACATGTCGCTGCAGCGCTCGATCACGGCGACCAGCAACGATCTGCAAGCCGGCATGGGCTGGCTCGCATCGGTCGGATCGACCGCTCCGTTCGTCGGACTTTTCGGAACCGTCGTCGGCATCATCCAAGCGCTCGTCTCGATCGGCGTCTCGGGTCAGCCGAGTATCGACAAGGTGGCGGGTCCGGTGGGTGAGGCGCTCATCATGACCGCAGCCGGCCTGCTGGTCGCGGTGCCGGCGGTGCTCGGGTACAACTGGCTCATCGGACGCAACAAGCTCGTGCTCGAGACGCTGCGCAACTTCGCCGGCGACCTGCACACCTACCTCATCGGTGGCGCGCGCGTGGGCGGTGCCGACGTGGTACCGGCGCGCCCGACTTCGGCGCAGGCCTCCGCGGCGCCGGCTGCGGCGGCCGTGGGGCGCAAGTGAGCGCATCGGGCGGCTGAGTGAGTTCCGTACGGCCGGCCGTCGAGGCCGGCCGGGTATGCGCGCCGCGCCCCGCTCGGCCGCGCATGCCGAGGTCCGAGGAGCCGAGGATAGAAGGTTAGGCAGCATCCATGGCCAGCAAGTACGAGATCGAATCCGAGCCGCAGGAGCATTCGCTCAATAACACGATCAATACGACGCCACTCGTCGACATAATGCTCGTGCTGCTCATCATCTTCCTGATCACCATTCCGGTGATCCGCAACCTGGTGCCCCTGACGCTGCCGAACGCGGTGAACATCCCGACGCAGACGAAGCCCACGGATATCACCATTGCGGTGGACTCCCAGGGACAGGTCTACTGGGATCACCAGCTCGTGCCGGACGAGCAGACACTCATCTCCAAGGTGGCGGCCGCCGCCGTCATCAAGCCGCAGCCCAAGATCGAGATCCGGGGGGACAAGAACGTGGAATATCAGGCGATCGGGCGGGTGCTCTACGCGGTCCAGCGCGGCGGGATCGTGAAGGTCAATTTCATCACGCAGCCGGACTCGAGCACGCTGCAGAAGTACTTGAGGATGGCCCACTGAGCCGTATCCGGAGGAATTTGAAACCATGTCAATGAATGTGGGACAGGGCGAGCTCGGCGAGGACACCCTGGTCGACATCAATACCACGCCGCTCATCGACGTGATGCTCGTGCTCCTCACCATGCTCATCATCACGCTACCCATCATGACGCATGCGGTGAAGATGGACATGCCGAACGCCAACAATCCCCCGCCGCCGCAAGAGCGTCCCCAGGTCATCAACCTCGAGATCGACTACGACGGGACGATCGTGTGGAACGGCAATGTGGTGCCGAACATGGACACGCTCGATGGTTATTTCCGCACCGAGTCGGCGATCACGCCGCAACCGGAGATCCATCTGCAGCCCGACCGGCACGTGAAGTACGGCGTCGTCGCGCAAGTGCTCGCGTCGGCACAGCGCAATCACATGGTGAAGATCGGATTCGTCAATACTTCGCAGTTCAGCCAATAGCGTATCCACCCCCGGCGCCCGCGGAGCGGGCGGCCCCAACGTCAGGCTCATCATGAACAGACCCAACCTCGCAGCGGCGCTCCTCGGCGCCACCCTGATCGGCGGACTGAGCCTCGCGCTCTCGATTCCGACCCCGGCCCAGGCAGCCTCGAAGCCGACCGTGACGCGCGCGTTCGCGCGCCCGCTGAAGTCGGCTCAGGACGACCTCAAGAAGGGCAAGTACCACGAGGCGCTCCAGCAACTCGACAAGGCGCGGGCCTTGCCGAAGCCCTCGCCCTATGACACTCACGTCATCAACGAGCTCGCGCTCTACGCGTACGTGAAGACCAAGGACTTCAAGGACGCCGCGAAGGCCATGGAGGCGACGCTCGACGACGGATTCATCACGCCGAACGTGAAGCAGGAGCGCATCCGGGACCTCGCGGGGCTGTACTACCAGATGAAGGACTACCACCAGGCCGCGAAGTTCGGCGAGCAGGCGGTAAAAGGCGGTTTCGGAAACGCCAACATGGACACCCTGGTGAGTCAGGCTTATTACCTCCAGGGCGATTACAAGAACACGATGCGCTTCACGCACGATCTGGTGGACCGGGAGATCCATGCCGGACACACCCCCAAGGAGTCACAGATGCAGATCGTGCTCGACTCCTGCGTGAAGCTGAACAACAAGTCGTGCATCAACGAGGCGCTCGCGCGTCTGGTCACGTACTACCCGAAGCCGTCGTACTGGCAGGACATCATGGACTCGCTCTACCAGTCGAAGCAGGCCGAGCGCAGCGATCTCGACATGCTCAACATCTACCGCTTGTCGGATGACGTGGGCGCGATGAGCCAGCCGGCGCAGTACATCGAGATGGCACAGCTCGCGCTCGAGCAGGGCTCTCCCGGAGATGCGGAGCAGGTGCTCGAGAAGGGCTACGGCAAGAACGTGTTCACGGACCCGCACGTCCGGCAGCACGCCGACCGCTTGCTCGCCAATGCGAAGCGCCAGGCGAAATTGGACCAGCGGTCCCTCCCGAAGCTCGCCGCGGAGGCGCAGACTTCGGCCACGGGTGAGAAGGACGTGGCGGTCGGCGTGGCCTATCTCGGCTATCAGCAGTATGACAAGGCGGTCCAGGCGCTCTCGCAGGGCCTCATGAAGGGCAGCGTGCATCACGCCGCCGAGGCTCAGCTGCTTCTCGGCGTCGCGCAGCTCAAGGCCGGCCAGAAGGCCGCGGCCATCAAGTCGTTCAAGGCCGTGACGGGCAATCCGACCATGATGCAGCTCGCGAAGCTGTGGAGCTTGCGCGCCCACAGCGCGTCAGGCACCGTAGCGGCCCGCTGAGTCGAGACAGGAGAGACACCATGGCGATCAAGGCCGGGGACCGCATGCCGCGCGGCACGCTGAAGACGATGACGGCGGAAGGCCCGAAGGACGTGTCGACCGACGAGCTCTTCAAGGGCAAGAAGGTCGTGTTGTTCTGCGTTCCGGGCGCGTTCACGCCGACCTGCGACGCCAAGCACCTGCCGGGATTCGTGAAATCCGCCGGCGATCTGCAGGCGAAGGGGATCGACACGATCGCCTGCATGGCGGTCAACGACGTGTTCGTGATGAACGCCTGGGGCAAGTCAGGGAACGTGGGCGACAAGGTGCTCATGCTGGCGGACGGCAACGCAGAGTATGCGAAGGCGCTCGGCCTCACGATGGATGCGAGCCGTTTCGGCATGGGGACGCGCGGCCAGCGCTTTGCGATCGTGGTGGACGACGGGGTTGTCCGGCAGGTCCACGTCGAGGCGCCGGGCGAGTTCAAGGTCTCCTCCGCCGAATCAGTTCTCGGCGCGCTCTAGCACGCTCCTCATCAGGAGAGCGCCTGCTCCAGTTGCGGGACGATCTCGAAGAGGTCACCGACCAGGCCGATGTCGGCCACCTCGAAGATCGGGGCTTCCGCGTCCTTGTTGATCGCGACGATCGTGCGGGCGTCCTTGATGCCCGTCAGGTGCTGGATCGCACCCGAGATGCCGATTGCGATGTAGAGCTCCGGGGCGATGATCTTGCCGGTCTGGCCCACCTGCATCTCGTTCGGCACGTAGCCGGCGTCGACGGCGGCGCGGGAGGCGCCCACGGCCGCCCCCAGCTTGTCGGCCAGCCGGTAGAGGAGCTCGAAGCCCTCGGCGCTGCCGAGCGCGCGGCCGCCGGAGACGACCCGGCGGGCGCTCTGGAGGTCGGGGCGGTCGGTTTTGGCCGCGGCGAGTGAGACGAACTGCGTATGGGATGCCCCTTCCGCAGCCGAGGCGTTGATGCTTGCCGCTTCGATCGCGGCGCTACCGCCGCGGGGCGCCTCGGGGTACGAAGCCGTCCGCACGGTGCCCACGAGGGTCGGGCTCCCCTCGACCTCTACCGTCGCAATGACGTTGCCGGCGTAGATTGGCCGCTTGAAGCGGGTGGGACTCTCGACCGCCATGATGTCGCTCACCTGCGGCGCATCGAGCAGCGCGGCGAGACGGGGCATCAGGTCCTTGCCGAACGTCGTCGAAGGCCCGAGCACGTGGCTTGCGCCTTGCGCGGTTGCCGCGAGGACGGGGGCCAGCACCGCCGCGAGCGGGTGCTCGAGCGCCGGGTGCTCGAGCGTGATGACGCGCTCGACGCCCTCGAGCGTCGCGGCTTCCCGGGCGAGCTCCGCCGTGTGTGACCCGCATATGGCGACGGCGATTGCCGCGTCCGGAATCGAGCGCGCGCAGCTGACGCAGCGCGCCGTCGCGGGATTGAGCACGGCCCCGTCGTGCTCGGCGATCACGATGACTCGGCTCATGTGAGCAGTCCTTTTTGCCGCAGCGCGGCGACGAGCTCCGCCGCATCCTTGACGCGGATACCCTTCTGCCGCTCGGGCGGCGGTTCGAGCCGCACCGTACGGATCCGAGCGCGGTGCTCGATCCCGAGGGACTCGAGCGGGAGGGTATCGAGGGGCTTGCGTTTCGCCTTCATGATCTCCGGGAGCTTCACGTAGCGCGGCTCGTTGAGGCGCAGATCGGTGGTGAGCACCGCGGGGAGCTCGATCGCGAGCGTCTCGAGCCCGGCGTCGACCTCGCGCACCACGGTCGCCTTGCCGTCCGCCACCTCGACCCGGGACGCAAAGGTCGCCTGGGGGCGGTTCCAGAGAGCGGCGAGCATCGGCCCCGTCTGGCTGTTGTCGTCGTCGATCGCTTGCTTGCCGAGCAGGACCAGGAAAGGCTGTTCGCGCTCGGCGAGGACGCGCAGCACGCGCGCGATCGCGAGCGGCTCCAGGGCTTCGCCGCCGGGACTCGCGGCCGCAGGCGTCTCGACGAGCAGCGCGCGGTCGGCGCCCATGGCGAGCGCGGTGCGCAGCTGCTGCTGGCATTCGGCCGTGCCGATGCTCGCGACGAGGATCTCGTCCGCCTGCCCGCGCTCCTTCAGGCGCAGGGCCTCCTCGAGTGCGATCTCGTCGAACGGATTGATGCTCATCTTCACGCCGTCGAGGGCGATGCCGCTGCCGTCCGGCTTCACCCGGACGCGCACGTTGTAGTCGACGACGCGTTTGATCGCGACGAGAATGCGCCTCATCGCATCAGCCGTGCTGCGCAGCCGGTTGGTCCGGGAGATGCGGCTGGTTGCGCTGCTGCTCGACGAACCGCACCCGGATCTTCTGCGCCGTATCGCGCAGCCTCGGCACGAATCGCTCCACCGCGGTGCGTGGGGGCACGGCGGAGGCTGCAAAGCGCACCGCGACGGTCGCGAGCACGCGATCCTCGACCACGACCGGAACGGCCATGGCCATCTCCTCGGAGATGCGCCGCGCACGCACGGCCGTCGCGAAGCCCTGCTCGCGCGCCTCCTCGAGAATCTTCTCCACTTCGTCGCGGCTGCGTGCGAGCTTGTCCTCCTCGCGCTGCGAGCGCGCGAGGATCTCGAGCAGGCAATCGCGCTGCTCGGCGCTGCAGAAGGCGAGATAGGCGAGACCGGAGGAGCTCGTCAGGAGCGGAATGCGGAACCCGGCGGAGAGCCGCTCGACGGCGAGCGGGCTCGAGTGGTCCGTGGTGTCGCGCACGAGCATGGACGTGCCGGAGAGGGATGAGAGCGACACCGGCCAGATGATCTCCTTGCACAGATCGTTGATGCAGGGCCGCGCGATCTGCGTGACCCAGGCCTCGTCGTCGAACCCGTCCGCCAGTCCCCGGACCATCACCGTCAGCCGGTAGCGGTCGTCGGTCGAGTCCCGGTACACGTAGCCGGCCTGGCTCAGCGTCTCAAGGATGCGGTAGGTGGTGGTGCGGGGCAGCTTGATGTCGCTCGTGACCTCGGAGACCGTCGCGCCGTCGCGGTGGTTGAGCACGGCGAGCGCCTCGAGCCCGCGGATCAGCGCGCGGATGGGACGTGTGGATTCCATGAGGGGGATATGCCTAGGACTGTCGTGGGGGTGAAAGTGTAGGAAGCGCGCGCCCGCCTGTCCAACGGCCTGGCTTCCGGCGCGGCCCCGCGCCGGCGCGTCCGAGACGTGCGTCCGTGCATCCGCTGCCCCGAACGGCTATGCTTGCGTCGCATGAGCACCGAGCCGACGCTGCGATCGAGTGAGGGGCTGCGCCACGTCCGCTACGAGATCCGGGGGCGCCTAGCCCGGCGCGCGCACGAGCTCGAGCGGCTGGGATACGAGATCATCTCGCTCAATATCGGCAATCCGGGCTTGTTTGGATTCCGCACTCCCGAGCCGCTGCGCCTCGCGATGATCGAGAACCTCGGCAACGCCGAGGCCTACTGCCACCAGAAGGGGATCTTTCCGGCGCGCGAGGCGATCGTGATGCAGCAGCAGGCCCGCGGCGTGCAGGGCATCACGGCCGACGAGGTCTTCATCGGCAACGGCGCGAGCGAGCTCATCGATTTCGCGCTCCGCGCGCTGCTCGACGACGGGGACGAGGTGCTGGTGCCGAGCCCGGACTACCCGCTGTGGACGGCGGCCGTGACGCTCAACCGGGGACGTGCGGTGCACTATCCCTGCCGGCCGGAGGCGGGCTACGTGCCGGACCCGCAGGAGATCGAGAGTCTCGTCACGACGCGCACGCGCGCGATCGTCGTCATCAACCCCAACAACCCGACCGGCGCGGTCTACCCGCGGCCCGTGCTCGAGGCGATCGCGCGCCTCGCCGAGCGTCACAACCTGGTCGTCTTCAGCGACGAGATCTACGATCAGATCCTCTACGGCGGCGCCGAGTTCGTGCCGATGGCGACGCTCGTGCGGGACACGCTCTGCGCGACGCTCTCCGGACTGTCGAAAGTGTACCGCGCCTGCGGCTACCGCGTGGGCTGGGCGGTCTTCTCCGGGCGGCTGCGCGGCGCGGCGGAATACTTGAGGTCGCTCGAGCTGCTGAGCTCGCTCAGGCTCTGCGGCAACGTGCCCGGCCAGTGGGCCGTTCCGGCCGCGCTCGGCGGCTACCAGAGCATCCAGGAGCTCACGATGCCCGGCGGGAGGCTCTACGAGTCCCGGCGCGCAATCCTCACGGCCGCCGCCGAGAGCCGCTTTCTGTCGGTCACACCGCCGCAGGGCGCGATGTACGCATTCATCGGCGTGAACACGCAGGAGTTCCCGGACTTCGACGATCAGCGCTTCGCGCTCGATCTGCTCGAGCAGAAGCACGTGCTCGTCGCGCCGGGCGTCAGCTTCAACGTGCCCTACCGGACGCATTTTCGGGTCACGAACCTACCGGATGCCGCGCTGCTCGGGCGCGTCTTCGCGCGCATCGAAGAGGTGCTGTCGAGCTACGCGACGAATGCCGGCCAGGCCGGCGACAAGGCCGCCGGCAAGGTGGTCGAAGCGGCAGGTCGATTCCGGTAGGGGTCCTGCCCGGTGCGCCGCGCGGATTGACCCTGCTCGACGAGCAGCTCGAGGGTGAGCTCGAAGGCGGCACGACCGTCGTGACGCCGTCGAGCGAGCGCGCCTCCGCTGTGCGGCTCGCCCATGCGGCGCAGGCGATCGAGCTGGGCCAGCGAGCCTGGCGTACTCCTGACGTCATCACCTATCGCGCGTGGCTCGAGCGAGAGGCCTTTCGTGCCGCTGACGCGGGGGAAACGCTGCCGCGGCCCCTGCGCGCAGCCGAGGAATGGCTCCTCTGGCGTGAAGCGGCTGCGCGGGCCGGCGAGCGCGCCGAGGACCCCGCGTTCGCGCCGCTGTCCGAGGCTACATCGCAGCTCGCAGGCGCCCAGGCGCAGGGATCGTGGGCGCCGCTCGGCAGCGGTGGGACTAGGCTGGCGGACGCTCTGAGTCGCGCGGCCCGGATGCTGCACGAGTGGCAAATTCCGAGCGGTGTGCTCGACAGGGCGGGTCTCCCGGAAAGCGAGCTTCTCGCACGGGCGCTCGAATGGGTGGAGCGGCGCAGCCTCGAGGCGCACGCGCTGCCGAGCTATGCGCTGTGCGAGCGGCTGCGGGGATCGCGGTCGCCGCGGCCGGTCACTTTCGCGGGCTTCTCCGAGCGCAGTGCGGCTCGCGGCGCTTGGATGGCGACTGCGCGCGCGGCGGGGATCGCCGTGCGGGAGCATGCGAGCGAGGGGAGCCCCGAGCGCTCGCTCATCGCACGCGCAGCCGATCCAGCCGAGGAGCTGGAGCTCGCGGCCGAGTGGGCCGCGCGCGAGCTCAGCGCGGACCCGCGGCGGCGTTTGCTGATCATCGTTCCGGATCTCGCGCAACGCCGTGCCGAAGCCGTGCGGCTGATCGAGGAGGCGCTCGCCCCGCGGAGCTTCCTCGATGGCCGGGACGCGGGCCTGCTTGCGGTCGCGAGCGGCCTGCCCCTGTCGACCGAGCCGCTCGTGGCGCACGGGCTCACGGCGCTCGAGTTCCTGACCGGGTCGCTCGGGCTCACGGAGCTCAGCGCCTGGCTGCGGGATGCCTTCTGGGGCGCGCCCTCGCCCGAGGAGCGAGCGCGACTGGATGCTTGGCTGCGAGGGGTGATCGGGTTCGAGGTCACGCCGCGCGAGCTCGATGCGGCACTCGAGAAGGCGCCGACGGCGCTCGATGCCGCGGCCCGCGCCCTGCGCGGCGCACTGGCCGCGGCACAGCGGGCGCTCTGGGGTACTGATGAGCGGGCGCTCGGCGATGGCGGCGACCGGAGCTCGACTCGGTCGTGGGCGCGGCGCATCGCGGCCGCGCTCGAATCGTTGCGGTTGGGCGGGTCCGGTTCGAGCGCCGGCGCCGAAGCGCAGGCGGAAGCCCGCTTCGCGGAGATTCTCGGGGACTTCGCGGCGATGGGCGGACGACTCGGGACACTCGACGTACGGCAGGCGCTCGACATCCTGCGATCGCTCGTAGAGCGCACGGCATTCGCGCCTCAGACCGGGGAGGCGGCCGTGACGCTCGCGGGCCTCGCTGGAGATCCCATCCTGCGCTACGATGGCATCTGGGTCGCGGGGCTCCATGCGGACACCTGGCCGCCCGCTCCGCAGCTCGATCCCTTCATCCCGCGTGCCGCGCAAAGACGCGCCGGCATTGCGCGGACGACGCCTGCCGGATGCCTGCAGATCGCGCGCGCTTTGCTCGAATGTTGGCGGCGCTCGGCCGCGACGCTGGTGCTGAGCGCTCCGCTGCGGCTCGAGGATCGGGACTGTCTGCCCTCGGCACTGCTCGCGCAGATCGCGGGCGCCGAGCCGTACGTCCCCGCAGAGCGCCGGACGACACTCGCGCAGCGCATCCGCGCATCGCGGCGCATCGAGACCGTCGCAGACGGCGAGGGTGCCCTGTGGGCGGGCCGAGACGCCCTTCCTTCCGGAACGCGAGCGCTCGACTATCAGAGCCGCTGCCCGTTCCGCGCGTATGCCGAGCTGCGGCTCGCCGCGGCGCCGCTCGAGATCCCGCGGCCGGGAATCGACCCGCGGGAGCGCGGCCGGCTCATGCACCGGGCGCTCGAGCACCTCTGGGGCCGGCTCAAAGGCTCCGCAGCGCTCGCAGCGCATGCGGCGGGCGGAAGCCTTGCAGCGCTGGTCGAGGAGTGCGTGGCGCTTGCCGCGATCGAGGTGCGCGCGCCGGATGCGAGCTCCGCGGGTCGCGCCGCGCACCACCGCGAGCTGCGGCGAGCCGCGCGGCTGATCCTCGAGCTCGCCGCGTTCGAGCGGCAGCGCGGAGCGTTTCGCGTGCGCGCGCTCGAGGCGCAGCGCAGTCTCGTGCTGGCGGGGGCGCGCATCGATCTGCGGATCGATCGCATCGACGAGCTCGAGGACGGCACGCAGCTCATCCTCGATTACAAGACCGGCAGGCCCGCGCAGCTCGAGTGGCTCGCGGACCGGCTCACCGCGCCACAGCTGCTCGCCTATCTGCTGGCGGGCGAGGAGGTGAGCGCCGTCGCGGCGCTGCACCTCACCGCCGACGGCATCGGCGTGCGGGGCATGGCCGACCGCCCCGGGCGCTTGCCGTCGCTCACGTCGCTTGCGCGTGAGGAGGGCGGGGACGCATCCGCCGCCTGGCAGGCGCAGACCGGCCGCTGGCGCGCGGCGCTCGAGCGGCTCGCGCAGGACTTTCGCGGCGGGTCGGCGGCGGTCGATCCGGCGCCTGGCGCGTGCCGTTACTGTCACTTGCAGACCCTGTGCCGCGTGAGCGAGCGCAATGATTGAGGGCGCCGGCGGCATTGCGCTGGAGGCCGCGGCCGAGACCGCGGCGGCGGTGGCCTCGGCCGCGGATACGGCCGCGCGCGCCCTTGCGCTCGATCCGGGGCGCTCCGTGTTGCTCGAGGCGCCCGCCGGGTCCGGCAAGACGACCGTACTGACGCAGCGGCTGCTCGCGCTCCTCGCGACGGTCGAGGAGCCGGAGGCGATCCTCGCGATCACCTTCACGCGCAAGGCGGCGGCGGAGATGCGCGACCGAGTGGTGCGCGCGCTGCGGGGCGAGATCGATGCCGACGGTGCGCACGGGCGCAAGCTCCGCGAGCTCGCCGAGGTGGTGAACGCGCGCTCGCGCCGGCTCGGGTGGTCGCTCGAGGCCCATTCCTCGAGGCTGCGTATCCAGACGATCGATTCCCTCAACCGCTGGCTCGCCTCGCAGCGGCCGCTCGCCGCGCGCGGGGCGGCGGAGCTCGAGATTGCGCAATCCCCGCTGCGGCTCTACCGCATGGCGGCTCGCCAGACGCTGCTCGATGCGCAGGGCGATACAGCGCTCGAGGCGGATGCGGGACTGCTCTTCGAGCGTCTGGATAATGACTTCGGTCGCTTCGAGCGGCTGCTCGCGGAAATGCTCGCGAGGAGGGCGCACTGGTTGCCGAGATTGCTCGCGGAGGAGAGTCTCGCAGAACGCGTCGAGTCGAGCCTGCGTGCGATCGTGGGCGAGCGGTTGCGGCGGGCGCAGGCGCTGATCCCGCGGACGCTCGTCGCGCAGGGCGCGCGCCTCGCTCACGAAGCCGCGCGGCGCCGGGAGGCCGCGCTCGATGGGAGACCGGGGCCCTGGCGCATCTGGCTCCAGGCCCCGCGGAGCGGCGCGCCGCTCGCCCTCGGCCACTGGCAAGGACTCGCGCAACTTGCATTGACCGCCGCACAAACTTGGCGTCTCACGCTGACCCAGCGCGAGGGTTTCCCGAAAGAGGAGCGGGACGCGAAGCGCGCGGCGAGCGAGTGGATCGCCCAGCTCTCGGGCATCGCGGGCGCTCGCGAGCTCCTCGCGGAGCTCGCGAACCTGCCCATGCCGCAAATCTCTGCGGACGATGCACTCGCGCTCGCGGCGCTCGCACGTGTGCTC
>JBOHZT010000022.1:0-21221 GCA_050738535.1 Steroidobacteraceae bacterium
AAGGATCTGCCGCTCGTCTCGGCGGCGCTCGGGCGTCCTGCGCGGGTATCGCTGCTCAAGGGGCGCTCCAACTATCTCTGTGCACACCGCCTCGAGAGCGCCCGCGCCGCCGTTGCGATGGGGATGACGCTCCCGGCCGCGGCCGAACGCGCCGCACGGGGGGCTGCCGAGGAGTCCTGGCTCGACCGCCTGGAGCGCTGGGCGCGCATCACCCGCAGCGGCGATCTCGCCGAGGTGCCCGGCCTCACGGACGCGCACCCGCTCTGGTCCGAGGTCACCTCTACCAGGGACAACTGCCTCGGAGTGCGCTGCCCGCAGCTCGCCCGCTGCCATGTGGCGGCTGCGCGGCGCCACGCGCAGGAAGCAGACATCGTGATCGTGAATCACCACCTGCTGCTCGCGGACCTCGCGCTGAAGGAGGACGGCTTCGGGGACTTGCTCGGATCGGCGGATGCAGTCGTGCTCGACGAGGCGCACCAGCTGCCCGATCTCGCCACCCAGTTCTTCGGCGCGGCGGTGAGCGACCGCCGGATCGCGCAGCTGCTCGAGGCCGTGCGGCAGGAGATCCTCGCGGCGCGGCAGGGCGCCGATCCACGGGCACTCGATGTCGCCCCGCTCGAGCAAGCGGTCCGGGATGCTGGGGAGACCGTGAGCGAGCTCGCGAACAGCTTGCCGCGAGTACCCGGGCGGGCGGCCTGGGAGTCCTGCGGCGCCTCGCTCGAGCGCTCGGTGAGCGATCTGGCGCAGGCGCTCGCGATGCTCGCAGACGAGCTGCGGCAGGCTGCCGAGTCTGCCGCCGGGGAGCGCGGCGCCGCGGGGCTCGCCTCGCTCGCCGATCGCGCCGACGGCCTCGCGTCCCAGCTCGAGCGCATCGCATCCGTGGAGGCGCTCGAAGGTGTGCGCAGCGTCGAGCTGACGCCGCGCGGCTTCACGCTGCATCTGCTGCCGTTCGACATCGCCAAGCGCTTCCAGGCGCTGGTCACGGCGCATCGCTCGGCCTGGATATTCACCTCCGCGACGCTGTCGGTGGGCGAGGAATTCAGCCATTTCACCGCGCGGCTCGGCCTCGAGGGTGTCCAGACGGTGAAGATCGGGAGCCCGTTCGATTACGCGCGCCAGAGTCTCCTCTATCTCCCCGGCGGACTGCCGGCGCCGGCCGCACCCGATTACCTCCAGGCGATGCTGGCCGCGATGCTGCCGCTCATCGACGCCTCGCGCGGCGGCGCGTTCGTGCTCTTCACCAGCCACCGCGCGCTCGCGCAGGGCGCGGCGCTCCTGCGGCAGCGCTGGGGGAGCTCGCCACCCTATCGGCTCTATGTGCAGGGCGAGGCGCCGCGCGAGCGGCTGCTGCAGGACTTCCGGGCGGATGGGGACGGCGTGCTGCTCGGGACGGCGAGCTTCTGGGAAGGCGTGGACGTGAAGGGGGCGGCGTTGCGGCTCGTCATCATCGAGAAGCTGCCGTTCGCCTCGCCCGACGATCCGCTGGTGAAGGCCCGCATCGACCACATCGAGTCCTCGGGCGGCAACCCCTTTCGCGAGTTCCAGCTCCCCGAGGCGGCGCTCGCCTTGAAGCAGGGGATCGGCCGGCTCATTCGCAGCGAGAGCGATCACGGGGCGGCCGTGATCTGCGACCGACGCATTCTCGAGCGCTCCTACGGCCGCGTGCTGCTGTCCGCGCTTCCCGGGATGCGCTGCACTCGAGACGAGGAGGAAGTGCTGCACTTCCTGCGCCGCCATGCACCGCCCGTCGACGAGCGCAGCGTCGCAGCGGCCCTCCCATGAGAAGGGTGGCACCGCGATGAGGATCCTCGCGCTCGATACGGCGACCGAAGCGTGCTCCGTCGCGGTGCTCACGCCGCAGGGCCTGCACGTCCGCTACTTGGAGCTCGAGAAGGGCCATTCCGAGCTCATCCTCACCCTGGTGGATGCCGTGCTCGCGGAAGCCGCGCTCGAGCTGCGGCAGCTCGATGCCGTCGCCTTCGGGCGCGGCCCGGGCGGCTTCACCGGGGTGCGCCTCGCCACGAGCGTCGCACAGGGTCTCGCCTTCGCAGCGCAGCGGCCGGTGGTCCCCATCTCCGATTTGCGTGCGCTCGCTCAGCGCGCGCTCGACGAGGCCCACGCCGCCCGCGGCGTAGTCGCCTGCGCCGATGCGCGCATGAAAGAGGTGTACTGGGCCTGCTTTCGCCGCGGCCCGGACGGGCTCGCGGAAGGCATCGGCGAGGAGCGCGTCGGTGCGCCGTCGACCGTCGAGCTGCCGCCCGGGTTTCCAGGGCCGGTCCATGGGGTGGGCCGGGGCTTTGCCGCCTATCCTGCGCTCGCCGCGAGCCTGTCCGGGCAACTGGCGTCCCTGCGCGCCGACCTGCTCCCGCGAGCCGAGGAGATCGCGCGCCTCGCGATGCCCGAGCTCGAGGCCGGCCGCACCGTGCCCGCGGAGCTCGCGGCGCCCGTTTACCTGCGCAATGACGTGGCGCGCCCGGCCGTCATGAAGTCGTCATGATCGGCCCCTGTAATCGGCTCACCGCAGCGTTCGCGCCGCCACTACGCGCCACCGAATGCCACCGAGAGTCCTGATCGTCGAGGACGAGCAGCCGATCCGCGAGATGCTCGCGTTTGCGCTCAAGCGGGCGGGATTCGAGGTGGACGAGGCGGGGGATTCCCGCTCCGCGCGCGCGGCGCTGGTCGACCGCCGGCCGGACCTCGTGCTCGTCGACTGGATGCTGCCGGACACGAGCGGGCTCGAGCTCACCCGCGCGATCAAGCGGGCGGCAGAGACGCGGGACCTCCCGATCATCATGTTGACGGCGCGCACCGAGGAGGGCGACAAAATCGCGGGACTCGACGGCGGGGCGGATGATTATGTCACCAAGCCCTTCTCGCCCCGCGAGCTGGTCGCGCGGATCAACGCAGTGCTGCGTCGCGCCGGCGCGGGCGGCGATGAAACGGAGCGCGTCACCGTCGAGGGTCTCTCGCTCGATCGGGCGAGCCACCGGGTGTCGGCCGGCGAGCGTACGGTGCCCCTCGGCCCGACGGAGTTCCGGATGCTCGAGTTCCTGATGACCCACCCGGATCGGGTGTACACCCGCGAGCAGCTCCTCGACCGCGTGTGGGGTGGCAACGTGTACCTCGAGGAGCGCACGATCGACGTGCACATCCGGCGGCTGCGCAAAGCGCTCGAGGATTTCGGGTACGATCGGCTCATACAGACCGTGCGCGGAGCCGGATATCGCCTCTCCGCGCGCTCGAGCTGAGGGGCTCGGGCTTAAGGGGCTCGAGCGTCGCCGTACCGTCCGCACAGGCTCGCGAATGTCGTCCTTGAGACTGCAAGCGCTTGGGTTCGCCGCCGTCCGCCTCGCCGCGGGCGTGCTGCTTGGCCTGCTCATCGGCTGGGCGATCGGAGACCTCTACGCCGGGATCGCCTTGGTGCTCGCCGCCTATCTCGGCTGGCAGCTCGTCAATCTTTTCCGCCTCGAGTGGTGGGTGCGCCACCGGGGCTTCGCCGACCCGCCGACGATCGTCGGGGCCTGGGGCAACGTGGTCACGCAGGTCGTCCGCCTGCATCGCCGCAAGCGCTTCCACAAGCAGCGGTTCGTGCTGCTCTACCGGCAGATTCGGCGCTCGACGGCCGCCTTGCCGGACGGGGTGATCATCCTCAACGCCGAGCACGAGCTGGTCTGGTTCAACCGTATGGCGGCAAAGCTGCTCGATCTGCGCCGTCCGGTCGATCTCGGCCTGCGCATCGACAACCTCGTGCGCCAGCCGCAGTTCGCGCGCTATCTCGGCACCGGCCAGTACGCGAACCCAGTCACCGTGCGCTGCGGGATCGGCGAGGGGAGCTTTCTCTCCTTTCGCATCGTGCCGTACGGGGACGGCCAGCGCTTGCTGCTCGTGCGCGACGTGTCGCGCCAGATCCGGCTCGAGGCCCTGCGCAAGGATTTCGTGGCGAACGCCTCGCATGAGCTGCGCTCGCCGCTCACGGTCATCTCCGGGTATCTCGAGACGCTCAGTCACGATCCAGCCCTCGACCCCGGTCTCGCCGAGCCGATCGCGGAGATGCGGCGGCAGGCCGAGCGCATGACGGCGATCATCCGCGATCTGCTCGAGCTCTCCCGGCTCGAGCGGGCCGACGGCGAGGTCCGCGGGGAGCCGATCGAGATGGGCCCTCTGCTTTCGACCCTGCGCAAGGATGTGCTGGTGCGCGAGAGCGGGCCGCGCGAGCTGCGGGTGCGCCTCGACTCCGAGGCCGCCCTGATCGGCAGCGAATCGGAGATCCGCTCGGCATTCTTCAATCTGCTCGACAATGCGGCCAAGTACACGCCTGCCGAGGGCGCGATCGAGATGCGGTGGTGGACGCAAGACGACGGGGGGCACTTCACCGTCGAGGACACCGGCGTGGGTATCGAGCCGGATCACATTCCGCGGCTGACGGAGCGCTTCTACCGGGTCGACGCCGGCCGGTCGCGGAGCACCGGCGGATCGGGGCTGGGGCTCGCGATCGTCAAGCACGTTCTGCAGCGCCACGGCGCAACGCTCGAGATCCGCAGCACCCCGGGGAAGGGCAGCGTGTTCGCGTGCCATTTCCCGCCCCGCCGCATCGGGCGCCCGGCGGGCGTGCGCGCAGCCGCCAGTTAGCCAGTTCGATAGAATCAGAGCGCCGTCATACGGCGGACACGCTCGTGGACGATGCTAAGATCCCCTGGCGGCCGTGTGCCGAGGAGCAGCACCGAGATGGAATCCGCTGACCTGACTCATCACATCTCCCGGCGGTTCAACGAGGACCTCGAGCGGGTGCGCAGCAAGGTGCTCTCGATGGGCGGGTTCGTAGAGGAGCAGTTGCAGCGGGCGGTGAGCGCGTTGATCGAGGCGGACAGCTCCCTCGGCGAGGCGGTCGCGCTCGACGACCTCAAGGTCAACAGCATGGAGCTCTCGATCGACGAGGAGTGCAGCCGCATCCTCGCGACGCGCGCTCCGGCGGCGGGCGACCTGCGCGTCATCGTCGCGATCATCAAGACGATCACGGATCTCGAGCGCATCGGAGACGAGGCCGAGAAGATCGGCTACATCGCCTCGCGGCTCGCCGCGATGGAGCGGCCCGCCGACAAATACCGCGAGATCAAACACCTCGGACGCATCGTCTCGGAGATGGTGCATTCCTCGCTCGACGCGTTCGCGCGCATGGATGCGGATACCGCCCTCGACACGGCCCGCCAGGATCGCCGGGTGGACGAGGAGTACGAGTCGATCCAGCGCCAGACCATCACCTTCATGCTCGAGGATCCCCGCTCGATCCGCCGCGCACTCGACGTGATGTGGGTGGTGCGCTCGCTCGAGCGCATCGGCGACCACGCGAAGAACATCGGCGAGTACGTGATCTATATGGTGCACGGCAAGGATGTGCGGCACACCTCGCTCGACGACGTGGAGCGCGAGCTGCGGAGCCGCCATCCCCCGCGGGACGGCTGAAGGCACGAGCGCCCGTCGGGCTGCTGCGCCGGCCGCAGCTGCGCGCGCGATCCGCGCTTCCCGGTCCTTGCCGGGGCCTCAGCGGCGCTCTCAGCCGCCGGCTCGGTGTATCATCGGCCGATGCTCAGCAACCGCCGCTTCATCAACGGCATCGGGGCCCTCGCGTGCTTTGCGATGCTCGGCTATGCGTACTACGCCCAATACGTGCTGCATCTGGAGCCTTGCCCGCTGTGCATGTTCCAGCGGATCACCGTGTTCGCGCTGGGCGTGGTGTTCCTCATCGCGGCGCTGCACCATCCGCGCACATGGGGCGCCAACGTCTACGCGGTCCTGATCGCCATAGCGGCGCTTGCGACGATCGGAGTTTCCGCGCGGCATCTTTATGTTCAAAGCCTCCCGGCCGGCGCCATTCCCTCCTGCGGCGCGCCGCTCGATGCGCTCATTCACATGTTTCCGCTGACGGAGGTCGTCCGCAAGGTGCTCAAGGCCGGCGGCGAATGCGCGACCGTCAACTGGAAATTCCTCGGGCTCGCGATGCCCGGCTGGGTGCTCGTCTGCGCGCTCGTGCTCGGCGTGTGGGGGGTGCTGGGCAATGTCTTCGGCCGCCGCCGGCGCCGCGAGGGCAATCCGTGGATCGTGCGGGGCCGGACGCTCAAGCAGCTCGACGGTCGCCGCTGACTGCGAGTCGCCCCTGGCCCTGACATCCCGCCGGCCTGGCGCAGGCCGGCGTCGGGCGCTGGCTCAGCCGAGCAGGCGCCGGATCACGCCGAGGTACATCCCCTCGAGCGCGTCGATGTCCGCGGCGCGCACGTGCTCGTTCACCTTGTGGATCGTCGCGTTGATGACCCCGAGCTCGACGACCTGAGCGCCGAGCGCGGCGATGAAGCGGCCGTCCGAAGTGCCTCCGCCCGTCGAGAGCTTCGGGGCGGCCCCGGCGACCTCCTCGACGGCCGCGCAGACGGCATCCGACAAAGGGCCTTGCGGGGTATAGAACGGCTCGCCCGAGAGGTGCCACTCGAGCGAGTAGCGCACTGCGTGCTTGCGCAGGATGTCCTCGACCGTCCGCTTGAGCCCCTCGAGCGTCTGCACCGGGGAATAGCGTAGGTTGAAGCGCGCCTTGAGCTCGCTCGGGATGACGTTCGGCGCCCCGGTTCCGGCGTTGAGGTTCGAGATCTGGAACGTGGTCGGCTGGAAGTGCTCGTTGCCGCTGTCCCAGACGCGGCTCACGAGCTCGGCCAGCGCCGGCGCGAGGCTGTGGACCGGGTTCTCGGCCCGCTGCGGATAGGCGACGTGCCCCTGGACCCCATGGACCGTGAGCCGGCCGCTCAAGGAGCCCCGGCGGCCGATCTTGATGGTGTCGCCGAGCGCGCCCTCGCTCGAGGGCTCGCCCACGACACACCAGTCGATGTGCTCGCCGCGGCCGAGGAGCGTCTCGACGACCCGCTTGGTGCCGTCGACGGAGGGGCCCTCCTCGTCGCTCGTGATGAGGAACGCGAGCGTGCCGCGATGCCCCGGATACTTGCTGACGAACTCCACGGTGGCGGTGGTCATGGCGGCGAGCCCGCTTTTCATGTCCGCCGCGCCTCGGCCGTAGAGCAGTCCGTCTTTGAGCGTCGGCTCGAAGGGCGGCGTGCGCCATTCATCGAGGGGGCCCGTCGGAACCACGTCGGTATGCCCGGCGAAGCACAGTACCGGTCCGCCCGACCCGCGCTTCGCCCAGAAGTTCTCGACGTTGCCGTAGCGCAGCCGCTCGATCCGGAATCCGATCGCGGCGAGCCGCTCCATCATGACCCGCTGGCAGCCCTCGTCGGCCGGGGTGACGGACGGGCGCGCCATCAAGTCGCGAGTGAGCTCGAGAGCGTGGGACACGGCGAGGATTACCCCTTTATCCAGCGGCTGGGACCGGAAGTCGCTTCCAAAGCGAGTGGGCCGGCGCGTTTATACGCAGAGCCGGGCGGCACGGCAAGAATTTCCTTGGAATCTCTCCAAGGTGTCATATGGGTGCCACATCGGCTGGCAAGAATGCGGTCCCGAGCCTGAGCCGGAGGCGTTCCGGGCCGGAGATCCGGCCGCGTCGGCGGCCCCGGCGGGTGTCACGAACCTGTCACATTTCCGTCATGTAATTTTCGGCCCTGAGGAGAGTAGCGATGCGACGTCCCCGAAAAGCCATTCTCGCGGTTGCGGCGGTAGCGGCGCTCGCCGCGGCCGGCACGCGTGCCGACGCGGCCAGCGGCCTCACGGGCGCCGGCAGCACCTGGGTCTATCCGCTCATTGCCCAGTGGGCCTCGGACTACGCTCGGAAGACCGGGATCGAGGTCAACTATCAGTCCATCGGCTCGGGCGGGGGAATCGCCCAGATCGAAGCAGGCACGGTGGCGTTCGGAGCGAGCGACGAGCCGCTCACGCCGGCGGTGCTGCGCCAGCACCGGCTGATCCAGTTCCCGACGGCGATCGCCGGCGAGGACGTGGTGTACAACCTCCCGGGCGTGGGTCCGGGCCAGCTGGTGTTGAGCGGCCCGCTGGTCGCGCAGATCTTCCTCGGCAAGATCACGCGGTGGAACGATCCGGCCATTCGCAAGCTCAATCCCGGCTTGCGCCTGCCCAATCTGAGCATCAGCATCGTTCACCGATCGGACGGCTCCGGCACCACGTTCACCTTCACCGACTATCTCTCGAAGGTGAGCCCCGAGTGGAAGGCGAAGGTCGGCGCCAGCACGGCCGTCTCCTGGCCGGCGGGCATCGGCGGAAAGGGCAACGAGGGCGTTGCCGTATATGTCCAGCGCATCCGTGGCTCCATCGGCTTCGTCGAGTATGCCTACATCCTCGAGAGCCACATGTCCTATGCGCGCATGATCAACCGCGCCGGGAAGATCGTCAGCCCGAGCCTCGCGGGGTTCCAAGCGGCGGCGGCCAACGTCGATTTCGCGAAGACGCCGGATTTCTACGTGATCCTCACCGATCAAGCGGGCGCCGCGAGCTGGCCGATCTCCGGGTGCACGTGGCAGATCCTCAGTCAAAAGGCTCCGAAAGCGGTCAACGCCGCGGTGACGAAGTTCTTCCTGTGGGGGTTCACGCACGGGCAGCAGCGCGCGCGGGCCATTGGCTATGGCCCGTTGCCGCCGAGCACCGTCGCGGCGATCCGCGCCTACTGGAAGGACACGCTCGGCATTTGACCCAGCGTCCGTCATGGGAGAGACGCGGGTGAGCGATGCGGTGCGACTCCCGAGCCATGCAGGAGGGCAGCGCGTGCTCGAGCGCGTCTTCCGGGGAACGACGCTCGCCATGGCGCTCGTCGTGCTCCTGCTCCTCGGAGGCGTCGCCGTCTCTCTCGTGCACGGCGCATGGCCGGCGCTCTCGCGGTTCCGGTTCGCGTTCCTGACGCGGGAGGTCTGGAATCCGGTCACGGACGAGTATGGCGCGCTCGGCGCGGTCTACGGCACGCTCGTCACCTCCGCCATCGCCATGATCATCGCGCTGCCGGTGAGCTTCGGCATCGCGATATTCCTCACGGAGCTCGCGCCGGCCTGGCTCAAGCGGCCGGTGGGAGTGGCGATCGAGCTGCTGGCCGCCGTGCCGAGCATCATCTTCGGGATCTGGGGCGTGTTCGTCTTCGCCCCGGCCCTGCAGGAGTCCGTGCAGCCCTGGCTCATCGGCACGCTGGGTGCGATCCCGGGCGTGGGAGCCCTGTTCCAGGGGCCTCCCTTCGGGATCGGGGTGCTGACCGCCGGCATCGTGCTCGCGATCATGATCATCCCGTTCATCTCCGCGGTGGTTCGCGACGTGTTCGAGACCGTTCCGGAGATGCTGAAGGAATCGTGCTACGGCCTCGGCGCCACGACCTGGGAGGTCGTCTGGCAGGTGGTGGTGCCGTACTCGCGCGCCGGGATCGTCGGCGGCAGCATGCTCGGGCTCGGGCGCGCGCTCGGGGAGACCATGGCCGTGACGTTCGTGATCGGCAACGCGCACGAGGTCGCGCTCTCCCTGCTCGCGCCCGGCACGACGATCTCGGCCACCATCGCGAACGAGTTCACCGAGGCGACCACGCCGCTCTACCGCTCCTCGCTGATCGCGCTCGGCGCGCTGCTCTTTCTCATCACCTTCCTGGTCATCGCCGCCGCCCGCTTGATGCTGCGGCGCCTCGACCGCGGCGCGCGCTCCTCCGCATGACCCGGCGCACGGTCCGCAAGGTCAGGAATGCGGTCGCGCTCGGGCTCTCCGCGGTCGCGACCGCCATCGGCGTCGCGTTCCTCGGCGCGATCCTGTGGACGCTGTTCAAGAACGGGCTCGCCGGGTTTTCGGTCGGTCTGTTCACGGCCATGACGCCGCCTCCCGGCAGTACCGGCGGGGGACTGCTCAACGCCATCTACGGGAGCGCCGTGATGACGGTGCTCGGCATCGTGATCGGAGGCCCGATCGGGGTGCTCGCCGGCACCTACCTCGCCGAGTACGGCCGCGACACGCGTCTGGCGACGGTGATCCGTTTCATCAACGACGTGCTGCTGAGCGCGCCCTCGATCGTCATCGGGCTGTTCGTGTATGAGCTCGTGGTCGTCCCCATGGGCAATTTCTCCGCGATCTCGGGAGCCGTGGCGCTCGCGATCATCGCGATCCCGGTGATCGTGCGCACCACGGAGGACATGCTGAGGCTCGTCCCGCAGAGCATGAAGGACGCCTCGACCGCGCTCGGCGCCTATCCGTGGCGCACGATCACGAGCATCGCCTATCCGGCCGCACGCAGCGGCATGGTCACCGGACTGCTGCTCGCCGTCGCGCGGATCAGCGGGGAGACCGCGCCGCTGTTGTTCACGGCACTCAACAACCAGTTCTGGAGCACCAATCTCGGGGCGCCCATCGCGAATCTTCCAGTCGCGATCTTCCAGTTTGCGCTGAGCCCCTACCCGAACTGGCAGCAGCTCGCCTGGTCCGGCGCGCTCATCATCACGCTCGCGATCCTCGCGCTGAGCCTCATCGCGCGCTTCGCGCTCGCGCGTCTCGGCGCCGGAGGGCGGCGGTGAGCGCCGCGAAGCTCGAGATCCGGCATCTCGATTTCTTCTATGGCGCCGTGCAGGCGCTGAAGGACGTGAGCCTCGAGCTCGCGGATCGCAGCATCACGGCCTTCATCGGGCCTTCCGGCTGCGGCAAGTCGACGCTGCTGCGGGTGCTGAACCGCATGTACTCGCTCTACCCCGGACACCGCGCGTCCGGGGAAGTGCTGCTCGATGGCGAGAACATCCTCATTCCCACGCTGGACGTCGCGAGCCTGCGCTTCCGGATCGGCATGGTCTTCCAGAAGCCGACGCCGTTTCCGATGTCGGTATTCGACAACGTCGCCTTCGGTCTGCGGTTGTCGCAGCGACTTCGGCGCAGCGCGCTCGTCGAGCGCGTCGAGCACGCGCTGCGCGGCGCCGCGCTGTGGGAGGAGGTGAAGGACAAGCTGTCCCAGGACGGCCGCCGCCTCTCCGGAGGCCAGCAGCAGCGACTGTGCATCGCGCGCACGATCGCCGTGCGGCCGGAGGTCTTGCTGTTCGATGAGCCGACCGCCGCGCTCGATCCGATCTCGACGCTGCGCATCGAGGAGCTGCTGCAGAGCCTGCGCGAGGAGTTCTGCATCGCGATCGTCACGCACAATCTCCAGCAAGCCGCCCGGGTGTCGAACGTGACGGCCTTCATGTACCTCGGCGAGCTCATCGAGGCGGGGCCGACCGGTCAGATATTCACGGCGCCGCGGGATCGGCGGACCGACGATTACGTGACGGGGAGGTTCGGATGAGCGGGAATGCCGAGGACGGCCTCGATCTCGAGCCGGCGGAGCGGGTGCCGGATCTCTCGCAGTCGCTCGAGAGCGTTCCGGGGAGCACCGTGGGATCGATCACCGTCGATGATCCGGTGTTCTCCTGCCGTGGCGTCAACGTTTTCTACGGCAGCAAGCACGCCGTGAGGGACGTGAGCCTCGACATCGGCCGCCGGCAGGTGCTCGCCGTGATCGGCCCTTCCGGCTGCGGCAAGTCGAGCTTCGTGCGCTGCCTCAACCGCATGAACGAGACCGTGACGGGCGCCCGGGTCACCGGGACGATCCGGCTCGAGGGCGTCGAGATCCACGACCCGCGGCTCGACGTGGTGCAGCTGCGGGCGCGCGTGGGCATGGTGTTCCAGAAGCCGAACCCTTTCCCGAAGTCGATCTACGACAACGTCGCCTATGGGCCCCGCTTGCACGGGCTCACGAGAAGCCGCGCGGATCTCGACGAGCTCGTCTGTGCGAGCCTGCAGCGGGCGGGCCTGTGGGATGAGGTGAAGGACCGGCTCTCGCAGATCGGCACGGGACTCTCGGGAGGGCAGCAGCAGCGCCTGTGCATCGCGCGGACGATCGCGGTCGCGCCCGAGGTCATCTTGATGGACGAGCCGTGCTCCGCGCTCGATCCGGTCGCCACGGCGCGCATCGAGGATTTGATCGACGAGCTGCGCAAGTCCTATGCAATCGTCATCGTCACGCACTCCATGCAGCAAGCGGCGCGCGTCTCGCAGCGCACCGCCTACTTCCATCTCGGCGCGCTCGTGGAGGTCGGGGAGACCGAGCGCACCTTCACCAATCCGAGCCACCGCCTCACCGAGGACTACATCACGGGGCGCTTCGGGTGAGTCGCCGCCGCCCGGGCCAGGGCGGCGGTACCCATTAGTGCTGATAGGGGTAGTAGCGCAACGAGGCCATGCCGACGAACATGTTGGCGGCCGGTGCACCGCCGATGCCGGCGAAGGCGTTCTTCTGGAAGTACTCGGCTTGTAGCCCAAACTGGAGGTTGCCGAGCTTGCCTTCGTAGTACTTCCACCACATCCCTGCCGTCACTTCGTCGATGCAGTTCGTGTTCGCGACGCACGGACCGCTCGTCGCGTAGCACCCGGAGTTGTCGTACGCGGGGGCTCCGTAGCCGTAGGTGGTCGTCCCCACGGTGTAGTACTTCGCGCTTTCCTTCTCGCGACCCGCGTATCCGTACACGGTGAGCCGGTTCGTCGGGGTGAAGATGAGCCCGAGCATCACCTCGTACTCCGAGAGCGGGGCGAGAGCGCCGCTCGGCCGCATCGTCACGTCCGGCATCTGACCGGAGCCGTAGCGGCCGATCCCCTTGCCGACGAGGCCGCTCGCCTGGAAGGAGAGCACCTTCGGCACGAGGGGCAGGATCAATCCGGCCCCCACGCCGCCGCCGGAGGCCACGTTGTCCGATCTCGAAACGCTCGAGCGAAACCAACGGCCGAGGCCGTAGATCTCGTAGTGCCCGAAGCCGGGATCGAACGCCGCCTTGAGGATGACATCGGGCGCGATGTCGGTCGTGTACGTCGTGTCCGGGTTGTTGAGACCGCCGGAGTTGCCGGAGTTTTGATAATCGACGCCGGAGGGAACGCAGGAAGCGCCAAACGGCAGTCCCGCGCACGTGATGCCTCCGTTGCTCGTGACCGTCTGGGGACTCTCGAGCGAGAGGCCGAGCGAGAACGCCTTGCTGAAGTGCTCGACCACGCGGATCTGGGGGTTGCGGGTCCAGTTGAACCCGACGACGTACTGCGCGTCGATGCTGAGGGGCACGTTCTCGTCTCGCGGGGGCAGCCCTTTCTTGTAGAGCGTCGCGAGGCTCCAGTTCTGGCCGAGGAGCACGTCGAGGCCGTCATCGGTCGTGAAGCGCCCGTAGAAGACGCGCATCCGCAGGATGTAGCTGTTGCTCTCGCGGGAATTCGCGGTGCCTGCTGCGCCGAGGAAGTCCGTCTCCATGTACGCCTCGGCGCGGATTCCGTCGAACTCCTGCCCCTGCGCGAGCAGCGAGAAGCGGCTCTGGCGGGCGCTGAAGCGGAACTCGGAGACCTGGCTCTGCGGACTATCGAGGTACGGGATACCGCCATTGTAGTCCGAGCCCACGTCGGCGACCTCGTTGCGGTTGCGGTAGATGCTGGCGAGCTCGGTGAATCCGCCGAACGTCAGCGTGACGGGGCCGGCCTCGATGCTGGGTGCCGAGCTCGGTGCCGAGGGAGCGGCCACGGCGCCCCGGCTGGCCAGGGTTGCCGCGCCGAGCGCCGCTGTGGCCACTGCAATCAACGTGAGACGAGTCATTTTTCGGTCCTCTCCTGGAGGGCTTGGCGGCGATCCGGGAATTGCGGAGACCTTCTCCGGCGCCGATCGCCGGGCGTCACTGTGGCGTGCGCTCGTGACGGCTCGGCGGCGGAAACGTGACGGTTTGATGTCACCCGCGGGGCGCTCCGCCGAGCGCGTGCGGTTGCGAGGACCTGTCCGCGCTCGGCGCGCTGGTGCGCGGCGCGCCCGATGGCCGGCCGTTGCGCGGCTGACGCGCTATTCTGAAAGGAATTTAATGCTGCGTTCGCGGCGCTTTAAGCAGCGCGTGGTGTGCTGCTGCCGCCCCAACCGGACTACGTCGATGGCCGCGGAGCTTGACAGCGCCGCTGTAGGTCATATCCTACGCGGCCCTCTCGCGGTACCGGATTGCAGCGCATCCCTTCGAGCCCGTGCGGTGGGCTTGCGCCAGACCGCTAGTGACACGAAGCCCATGAACACCATGACTCTCGATACCGCGCTTGGCCGGTCGTGGAAAGTGCATCGCCGCGGACGTCGCTGCAGGCGCTCCGCGCCGCGTACGAGCCTGTCGTTGCAGGGTGATCTCGGGGATCTCGGGCCAGCATTGCTCGCGTTGCGCGCCCTGCAGGCGTTCGACCGGGAGCCCAGGAGGTATCCCGTGCACCGAGTGCTGCGCTGCGCGGTTCGTCAGCCCCTGGAGGAGCTGTTCGACGATCTCGCGTTGAACACCGGCCTCGCGGCACACCGGCTGGACGAGACCTCGCTGCTGCTCGATGGGCCGGGAGCGCTCGTGAGCGTGAGCGGCCAGCGCAAGACCGATTATGGCTCCTGCTCATTCGCGATCTGGGCGCGCGACAAGGGCGCGCTGGCGGCAGTTCGCGACGTTCTGATGGACGTCGTCGGAGATCGACGGGTCCGCGACGCGACGTTCACCATCGACTGGTACTTCTCCAGTGCACACCTCGGGCTGACGAGCGCAACGTTCGAGGAATTGGCGGATCCGCCGCTGCTCGACGAGGCGTACCCGGCGCTCGGTGAGTCCGTCGCCCGGCTGATTACGCGCTACTTGGATGCGCGCGAGACGGTGCTCATCCTGCAGGGTCCTCCAGGGACGGGCAAGACGCGGCTGGTCCGTGCCATCCTTGCGGCGATGTCGCGGCGCAAAGGCGCGAGCGCCAAGGTGCTCTACACCGCGGATTCCCGTGCACTGAAGAACGACGAGATCTTCGTGGAGTTCATCACGGGCAGCCACGACGCGTTCGTCGTCGAGGATGCGGACCATATTCTCGGCTCCCGAGCCCACGGGAACATCGACCTGCATCGCTTCCTTGCGGTGGCGGACGGCGTCGTAAGGGCTCAGGGACGCAAGATCCTGTTCACGACGAATCTGCCCAACGTCGGAGACATCGACGATGCGCTGCTGCGGCCGGGCCGGTGCTTCGCCAATCTGCGCATGCGGGCGCTCGAGCGCACGGAGGCCGCACGCCTGCTGTCTCGGATCTGCGGGGATGATGAAGCGCTGAGTGCGCGCAGTCTGGCCGATGCGCTGCCGCCCGGAACGCGAGCGGCTACGCTGGCGACTCTCTTCCGCTCGGTGGCCGCACAGAGCGAGCGCAAATTGCCACTTCTTGGTAGCTGAAGGATTTCCGGCCATGAAGGTAAATTATTACCCGGAAACGGATTCGCTCTATATCGATCTCTCCGAGCATTCGAGCGTTGAGAGCCGCGAGATCTCAGAAGGCGTTGTCCTCGACTACGACAGTCGTGGGAACTTGGTGGGTATCGACATTGACAATGCCGGCGGAAAAGTTGAGCTCCGCAGACTGCTGGTCAGCAAGCTTCCAGGAACGATCGAGACAGCAGCGGCCTGATACCGGCGTTTGTTCTCGCTTCAGTCCGCCCGCAGCAGTTCGTTGATCGAGGTCTTTGCGCGCGTCTGGGCGTCGACGCGCTTGACGATCACCGCGCAGTAGAGCGAGTAACGCCCGTCGGCGGACGGGAGCGTGCCGGGGACCACGACGGATCCCGCAGGCACGCGGCCGCGGAGGATCTCCCCCGTCGCGCGGTCGTAGATTCGCGTGCTTTGGCCGATGAAGACGCCCATCGAGATGACCGAGCCCTCCTCGACGATGACGCCTTCGACGATCTCAGAGCGCGCGCCGATGAAGCAATTGTCCTCGATGATGGTGGGGTTCGCCTGTAGCGGTTCGAGTACCCCTCCCAGACCCACGCCGCCCGAGAGATGCACGTTCTTGCCGACCTGTGCACAGGAGGCGACGGTCACCCACGTGTCGATCATGGCGCCTGAATCGACGTAGGCGCCGATGTTGACGTAGCTCGGCATCAGCACGACGTTCGGTGCGATGTAAGCGCCTCGGCGCACGATGGCGTGAGGCACCACGCGCGCGCCGCCCGCCCGGAACTGCTCCTCGTCCAGACCCGAGTACTTGAGCGGCACCTTGTCGTAGAACCGCGTGTAGCCGGCATCGATCACCTGGTTCTCGCGGGTGCGGAAGTGCAGGAGCACGGCCTTCTTGAGCCACTGGTGTACGACCCATTGCCCGCCGATCTTCTCGGCGACACGCGTGCGCCCGCTGTCGAGCAAGTCGAGGCTCTCGTCGAGCGCGACCGCGAGGCTGTGCGGGACGTTCTTGGGGGTGATCTCGGCGCGCCGCTCGAACGCGGCATCGATCTCGGACTGCAGGGTATTCGGGGTGCTCATCAGGGGTATGTTAGAGGCTTTCGGCACCACCAGTTCAGCTCGAATGCGGTGCTGACCTGGTGTGCGGTGAGGTACTTGCGAAGGGGTAGCGGTGTTCCCTGGTCAAACAGCACGCGCACTCACGCCGCCTCCAGGGAGCGGGTCGCGTGCTCGAGCACGAGCCGTGCCCGCTCGCGCGTCACCCCGGGGAACCACTCTCTCGACGGCAGGACATGAAGACCAATCGATCATGGTCGGATGGTACGTCGCAGCTTGGAAAGCTTCAATGAGGTGACACGCGACCTTCTCCGGCGCAGGCGGCGCCCTGGGCCCGTCCGAGCCGCGCCTCTTGACACCTGTTTGCGCCCGGGATCAGGCGAGCGGCCGGAGCGCGAAGCGCCCGTAAGCCACGAACGCTGCCACCACCCCCATCACGACGACGTAGACCAGTGGGTCCATCCGCCATGCGAGAGCGCAGCCGACTGCGGCATCTGCGCGAGCGCGTCGAAGTGGAACAGCTTGTATTGGCCGCCCATGAAGGAGAACAGGGCGAGCGCGACCTGAACGATCCACAAGAGCATGTTCATGGGTAAGAGGGCCCTTTGGGGTCAGGACTGCGTGCGCCCGGGCGCCCAGTTCGGTGCCTCGACGCCGAACTCTTTCGCGTACTCGACGTTCAGTCGCTGCCAGCCGAAATTCATGGCCTCGGGGCCAACGATGCGTCCAATGGGACGATCCGCGAGAAGCCGATCCAGGACATCAAGGCAGATGTGCCAACCCGCGGCGCCCCACGAAATGAAGCGATGGCCGATATTGGTCCAAAGTGTGAGGCGGGTGCCGCCGCCTGGGAGCTGTTCCAACTCCCAGCGCATGTCGAACTCACCCCAGGTGTATTCGAGCGCCTTCGGCGCCTCGGCCCGCGTCACTCGCGTCTCGGTGACGTGCGGCGTCGGCGCCCCCACGGTCGAAAGCTTTGCGGTGACGCCGGCGGTCCCGAGGTTCCGATCGGAATCGAAGGGGGCCCACTCGCGCAGATGCTCAGGAGCCGTGAGCGCCTGCCAGACCTTTGCGGGAGAATGGCGAAGTTCGCGAACGACGATCAGCGTCCACTTGTCCCCGTCCTTTCGGACCTCGGCTCCCGCAGCGGGACCGGGCGCGTATTTCTCACGATCGCTCATCGTTTCTTTCCCTTTTTGAGGGGTGCCGGGTCGACGCGATCGAGGTGTCGCTCGAGCGCATCGAGGTGACTGGACCAGAGGCGGCGGAAGGGAGCGAGCCACGCATCCACCTGCATGAGTGGCTCGGGCCGGATCCGATACATGCGCCGCTGCGCGTCCACGCGCGCCTCCACGAAGCCGGCCTCTCGGAGCACCCTGAGGTGCTTCGAGATCGAGGGCTGCGGCATCTTGAGCTGGCGCTCGATCTCACCGACGGATCGTTCCGAGGACGCCAGCAGGCCGAGGATGGCCCGCCGGTTGGGCTCAGCGAGGATTGCGAAGGCGGATTCCATACGGCGTATATACGTTAATAGTCATATTCTCGTCAAGGCAGGTCTTGGCCTGTACCCTGCAGAGCTTCGGTCGTCGGAGGTGTCAGCATGCGTGTTCGGATATTCCAAATCGACGCGTTTGCCACGCGGCGGTTCTCGGGAAATCCCGCGGCGGTCATGCTCATGGAGAGCCTTTCGGATGAGGCGCTACTGCAGGCGGTCGCGGGAGAGAACAATCTCGCGGAGACCGCCTTCATCATGCCGCAGGGCTCCGATTACCGGATTCGGTGGTTCACGCCAACGAACGAGGTGCCCCTGTGCGGGCATGCGACGCTCGCAAGCGCCGCTGTCGTGATGGAGCGGTTGGAGCCGGCGCGGGAGGAGGTCGCCTTCCATTCGGCAAGCGGGGTACTCACAGTCAAGCGAGCCCCGCCGGCGTACGTCATGAATTTCCCCGCACGCCGGACAACGCCGGTCGCGATGCCGGTCGCATTGCCAACGGCGCTCGGAGCAACTCCGGTGGAAGTCGTCGCCGACGACATCAACTATCTTACGCGCCTGGGAAGCGCGGACGCCGTACGGAAGGCCTCTCCGGACTTCGCAGCGGTCGCCGCGCTCGACCGCAAGGGTCTGATCATCACTGCGGAAGGCGAGGAGGGGTTCGATTTCGTCAGCCGATATTTCGCTCCGGCACAGGGCGTTCCGGAGGATCCCGTCACAGGCAGCGCTCACTGCGCACTGGCGGGCTATTGGGCCGAGCGATTGGGCAAGACGGAGCTACGGGCGTTTCAGGCCTCCCGAAGAGGTGGCGAGATTGCGTGCCGATTTCTCGGCGACCGCGTAGAGCTTTCCGGAACGTGTGTGTTCTTTCTGGAGGGCGAGGCGGAGATCTAAGCGCTGGACTGAGAGCCGGTCCCGCGTGCACCGTCAAGCAGTGATCAATTCCCTGAGGCGCTGATCGCAGGCCGGATCGAGTAGATGCGTCCCGCTCATTAGGTTGCATTGCATCGTGACGTGAGCAATCTCCAAAAGCCGTTGCTCGACCTGGTAGTCATTGTCGTGTGTGACCAACCAACTGAGCACCGATTCCAGGTGCCAGACTTGGCTGCTGCCCTCGTGCACGGGGGGCGGAAAGTCGAGATGCGATGCCATGAGTTTCCTCATGTTTTGGCGGGTAACGCCCACTAGCTCGGCCACATCCGTGAGACCCACATAATCGGGCGCCGCTTCGATGAGTGTTGCTCCGGGAATCGCGCGCCGTGTCTCGGCAATCGCGCTGAGCACGGCCTCGCTCGCCGAGCTCGCTTCTCTGGTGAAGTTCAAGGCGATGCGGCCAGCTTGTCCCACGCCAACGAGAGCATCGTTGCAGCCTTCCGCTCCCAGTTGCTCGATCAGGCGATCGGCACTCATATCTGCCGACGGCAATTTGAATTTCAACGTGAAATCGTATTCCATGATTTACTCCGGAGCCGCAGCCTTTTTTGCTTCTTCTGCCTGTCGTTTGCGTCTTGTGCAGTTGTCGACAACGCGCCTAATCTGGCTCGCATGATTGCCGGGATTCCTGGGTGTGCTCCAAATGCTGGCGATGCAGAATTCTCCGCAACGGCACTCACGGTCATTGTATGGGCAGTAGATCTTGCCCCAGGCATGACTACCGCCGATGGATACTTGCCATCCTGCGTGCTCCGCATATTGCAGTGCTTCCTCCACCTCTTTCTTTGGGTGTCTGGATCGTCCGCTCATCTGGCGTTTACCACTGGAGCCTATGGGCCGGAGGAGCGAGTTGTCAAGTGACAACTATAAGGCCGTGTGAGGAAGCAGGAGGCATTGGCGATACGGCGCGGGGGGCTATATGTTTATATATACAGTGTCTCGCGGTTGGCTGCAACGCTTGGGTTGACGCACGAAGCGGTACAGGCTCGTGAACAGACTGCATTCCCGGTGTGCGGGGTTGATATCGGGTAGGGGGCAGAACGGCTCAGAACCTGATCCGGAACGTGGCGCCCCCACCGGGTGTCTCGGAGACGTCGACGGTCGCCCCGTGCGCCAATGCGATCTGGCGCACGAGCGTGAGTCCGATGCCGCTGCCTTGGCGCTTGGTGGTGAAGAAAGGCACGAAGATCTTCTCCCGCTGATCCGCGGAAATCCCGTGTCCGTTGTCGGCGACGGAAAGCGCCACGCGCCCGTCCGCGTCGGTGCGCGCCGCAAGCGCGATGAGCCCGGAAGGGGTGTCGTGAAGCGCCTCGATCGCATTGCGCACGAGGTTGATGAGGGCTTGGTCGAGCAGCTCGGCGTCCATCGCGAGCTCGAGCGTCTCCGGCTCGACCGTCGTCGTCATGTGAATGTCGCGGTCCGCGAGATCGCCGGCGAGGAGCCGCCGGATCCGCGCAAAGAGCCGCTCGACCGGCACCACTTCCATGCGAGCCGCGAGAGGCTTGGTCAGGCGCCGGTGGCCGCGCACGAAGTGCAGCAGGCCTTCGCTGCGACGCGCCAGCGTCTCCAGCGCCTCGCGCGCGTCGGTCAGGGTGGCTGCACACGGATCGTCGGCCGGCATCTGCTCGAGCACGTCACGCACGAGGTCGTGCGCGGTCGCGGCGAGCGAGGAGACTGGTGTCAGCGAGTTCATGACTTCGTGCGCCATGACGCGGATGACCGTTTGCCACGCCTCGAGCTCCTGCGCGCTCATCTCGTTCTCGATGTTCTGCAGCGAGACGAGGCGCCGCCGCGTGCCGCCGGAGGCCATCTCGGTCGCCGCGGCCTTGAGCAACAAGCCCCCGGTGGCGCGTTCCATGCGCAGGATCGCCGTGGCGCCCGGTCGCAGGGACTCGAGGCCCACGGCGAACGCTTCACCGAATCGCACGAGCTGGTCCGCGTGAGCGATCGAGCCCTCGAACACCCGGCGTGCCGCCCTGTTGAGCAGCTGGATGGACCGCCGCTCGTCGATCGAGACGAGGGCGACGGGAACATGGTTCACGAGCGTCTGAAGGTACTGCGCTTGCTCGTCGCGCTCGGACCGGCTGACTCGCAGGCGCGCGAGGACTCGCTCCATCGCCGTGCCGAGCTCCTGGTGGGCGGCATCGCTTGCGAGCCCGGTGAAGCTCTGCGACATGTCATCGACTGCGAGCGCATCGAGGAAGCGCGCCATCTCCCGGCTCGATAGCGTCGCGAACCGAACCAGAAAAGCCGCCTCCGCGAGTGCCGCCGCGAGGCACAGCGCGATGGTGACGTACCACTGCGTGTGCGCGATCATCCAGGCCGCCGCCGCCACGGTAAGGAAGAGCGCTCCTGCGCGCAGCGCGACGCCGGTCCGAAAACGGCTGAAAGCGGCGCTAGAGGCCATACTTCTCCATTCGCCGGTAAAGCGAGGCGCGGGTGAGTCCTAGCAGCCTGTCGGACTTGACGAGGGTAGATAGGCGATAATCACAGGAGGTCTCCTCGGTACCAGAGCAGGGTGAGCATGAGTAATTTCCGCCCGATCAACCGTGACACCGGCTTTCTGC
>JBOHZT010000023.1:0-20860 GCA_050738535.1 Steroidobacteraceae bacterium
ATGCTGGGGAGGGCCCATACCGAGTTCGGGGCCATCTTGGGAACACTGGGCCTCGACCGTCGGCTTTTCGGTCCGTTGTTCGTGCGCTCTGCCAGAGCACCCTGAGCTCAAAGGCAAGCCCAACCGACGAGGGGGTACTTTTGGGGGTATCTGGCAAAATTCTTATTCTTGGTGGCCCGTAGGTGCCGGTACTTTAGGTGCCGCTGTGGGTACAACCCGGGGAGCCAATATTTCAATGACTTAGGCGGGCTCGCCGCTAGTCCGAAGGCTCGACTCCGGAGCCATTCGGCGATGCGCCGCAGGACTCCCACACGACAGCTCGGTTGTCGCCGGACTCGATATTCGAGAAACCGACGACTTCTCCGGCGTCGTTGGTCGCCGTGGCCATCGCCGAATAGCTTGCGTCGCCCGGTACGAGTGAGGGCAGCTCGATCGGCATCGCCTGCGAGTTCTTCCACAGCAGCGCGATCGTGGCAAAGTCCGCACCGCTCAGGACCTCTGGGACCTGCGAGTAGGTCCATCCCACAATGGCGGCCCCACCGAAGTTCACCGCGACTGCGGATGTCTCGCCTTGATTCAAGGCGAGGGGCTTCGGTCCAGTCCAGTTGATGTCGATGAACGGCACCATGGTGCTGTCGTTGCCGGAAGGTTCGGTGAAACCCACGGTGATATTGCCGACCTCCTCCGGCTCATCAGTCCAGTCGCGGCATGTGAATTCCGTCGTGCCGTTCACCTGCCGCGGGGTCTGCGAGCAAGGCTGCTCCGAGAGGGCGATGTACACGGGCTGATTGTGCGGCCCCAGATCGATGAGCTGGTACACGGGTGGGTTGGCTTCGCTGGTAGTGGCCGGCGCGCCGCTGGACGCGCTCGAGGAGCCCGAAGCGCTCGACGGGGCTGACACACTCGATGGGGCCGAAGCGCTCGAGCTCGACGAGCTGCTCGAGGAGGAACCCGCAGGTGTCCCGGAGCCACTCGGTGCAGGCGCGCTGTTGGAAGTGGCAGTCTGCGAGCTTGCACTGCTGGCCGATTCGGCACTCGCCGTGGCCGCACTGCCCGGTGCAGGAGTAGCTGCGGAACTCGCTTGCGCGGTAGGAATCGGGCTGTCGGAGGATGAGCCACAAGCCACGGTGACGACTGCGACGGCGACTATGCCGCCGAAAAGACGGATGAGATGCGCCACGCCGAGCCCTCCCTTGGGCCTATGTCGAGCGCCGTAAGAGCAAGCCGTGCTCCCGCCGTCCCGCGCTCGAGCTCGATGCGAAGGAGCTCGTTCGGGCTCATGCCCGAGCGGCGGCGGTCTCGCTCGCCCTTGCGCGGCCTCGCAGGCGGAACGGCTCGCGGGTCCCCTGCGCCTTCACCCTGCTTGGCTCGATCGCCGAGCAATCCATGGCGCCGGCGTGCGAAAGCCAAGCAGCTTTGACCCACGTCCTGTAATGTGCCGTGCTGGCTCGTGATCTTTGCGGATTGTCTGTCGCGGCCTTGGATCGCTTCTCGACCCAAGTCGCCTGACTCCCATCCCTGCGAAGCTCCGAACCGAAGAGCGGCGGCTTGTTCCGCCGCACCCTTGCAAGAGAGCTGTAGTGACCAAGTTATACGTCGGAAATCTTCCTTTCACCGCGACCGAGGACTCTGTCCGCGAGCTGTTTACCAGCCACGGCACGGTCGAAAAGGTATCTTTGATCAATGATCGCGACACCGGACGTCCGCGCGGATTCGCCTTCGTCGAGATGTCCAACGCAGACGCCGCACGCGCCATGCAGGCGTTGAACGGAACCGATTTCGGAGGGCGCTCACTTCGTGTGAACGAAGCTCAGGATCGCTCGGACGGGGGAAGGCGGGGCGGCCCCCGGCGTTGAGCCTGCGAGCTGTGATTGATCTACTCGATCACAGCTCCACTCAGCGGCACCGAGTGACCACGGAGCACTCTTGGCGAAACCGAACTATCGACAGGCGAAGCGCCACAAGGAACTCGCGCGCAAAGCACGCCAGGAGCAGAAGCTGCGCCGTAGAACCGCGCGCGACACGTCGGTGCCCGACGCAGAGCAAGACGCCGCACCGGCTAGCTCCTCGGACGACCTACCGCCCTCGTCAGCGCGCAACGCCTGATCGCGCTCGCAGCGTCCTGCGATCGTTGCCTTCCGCAGGAACGCAACGCCCTACCGGAGACTCGATTCATGAGCTCGAATCCATCAAAGCCCTGGGATGACTCCCTGCATCAGAGCTCGCACAGCGACCTCATCCGAACGCACTCGGAGATGCTCGCGGCGGAGGCAGCAGCCAACGCGGCGAAGCGCCGCGTCGAATTGGAAGAGCTGCGCTCGGACCTGAATACTCCCGAGCAGCGCATTCGTGCCTGGGAGCGGGTCCACGGGCTCGCCCTACCGCGCGATCCGAACCACCACGTTCTCGGCGCAATCTCCCTTGCAACCAAGCTCACCTTGGAGCAGGTCCAGGCGGTGCAGCGGACCGACGCCGAGCGGCGCGCGCCGCATTCCGCACCCTAGGACAGCTGGAGCGGGGCAGCATCGGCCGCATGCGGCACTTCACAACTGAGACGTTCACGACAGACTGCGCGAGGTTTGTGTCGTATCATTCCCGTACGATCATGCTGATACCCAACGGCTGGTGAGAAGCCCGTCGCCGTAACTGCGACGGATCGGGACTGCGGCGCTTGTCCCTATAAGACTCTTCCGAAGATGCCCGGGGGTTCCATCGTGGAGTCGAATAACTGGTTCAAAGGCCAGAAGTGCGCCATGATCGGCCAGTACGGTAAGTCCGACGACGTCAAAGGACTGACGCAAGTCTTCACGACCTTGGTGCCGTTCGCGCTGCTCTGGTGGGCGGCCATTCGGCTCGCCAGCGTGTCGCTCTGGCTCGCAGCGGTTCCCTTGCCGCTCATCATTCTGCTGACGGTGCGCGTCTTCGGCCTGATGCACGAATGCGGCCACGGGAGCCTGTTTCGCAGCCCATGGCTCAATCGATCGGCCGGCTTCGTGCTGGGCATCCTAGCGGGGATGCCTCAGTACGTATGGTCGCAACATCACAATTATCATCATGCGCACAACGGTAACTGGGACAAATATCGCGGACCCTACGCGACGCTCTCGGTCGACGAGTATGCTGCCCTCACTCCCCAACGGCAGCGCCTGTACCGGTACAAGTGCAGCGTGTTGGCTGCGCCGCTCGCGGGATTCATTTACCTGATCTTCACCCCACGCTTCACCTGGCTGCGCGGCAGCATCGGCCTCGTGATCCACACGGTGATATCGAAGGCGTCGAGACCGGGCATCCCGCTGCATGCGCATGCCGCGACGTACCGGACGCGCTACTGGAAGTCGGCGCGAGAGTATCGTCACATGCTCGCAAACAACCTCGTGCTGCTGAGCCTGTGGACGTTGATGTGTTTCGCGTGCGGCATGACACGCTTCTTCTCGATCTACGTCCTCAGCGTGTCGATCGCCGGGGGCGCCGGCATCGTCCTATTCACCGTCCAACACAACTTCAAGCACGCCTACGCGAGCAGCAGCGAGCACTGGGACATCGGCCGCGGAGCGCTCGAAGGCACGAGCTACCTCGTGCTGCCGCAGTGGCTGAACTGGTTCACCGTCAATATCGGCTATCATCACATCCACCATCTGTCGGCCGGAATTCCTAATTACCGCCTGGCCGCGTGCCACGACCGCTACCGGCATTTGTTCGTCAACGTACCCCGCGTGCGGCTGTTCGGCGTGCCCGCCGCGCTAAAATGCATTCTTTGGGACGAACGCGCGCAACGCATCATATCGGTGGCGGAATATCAGGCCGAACGCGCGATTGCCGGCCGACCTGGCGATTACCCTGCCCAGGTCGTCCCCGGAACGACCGCCACGTGATCCGCCTGCTCGCCGGGGACGTCGCCGGCGAGCGTCTGCGCTCATTGCGGCAAATCGATCGGGATCATTCCGCGTCCCTGCGGTGATGCGAGTGCGCGAAATCCGGCGCCTCCTCTTGCGGCTCGTGCGTCAGACGCGCCTTGAGGATCGCCAGCGCCGCGGCCGGATCGTCCGCGAACTCGAACAGGCGCAGGTCCTCAGCATCGATCATGCCGTGGCGGCGCAGCGCGTCGAAGTTCACGATCTCCTTCCAGTAGTCCGATCCGTAGAGGATCACCGGAATGGCGCGCGAGAGCTTGCGCGTCTGCGCGAGCGTCAAGATCTCCATCAGCTCATCGAGCGTGCCGAAGCCCCCCGGGAAAGCGATGAGGGCCCGCGCGAGATGGGCGAACCACAGCTTGCGCATGAAGAAATAGTGGAACTCGAACAGCAGCTCGCGCGTGATGTAGGGATTCGCGTGCTGCTCGCGCGGCAGGCTGATGTTGAGGCCGATCGTCATGCCCGCCGCCTCCGAAGCGCCGCGATTGGCGGCCTCCATGATCCCGCCCCCGCCGCCCGAGCAGACGACATAGCGGCGCGCATGCGAGGGCAACGCCTTCGACCACTCGGTGATGAGCCGTGCGAGCTCGCGGGCTCCCTCGTAATAGCGCCCGAGCGGTCCGTCCTGCGCGAGGCGCGCCGAGCCGAAGAACACGACCGTGTCGCGAACGCCCGCGCGATGAAAGCGGTCGAGCGGCTCGAGGTATTCCGCGACGATGCGCAGCGGGCGCGCCGCGTCGCTCTCGAGAAACTGCGTCTCCTCGTAGGCCAAGTGGTGCCGGGCAGTGTGATCGGTCATGAGTCACCTCGCGCGCGCGAAGTCGATGAAGCCGCGCTCCACGTCGAGGTGAACGAGCCGCACGCGCACTCGCTCACCCACCTCGGCGCCCTCGAAATCCCGGGTGAGCTTTCCTTCGATTGCGGGCCGGATGATCCGCACCCAGGTCCCCTCAGGTCCCGCGCCCGTGACGATGCCGTCGAACGCTTCACCGAGCCGGTGCTCCAGGAGGAGCGCCGCGGCGGACTTCGCGACGCGCCGCTCGACCTTCGTCGCGTTGTCCTCCTGGGTCGTGCAGTGCACCGCGAGGGACGCGAGCGCCTCGGCCGCGTAAGGCGGCGAGCGGCCGGCGCACGCGGCCTTCACCAGGCGCTGCGTGATGACATCCGGGAAGCGGCGATTCGGCGCCGTCGAATGGGCATAGTCCTGCACCGCGAGGCCAAAGTGGCTCGACGTGCGCGGACCGGGTGGCTCGGCGACGTACTCGCCCCTTCCGAGACACTTCACCACGGCGAGCGACAGGTCGGGGAAGCGATCCGGATCGGCCTTCCTGCGATGCGCGAGAAAGGTGTTGAGCGCAAGCGCTTCGGGGACGGACGGCAGGACCTCGCCGGCCTCCCGAGCAATGCCGACGATGCGATCCCAGTGCCGCGGTGTGCCAAGCACGCGCCGGATCGAGGGGAAACCGCGCCGCTCGAGGTAACGCGCCGTCGCGACGTTGGCCGCGATCATCAGATCCTCGATCAGCTCCCGTGCGCGGTTCTTGCGGTCGGGCAGCAGATCGCGCAGCAACTCGTCCTCGAACACCGCATGCGTCTCGATCGTCTCGAGCGAGAGCGCGCCGTGGCGATGGCGCTGCTCGCGCAACGCGGCCGCCACGCGATCCTGCAAGCGCAGTTGCGCATCGAGCCCGTCAACGGCCGCGACAGCCTGCGGCGCCGGCTCCGCGCCCTCGAGCCACGCCGCCACCGAATCGTAGGCGAGCTTGGCGCGGTTCACGACTCTCGCCGGATAGACGTCGGACTCCCCGACGACCCCCGAGGCGTCGACCTCCATTTCGACGATCATCGCCAGGCGCTCCGCGCCTTGCGAGAGCGACGTGAGATCGGTGGATAACCGCTCCGGGAGCATCGGGAAAATGCACCCGGCGGCGTACACCGAGGTCGTGTTGTGCCTCGCATGCTCGTCGAGCGCGGAGCCGCGTGCCACCAGCGCATCGACGTCGGCAATCGCAACGAGCACACGGACCGAGCCGCCTGACAGCGCCTCGGCGACTGAGAGCTGATCGAGATCGCGGGAATCGTCGTTGTCGATCGACGCCCACAGAAGGGATGTGAGGTCACGCACTCCCGCGAGCGTCGATACCGCGGCGCCCCGAAAGCCGTCCGCCTCCTGCAGCGCCGCTTGCGGGAAATCGGGGAGCAGCCCACGGGCGAGCATCGTCTCGCGGGCGATACACCGCAGGACCTGCCGCCCGCTTTGATGGAGACGATTCATTCGCGACCCGCTGTCGCACTATCGTAGCGGCCCGCTCGCCGCCCAGCAATGTGCGTCTGCGGCGCGCGGCGGCCGCGCTCAGTCCGCGACCGGATCGAGCCCCAGCGCCAGGCGGCCGGTGAAGCGCTGCTGCCGCTTGGCGGGAAGCGGATGAAACTGCGCCGCATGGGCATCGCGCAGCAGCCGCTCGAGCCCTGCCGAGCGATAGAACCCGCGGCCGCCCGCCGCTTCCAGCGCCTTCTCCGCGGTCGCGAGCACTCCCTCGGCCGCGAGCGTCTTGCGCACCAGCATGGCGTCCGCGAGCGTGACACTCGCCTCGAAATCGAAGTCGCCGGCGAGCCGCACCATGTCGTCGACGGCGAGCTGTGCCCCCGTCAGTCGGTTGGCGAGCTCACCCAGCAGCTCCGCGGCCCCCGGCTCGGCCGGACGAGCCCGAGCGAGCTCCCGGCCGCGCTCCGCGGCAGTCTCCGCCACTCCGGCGTAGACGGACATGATGAGCGGCAGTGCGACCGTCAGAATCACGTTCCATGCCGGGTGAAACCGCCCGCGCGGGCGGCGCAGGCTCACCGCCTCGTCCGGCACGAAGACCTCCTCCAGGTTCACGGTGCTCGAGCCGGTCGCGCGCATGCCGAGCGTGCGCCAGTCGTCGGCGAGCGAGACACCGGGCGCATGCATCGGCACGGCGAAATGCAGCACCTGCCAGCCTTCCTCGCGGGCGTCGAACGGCGCGGAGGTCACGAGCAGATCCCCTTGGGGCGAGCCGCTGCCGAAGGGCTTGCGCGCCCACAGCCGGAAGCCGCCCTCGACCCGCATCAAAGTGCCGCTCGAGTCGAGCCAGTCGTTGGCTCCGGTGGAGATGAGCACCAGCTGGCTTTCGGACACCCGCTCGAGGAGCTTGCGCCCCGGGCGGCCGTGCCGATGGTGATAGACCGCGGCCGCCACGAGGTGCTGATGCATGGATAGCGACAAGGCGGTGGATGGGCAATGGCGGGCAAGCTCACGCAGGAAGGCGCACATGTCGCCGTAGCGCACCCCGCCGCCGCCGAGCTCCACGGGCACGAGCGCGGAGAAGACCCCGAACCGGCTCAGCAACTCGTAATGCCCAGCCGGGAACCGGTCCGCCGCATCGTTCGCTTCCGCGTTCGCGGCGATCTGCGGTCCAACGAGCCTCGCGAGCTCTTGCAAGTCGAGCGGTGTCGTCATGGCTTGCCTCCCATTCGCACAGGTTTGAGCGACCCCGAGAGTCCACCGCGCCACCACGCGCGGCAACTTCAGATTCTGAAGTCGGGCGAAAATCGCCGTGCTAGGCTGCGAGCATGCCGAGCGAGCCCGGATACGGGCAGTTCTGCCCGATCGCCGTCGCGACGGAGGTGTTGGCGCAACGCTGGACGCCGCTCGTCATTCGCGAGCTGCTGCTCGGCAGCAGCCGCTTCAGCGAGCTGCAGCGCGGTGTGCCGCGCATGTCCCCGGCACTGCTTTCACGGCGGCTGCGGGAGCTCGAGCTCGCCGGACTGATCGAGAGCCGGCGCAGCCGAGCCGTCCACGGCCGCGCTGTCGAATACCGGCTGACCGCGGCGGGACGGGAGCTCTATCCGGTCGTCGAGAGCATGGGGCTGTGGGCGCAGCGCTGGCTGCGGCACAAGCTCTTCGCGCAGCGCAACCTCGACCCCGATCTGCTGATGTGGGACATCCGGCGCCGCGCCATCCTGCGCTCGCCGGCTCGCGAGGGTGAGCGTTACGTCGCCGAGTTCCAGCTCTCGGTGACCCCTGCGGTGCAGCGATGCTACTGGCTCGTATTCGAGCGAGGACACGGGGATCTTTGTTACAAGGATCCCGGGTTCGAGGTCGACCTCTACGTCAGCGTGCCGCTGCGGGTGCTGGCGCAGGTGTGGCTCGGGCACCTGTCGATCGACCAGGCGATCGGCGATGGCCAGCTGCGACTGCATGGGACGCGCGGCGAGATCCGGGCTTTCCGCTCCTGGTTCGCGCTCAGTGTCTTCGCGCCCGCCGGACCTGCCTCCGGGACTACCACCGGGTCCGTCGTCGAGCCTGCCGCCGAGCGCCCGCCGCCGGCCCCCTGATTCAGGGCGCGATCCACACGAGGGTACGATCGATGCTGCCGCAAGCGTTCGTCTCCCAAGGCCGGCCCAAGGAGCGTCGATATGATCGCCCACACCTCGCTCGCCGTCAGCGACTACCGCAGATCGAAGGCGTTCTACACCAAGGCGCTCGCGCCGCTCGGCTACCGTAACAACATGGAGTTCGGCGAAGCCGCCGGATTCAACGACGGCAAGAACACCGACTTCTGGATCGGCAAGCAAAACACCGTGGTGCCGATGCATCTCGCCTTCGAGGCGCAGAGCAGCGCAGAGGTCAAAGGCTTCTACGAAGCCGCCCTGGCAGCCGGAGCCAAGGACAATGGCGGCCCCGGCTATCGCGACTACTGGCCCGGATACTACGCCGCGTTCGTCCACGACCCGGACGGCCACAACATCGAAGCCGTCTGGTACGACTACAGCAAGGCCTGACCCACACCTCCGGGGCCTGCATCGCGCACTGACGCGAAGGCGCAGAGACGCCGGGACAGAGAGGGATTGCCGTCTCGCTCAGGGATCCTCAGCGCCCGCGGCCGCCGGCTCGATCCGCAGCAGGGCGCCGTTCTGCTCGTCCGTCACGGCGTAGAGCAAGCCGTCCGCGCCCTGCCGGATATCGCGCAGACGCTGGTGGAGCGGCGCGAGCAGGAACTCGCGCCGCAGCTCCTGCATCTTGGGGTTGAGCACGACTCGGGACAGTCCGCCGGTGTGGGGAACGTCGCCGCGCTGCGCGCTCGTGACGAGGAGGTTACCGTGCCACGCGGGGAACGCCTTGCCGGTATAGACGACCAGGTTGCCGAGCGCGATGTCCGGGATCCACACCAGCAGCGGCGGCTCGATGCCAGGTCCCAGGGGAGTGCGCGAGATCGGCGACCCGTCGTAGTTGTGGCCAAAGCTGTACTTGGGCCACCCGTAATTGCGCCCCGGCAGGATGACGTTCACCGTGTCCCCGCCGTCCGGTCCTTCTTCCGCATCGAGCACCTCCCCATTGAGCGGGTCGACCGTGAGGCCGAGCTGATCGCGGAAGCCGTACGCGTAAATCTCCGGCCGCGCGCCGGCATGGCCGACGAACGGATTGCCGGGAGGCACCTTGCCGTCGCGGCGCAGCCGCAGCACCTTGCCGTAGACGCTGTCGAGATTTTGCGCGACGTTCCCGTACGGCCCGCCGTCCGCGATGTAGATCATCCCGTCGCGCCCGAAGGCGATTCGCGAGCCGCCGGCGACGCCGGACTGCTTCGCGGACCACAGCGTCCGCACATGATGGAGCGCATGACCCGAGAGCTGGCCGCGCATCAGCGTGAGAATGCTAAGTCGGCTCGCCGGCCGCTTGCCGACCCCCGGCATCATCTTTCCTGGCTCGTTGAACGTGAAGTAGACGAGCCCGTTGCGCGCGAAATCCGGATCGAGCTCGACGTCCTGCAGCCCTCCGCCGCGGAACGCCTTCGATAGCTGCGGGATACCTGCGATGGGCTGGGGATCGAGCACCGCGGCCTTGCCGCCAGCCTCGGTCACGCCGTGCACGATCCGCAGCTCGCCGCCGCGCTCGGCGACGAGCGCATCGCCGTCCGGCAGCAAGGCGACCGCGAACGGGTGCACGAGGCCCTGCGTCACGACGACCACGCGGACCTTGTGCTGCTCCGCCGTATCGAAGACATAGGACGGGCGGGTCAGCGACACGGGCGCGATCCCGATCCGCGGCCGCTGCGCCATGGCCGAGCTGGGCAGCATGCCCAGTGCGGCGACCGTGAGAGCCGCGGACATCCAACTGATCCACTGAGTGCGCGTCATCGGCCTACTCCCCGTTAGTTCTCCAAGACTGGCGATGTTACTCCATCCGCGCGTGCGGGACGCGCAGCGCTGCCGCAGCTCGCCCTACAGATACAGCTGCTTGTTGATGGGAATACCGTGCTCGCGGCAGTAGGTCTCGTAGTGATTGATGTACCACCACACGTCGAGCGTCTCGATGAAATTTCCCTTGTCGTCGAAAAACTCGATCGGCCCTTCGAGCCAGCCGAAGAGCTTCACCCCTTGGGGATGATCGCTCACCAGCGTATGCACGAGCCCGGGTGTCTCGTAGATGAAATCCCCGGGGTGCGCGACCCAGTCGTACTCGAGATAGCGGGCGCTGCCCTCGAGGCACACCATCACGACCGTGCCGCGGTGCTTGTGCGTGCCGACGACACCTGCCGACTTGATCCACAGGACGTTGCTGAAGATGTTGCGCCGGACATCGAAAGCCAGGTGGCGAAGCGCCGCCTTCTCGCCGAACGGGATCCAGGGACTCTCCTGCTCGGACGGCCCGACGAATGATCCCTGCACGCCGTGGCGCGCGATGACGTCGCGGTACATCACGGGAACGTCGACGATCTTGTACGCGGTCGACGGCGGCGCCACCATGCCGCCGCGCGACTCTGCATCAGCTCTTCTCACTTCCGACATGAGCGTCTCCTAGGGTTGGTTTCAGGCCGCGGACCCTCGCTGTGGCACATACTCGAGCACTTCGCGCAAGGACCCGAGGATGCGGTGCGGCCTGCGCTGCTCGGGCTGCCGCAGCCAGTCCTCGTGCTTCGTCATGCCGGTCGTCACGGCGAGCGCGGTCGCGCCGCCGCGGCGCGCCATGATGATCTCGGCGATCGGATCGTCGCCGACGACCCCGATCGAGCGCATCGGCACCCCGAGCTTGCGGGCGACGAACCGCAGCGCATGGAGCGAGGGCTTGCCGGTGAGGATCGCGCGCGCCTGGGTGAGCCGCCGGATGGCGCCCGAGATGGTGAAGGAGTAGCCGATCGTACGGCCGTGCTTGGTGATGAAGAACGGCACGTCGGAGGCGACGTAGAGCTTCGCACCGTTCCAGATGGCATTGCAGGCGGCCTCGATGTCCCGCATGCAGCACTCCGGATGCCACCCGACGTAGACGGCATCCACCTCCGTCGCGCCGGGCTCGCCGGGCATCGTGATCCCGATCCCCGCCTCTGCGAGCGCATAACCGACGCCGGGCGTCCCGAGGATGAGCGCTCGTGCGATCCCGCGGCGCCTCATGTGATCCGCGGTGATGCTCGAGGGCGTGAGCATCTGAGCATCCTCGACCGGCAGCCCGAGCTTGCGCAGCTTCGCAGCCTGTTCTGCCGGCGGATAGGCGCTGCCGTTGGTGAGCAACACGTACGGCACGCCCCGATCCTTGAGCGTCGTGAGCGTCTCGACGGCGCCCGCGAGCAACTCATAGCCGCCGAGCGAGCGGTCGCTCAAGAGCAGCGTCCCGTCCACGTCGAACATGAAGCCCGCCATCGCGGGTAGCGTCTCCTGCGGCGTCTCGCGAACGACGGCCGACATCACGCCTTCACCGCTTGAGCGCCTCGCGCCCGCGCGCCACGCAGCTCGAGCCGGAAGCCCGGCTTCTCGACCAAGATCTCCGTCACGTCGCGGCGCGCGGTCAGCTTGCGGATGAGCGCCAGGACCGGCCCGTTGGCGGGATCGTAGCGCCGCGCCGCCGGTCCATGCGCAAGCATTGCGTCGACTTGACCGGCCGGCATGGTGGCGCGCAAGAGGAGCTCCTCGTCCGAAAGCCGCGGGCCGAGCCGCTTGCGCAGCTCCGCGACGGAGGCCATCGGCGGCTCCGCCTCGAGCTCACGCGTGCGCGGCAGCGACTCGATGCGGCTCATGACCTCCGGCGCGATCGGGACGTTCGGCTTGCCGAAGCGGCCGAGCGCGTACCGGATGATCTCATCGGGGATCACCGCGTAGCGCTCGCGGCCGGTCACGTTCATGACGGCCTGCGTGATGACCATCTGCGCGAAGGGCGTCATGACTATCGGCCAGCCGAGCTCCTCGCGCACCCTGCCGAGCTCCTCGATCACGGCGCCCTCCTGGTGCGACAGGCGCAATTCGGCGAGATGGCGCCGCATGGTGCCGATCGTCCCGCCGGGAAGCTGATGATGCAGGTAGCCGGCATCGAACGCCTGCGGCTGACCCGCCGGCAGACCGTCGGCCTCGGCGAGCCGCGTGAAGTAATCCGCGACCTGTTGCAGCGCCTCGGTGTCGACCTCCACGGTGTGTCCGAGCGCGCGCAGGTTCGCCGTGACTCGCTCCGCGGGAGGATTGGAGTTGCCGCCCGCCGCGGCGCCGGAGGCGCACTGCAACGCACTCACGCCGAGGCCCGGCGCCTCCATGTAAGTATGCTCCGCGAGCCCGATCGTGCCGTGGGAGTGCAGCTCGAGCGGCTTCGCGCCGATCTGCGCCTTGATCGCGGGGATCAACGTCGCCGCCCTTTGAGGCGAGAGCAACCCTCCGGGATCCTTGACGTACAGGGCATCGATGTCGGGGCTCGCCGCGAGCGTACGCGCCCTGTGCGCGTAGTGCGCATCGTCGTGAATGGGGCTCAGCGTGAAGACGAGCGCCGCGATGACGAACTGCCCGCCGCCCTGCTTGATCATGCGCGCGCAGGCGACGTTCGCGTCGGCATCGTTCATGGGATCGGCGAGGCAGAACCGCCGGATGCCGTTGCGCGCGAGCGTCCGGAAGGCGAGCGCCATGAACTCCGGGCTCGCCGTCTCCCACGAGATGAAGCGGAAGCCCGTGGACATGAACTGCAGCGGCGTGCGCGGTGTCGCCGCTGCCATGAGCCGGATGCGCTCCCAGGGGTCCTCCTGCTTGTAGCGCACCGCCACGCCCATGTGCGTCGAGGTGGTGAAATCGATCGCCTTGTATCCCACTCGGTCCATGACCGCAGCGATGGTCAGCGTCCGCGCCGTATCGACGCCGAGGGCCGCCCAGAGGCACTGGTTGCCGTCGCGCAGGGAGGTCTCGACGATGCGAATGTCAGCCATGTGAAGTCCTCGACGCGAGCAGCCGCGCCACGAATCCCGTGTCCACTCCGCCGGCCTCGAACTGCGGGTCGGCGAGCACACGGGCATGAAACGACAGATTGCTCGCGATACCTTCGATCCGCGCCGCCGCGATCGCGCTTCGCAGCCGCGCAAGCGCGGCCGGGCGATCTGGGCCATGCGCAATGATCTTCGCCATGAGCGAATCATAGTACGGCGGGATGCGCGACCCGCTCCCGATGTGCGTATCGACCCGGATACCCGGGCCGGTCGGCCAGACGGCCTGCGAAACCCGCCCGGGGCTCGGCTGGAAATCCCGCGCGGGATCCTCCGCATTGACGCGGCACTCGATCGCCCAGCCGCGCGGAAGCACGTCCTCCTGGCGCAGGCGCAGCCCCTGCCCTGCCGCGATCGCGATCTGCTCCGCGACGAGATCGATGCCCGTCACCGCCTCCGTCACGGGATGCTCGACCTGGATCCGCGCATTCATCTCGAGGAAGTAGAACGTATCCCGCTCCTCGTCGACGAGGAACTCCACGGTTCCGGCGCCGCGATAGGCGAGGCGCTGCGCGAAGCGCACGCCGGCGTCCTGGATGCGCTCGCGAAACCGCTGCTCGAGCCCCGGCGCCGGAGTCTCCTCGATGAGCTTCTGGTAGCGGCGCTGCACCGAGCAATCGCGCTCACCGAGATGGATCACGCGCCCCGCGCCATCGCCGAGGACCTGCACCTCCACGTGACGCCCGCGCGTGACGTAGCGCTCGAGGTAGACCCGGGCGTCGCCGAACGCCGCACCGGCCTCCGAGGACGCGAGCTCCATGGCCGCCGGAAGATCCTCGACGCGCTCGACCCGCTTCATGCCGCGGCCGCCGCCACCGCCCACGGCCTTGACGAGCCACGGCGCGCCGATGCGGCGCGCGATCGTGACGCCCGCCTCGACGGAATCGACGCCCCCTCCTGGCACGACGGGCACATTCGCAGCCTCGGCCTCGGCCCGCGCCCGCAGCTTGTCGCCGACCGAGTCGATCTGCGCCGCCGTCGGACCGATGAAAATGACGCCCTGCTCCTCGCACAGCCGCGCAAGCCCCGCGCGCTCGGAGAGAAACCCGTAGCCCGGGTGGATCGCCTGAGCGCCGACACCGAGCGCCGCCTGGACGATCGTCTCGATCCGCAAGTAGCTCTCGCTCGCGCGGGCCGGGCCGATGCACACCGTTCGCGTCGCGAGCTGCGCGGGCAGCGAATCACGGTCGGCCTCGGACGCGGCGAGCACCGTCTCGATGCCGAGCGCCTGACACGTCCGGATGATGCGCGCCGCGATTTCGCCCCGGTTGGCAATGAGAATCCGGCGAATGGTCGCCACGATCAACCCGCCAAGGTCAAGCCGAGCCGACCCGGAGCAGCGTCTCACCGTACTCGACGAGAGCGCCGTCGCGAGCGACCAGCTCGATCACACGGCCGGCGACGCCGGCGCGGACCGTGTTCATGAGCTTCATCACCTCGATGATGCCGACGATCGTGCCGGCCTCGACGATCGAGCCGACCTCGACGAAAGGCGGCGCGCCGGGCTTCGGCGCTCGGTAGAACGTCCCGAGCAGCGGCGCCGGGACGTCATGCGCGCTCTTATCTGCCGCGGCCGCCGCCCCGGGAGCACCCGGCGAGTGCCCGGAGGACACGGACGCTGAGCCCTCTGGCGCGTGCGGCGTGGCCGCCGCCGCCGTTGAGCCCGGCGGGGTCGCCGACACCCAGGGGCCTGGAGAGGGAGACCCGGTGGGCGGCAGCCCCGCGCCGCCGCGCCGCAAGCTGAGCTTGACTCCCTCGAGCTCGAGATACAGCTCGTCGAAGGTCGACGCCTCGAGCAGCTTGGTGATTTCCGCGACATCCTTCGCCGTCAGCGTCACTTGCGGCCTCCGAAAATGGACATGACATGCGCGAGGGGATTCTCGGCCGGATGCGCGGCCGGCACGGCCTCGCGCGCCGACCATACGGTCTCCGGCCGGCTCTGCAGGAGCAGGATCTCGGAGGTCCCCGTCTCGATGGCCCACTCGATGTCCTGGGGGCGGCCGTAATGGCGCTCGACCTTGCGCGCGATGGCCCGCAGCTGCTGCAGCTCCTCGTCGCTCAGGCAAGGCACACGGCGCCGGTCGGGAGGCACCTCGATCGTCTCGATCCCGCCTGCGGATTTCCCGCCCTGCGACGCGCTTGCCGGCACGTGCTGGATCGCTTTGTCGGAGATCTCCCTGACGGAGATCTCCCCGGTCACCTTGCCGAGGACCCAGCGATCCGGCGTGACCTCGCCTCCCACGACCGCGGACCCGAGCCCCCAGGCGCCCTCGATCGTCACGACCGAGCGATCGCCCGTCGTCGGACTGCGGGTGAACATGACACCCGCGGTGCGCGCATTCACCATCCGCTGCACCACGACCGCCATCGCGACGCCGTCCTCCGGAAAGCCATGCGTGCGCCGATAGCTGATCGACTCCACGGAGTACAGGCTCGCCCAGCAACTGCGCACCATGCGCAGCGCCTCGGCGGCCCCCAGGACCCAAAGATAGGTGTCCTGCAAGCCCGCGAAGCTCGCATCCGTGGCGTCCTCGGTCGTGGCGGAGGAGCGAACCGCAACAGCCGCAGCGGCATCGCCACTGCACAAAGCAGCGTGGGCGGACGCGATCTCCTCCTGTACGTCGGAGGGCAGCGACGCTTCTTCCACCCGCGCGCGCAGCGCCTTCGAGCAAGCCGTCACCGCCTCGAGGTCCTCCGCGTCGACCGCTACAACGGCGCCCCGCACCGGCGACTCGCGCTCGAGGGCTCCGATGAACCGCTCGAACGCCTCCGTGCGCACGACGAACCCCGGCGGCACTGCGATGCCGGCTCGCTCGAGCTCGCCGAGACTCCCGCCCTTGCCCCCGACGTGAGCGCGATCGCCGAGTCCGACCTCCTCGAACCAGCTGACGTGACCCGCGGAGCCCATCGCTACTGGATGATGGTCACGACGCCGCGGCCGCCGTCCACGCGGATGCGCTGGCCGTCCCGGATCCGCGTCGTCGCCGTGCCGGTACCCACCACGGCGGGCAGCCCGAACTCCCGGGCCACGATGGCCATGTGGCTCATGGAGCCGCCGATGTCGGAGACCGCGGCGGCGATCTTCTGGAAGAGCGGCGCCCAGGTGGGATTGGTGATCTGACACACGAGGATATCGCCCTTCTGCAGCCGGGAGATCTCCGCGACCGATTTGACCACGCGGGCGGGACCCTCGACGACCCCGTTGGAGGCCGCGAATCCGCGCAGCTCGTTGGTGGCGGCCCCCTCGCCGGCCGAGAGCCAGGTATCGAGGTTCTCGCGCGTGATGCCCCAGAGCATGACGATCGCCGGGTCGTCGATGATGTCGGGAACCGGCCCGAGCGCCGGGGGCGTCGGATGCTTGGCCCACTCCGCGATCGCCGCGCGCCGCTCCGCGACGATCGCGGGCCAGTGGCCTGGGCCTCGGGGCGGCGAGCCGTTCGACCACGAGGACATGAGGTCGATGATCGCCGACTCGAGTTCGTAATGACTGAGCTGAAAGACGTCCTCTTCCTTGGCGAAGAACCCGCTGCGCGCGAGAAGCGCGCCGAACTCCCGGATCTTGTTGAAGAACAGATTCGTGTACCAGTGCTCGCAGTAGAACTTGTGGCCCTCGACGTAGGGAAACACGCGATGGGCGAGCTCGATCATCTGGTCGTACGCGGCGCGCTCGTCGTCGGTCGCGAGCAGGTCCCGATAGTCCGCGATCAGCTGCTCGCGTTCCCTGCGCAGCTTCATGTAGTCCCGGTCGAGCGATTCCCCGGCCTTCACCCGGTCGATGTAGCCGGGCAGTGCCGCGAACGGCATCGACAGATCGTCGTTCCACGAGCGATGGTAGTGATAGAAGCCGTCGCCGACGTTGACGTTGAACCAGGGGTCGCGCGAGATCTCGAGCTCACGCAGCCACTCCCGCCCCGGCGTCCCCGCCTTCTCGAGCGAGGCGATGACCGCCTCCGCCGACATGTCGTCGCGGAATTTCCCGTCCACCCCGAGCTCGACCGCGCGTCGCGCGAGCCGCCGCACCTCCTCGTCGGGCCGGAAGATCTCCGCTTCGATGCCGGCGACCATGCGCGCGACGGTCTGATCACTGATCTCGGGGAACGCGCGCTTGCAGAAGGCGAAGAAGGTCATGTAGGCGCCATAGCCGATCAGCAGGAACTCGAAGTGGTGGTGCCACATCCGGAAGTAGCCTTCGAGCGTCTTCTGATAGGTGTCGAGCAGGAAATGGTTCGAGGCGATGCCGCGCCCGGCCCGCACGTGCTCGAGCGGCTCGAACTCCGGCAAGTCGAGCTTCGGCAGCGCCTGCGCCTCCTTGATGAGCGCGAGCATTTTCGTGCGCCACTGCGCATAGAGCCGTTCCCAGTTCTCGTAGTAGTAGAACGCCCGCTTTTGGAACTCCTGTGTGCGCCGGACGATCTCGGCCGGATCGGTCACGGCATTGCCGCCGATGTAGACTCGCCCGTTGATGATCCGGTGATCGATGCCGAGCGTCGTCGGCAGGCAGTGCACGCGGGTGTTCGACGAACCGAGCGCGCAGTAGGCGGCCTCCGCCGTCACCATGTCGAACGCCGACATCGGCTCCGGGAAGTGCATGGAGTTGTAGAACCAGAAGCGCTCGTCGTCCGCCTGCGTGAACTGGATGAAATACGGATAGGCAGCCTGCGCCCGCTCCGTACCGGGCACCACCTCGAGTGAGCTCGGCAGCGGGAACCCCTTCGTCTTTTGGCTCGTACTCATGGCAGTCTCCGCGCCGGCGGATGCGACTGTCCCGCGCGGCGGCTCGATTTCTCGGGTTGAAGCGTATCGGCGTCGTGTCGAGCCTGCGCGGATGATAGCGCAAGGGGCTCGCACCCCACTGCAGCGCCGCTGGGCCGCGGCTTCATTCCTGCAACGAGGGTACTCCTGAAGCAGGGCACTGCGTTACCCGAGGGAGCGGCGCCAGTGGTACTTTCCATATTTTCATTGTCGCCGCGCGAGCCTACCGCGCTCGCCAGCTTGACCGGAGACCGACCATGGCGAGAAACAACACGATCACGCTCTACGATCTGCAGCTCGCATCCGGCTGCACCATCAGCCCGTTCGTCTGGGCCACCAAGTACGCCCTCAAGCACAAGGGCTTCGACATCGAGCTCGTCCCCGGCGGCTTCACGGGCATCATGGAACGTACCGGCGGACGCTCCGAGCGCCTGCCGGTGATCGTCGACGACGGCAATTGGGTGCTCGATAGCTGGCTCATCGCCGAGTATCTCGACGAGAAGTATCCCGACCGGCCGCGCCTCTTCGACGGGCAGACCATGAGGGTGCTCACGAAGTTCGTCGAGGGCTGGCTGTGGCAGACCGCCATCCGCCCGTGGTTCGGTTGCTATATCAAGGACTACCGCGACCTCTCCGTGCCGCAGGATCACGCGTACGTCACTTCGAGCCGCGAGGCGATGCTCGGCGGGCGCAAGCTCGAGGAAGTGCAGGCCGGCCGCGAGGAGCGCCTGCCGCAGGTGCCGCCGACGCTGGAGCCGTTCCGGCAGCTGCTGAAAGACAGCCGCTGGCTCGGCGGCGAGCAGCCGAGCTATGCCGACTACCGCGCGCTTGCGGTGTTCCTGTGGACCGCCTCCGTCGCGACGACCCCGCCGCTCACCGAGGACGACCCGCTGCGCGACTGGCTCGACCGCGGCTTCGACCTCTACGGCGGCCTCGGCCGCCATCCCGGCATGCACAGCTTGTTCGGCCTGAAGCTGCGCCCCGGGGATCCCGAGCCTTTCACCCAGGGACCGTCGGTGGGAGGGCTCGCGACGCGCAACACGGGCCCCGCCTCCACCCACGCGGAGACCGAGCGGATGACACGCGGGCGCGCCGCCTCCGCCGCTGCCAAGGCCGGGTAAGCGCCAAGGCGTCCGTCGCTTTTCAGGCACACCGCTCGCTAGCTCGTTCATGGCGGATCGCGATAACGGGCGCCCGGCGCCCCCGACATGGAGAGGCGGACATGCAGCGTTGGGCATTCTTACATCGTTTCAGGGGCATCTCAGGCCGCCGGCTGATCACGGCCCTCATGCTAGCGAGCGTCACGGTCGCAGCCGGCGGCGCCGTCCAGGCTCGCGGTCTGTGGAGCAACAGCCCCGCGACCACCTCCGATACCGGAATCTACATCGGGGCTGGCTACGTCCGGGCGCAGGTGAACAACGTCTTCGGCACTTCCAACTACCGTTTCGATATCGACGACAATTCGTGGAAGGCCATTCTCGGGATCCGGCCGCTGCCGTTCTTCGCGGCGGAAGCCAACTACGTCGACCTTGGCCATCAAAGCCGTGGCCTGCTCGGCGGCGCTCCGCCGTACGTCCACGCGGACGCGCGCGCGTTCGACCTGTTCGCAGTTGGACTGCTGCCGCTCGGCGCAGTCGACCTGTTCGCCAAGGCCGGCCTCGCCCGCTGGGAGCTGAGCGGCAACTTCGCCGGGAATTCGTTGTTCGCGCTCGATCAACACGGCACGAACTTCGCCTGGGGGGCAGGCGTGCAAGGCCACTACGGCCCGATCGGCCTGCGGCTCGAATATGAGCACTTCCAGATGCCGGACACCGACGGGGCGCGGCTGTACAGCGCGGATGTAATCTTCACCTTCTGAGGCGCCCGCCGCGCGCGGGGTTCGACCCGGGACCCCGGGGTCGAGCTGGTATACTCAGGCCTGCGCATATCCGGCGCTCTGGCCGGCTTGCGATCGGCCCGCGGCAGGCGCGTCCTGCTCGCTCGGCGCCAACCGTTCTCGAAGCCAAAGGGATATTTCGTGTCGCGTCGCAGGCGCCTGCTGGCGCTCTACGTGCTGTGTCTCGGCATGCTGATGGTCGCGCTCGACATGACGATCGTGACCGTCGCGCTGCCGTCGATCCAGTCGCAGCTCGCGTTTTCCCCCGCGCGCCTGACGTGGGTGCTCAACGCATACCTGCTCACCTTCGGCGGGTTCCTGCTCCTTGGCGGGCGACTCGGGGACCTGTACGGCCAGCGCCGCCTCATGCTGGCGGGGCTCGCCGTGTTCACGCTTGCTTCGGCCGCCTGTGGGCTCGCCGATTCGCAGCTCGCGATCATCAGCGCGCGCGCCATCCAGGGCATCGGCGGCGCGATCGTCGCCGCCGTCTCGCTGTCGCTCATCATGACGCTGTTCGTCGAGCCCGCCGAGCGCGCGATGGCGATGGGCGTGTTCGGCTTCATCGTGGCGGCCGGGGGCAGCATCGGCGAGGTCCTCGGCGGCATCCTCACGCAAGGGTTCGGCTGGCATGCGATCTTCCTGGTGAACGTGCCGATCGGGATCGCCGTGGCGGCGCTCTGCCTCGCGCTTGTGCCGCGAGATGCGCCGCAGGCTACCCCACGATCGCTCGATGCGGTCGGCGCCGTGACGATCACGGCGGCGCTCGTGCTCGCAGCCTACGCGATCGTCGGTGCGGCCTCGGCCGGGTGGGTCTCGATGCAGACGGACGCGCTGCTCGGCGCCGCCGTGGCGCTCGCGGCGATATTCATCGCCGTCGAGGCGCGCGCTGCCGAGCCGCTCATGCCGTTGCGCCTGTGGAGGCTCCGCAATCTCGCGACCGCGAACGCACTCTCGGTTCTCAATGCCGCCGGGCTGTTCGCCTGGTTCGTGACGGCCGCGCTCTACTTGCAGCACGTGCTGCATTACGACCCGTTCCAGGTCGGCCTGTGCTTCCTGCCCGCCGATGTCCTCATGGT
>JBOHZT010000024.1:0-19728 GCA_050738535.1 Steroidobacteraceae bacterium
GGTTCGAGCCGGCCGTGCTCGCGCTCTTCCTCTACAGCCTGCTGCCCATCATCTACAACACCTGCGCCGGACTGCTCGCGATTCCGACGCCGACGCGCGAGTCGGCCATCGCGCTCGGCTTGAGCGCGGGCGCGCGCTTGCGGCTCATCGAGCTGCCGCTCGCCACCCGCTCCATCCTCGCCGGGATCAAGACGGCGGCCGTCATCAACATCGGCACCGCGACGCTCGGCGCGCTGGTCGGGGCCGGCGGGTACGGTCAGCCGATTCTCACCGGGATCCGGCTCGATGACTTCGGGCTGATTCTCGAGGGTGCGGTGCCGGCGGCGCTGCTCGCCCTCCTCGTGCAGTGGCTGTTCGACGGCGTGGAACGGCTGCTGCTGCCTCGTGCCGAGGAAGGCTGAGGGGCTGCGCGTGGCCGAGCCGCGGGCGGAGCCTACCCACCCTACCGACCCGCGGGCCCGCGCCGGAGCGTGGCTGCGGAACTCTCGACCCGTTCCACGCGTCAACGAATCGCGCGCAGAACCGTTTGGTCCCCTGGAGGGCCTGATCTTGACAGTCAATCGAGTGAGTCTGCGCAACGCACTGGCCGTGGTTGTGCTGGGTAGTCTCTTGAGCGCTTGCGCGACCGGGCCCGTCGTGCGGACGCAAAGCGCTCCGAACCTCGACCTGTCGAGCTACTCCACCTACGACTATGTCAAGCAGCCCGGCACCGATCGGGGTCGATACCGCTCCTTCGTGACGGAGTATCTCGAGGCGGCCGTCGACCGGCAGATGCAGGCGCGCGGCTTCACGAAGTCCGCGCACGATCCGGGGCTGCTCATCGACTTCCATACCCAGGTCCGGGACAAGGTGCGCGGATACTGGAGTCCCGGGTACGGCTGGGGCTGGGGCGGCGGTGGCTACGGTTACGGCTTTGGCTACGGCTGGGGTGGTCCGGCCTGGGGCTTCGGCTGGGGCGGACCGGGATGGTGGGGGCCGGGAGCCGGGGCGTACGGCGGCTGGGGCAGCATCGATACCTATTCCGAGGGTACACTCTCCATCGATGTCATCGATGCGAAGAGCCACGACGCCATCTGGAGCGGCTCAGCCGTCAGCCCGGTCAGCCGCGCAGCGCTCGAGCATCCCCGGGCATCGATCGACCAGGAAGTCGGCTACATCTTTGAGAAGTTCCCCAAGCCCGCGATCGGCGGGCAACCGAGCGGGCAGGCCCATTAGCCCCGCTCGACCGGGAGGGGCTGCACCGGGGCGTCTCGCCGCACTCCCCGCAGCCATTGTCGCCCTCGCGGCGTTCGCTCTCGCGGGCTGCGTGGGCATGCGACACGTCTCAGCCGACGCGCCGCCCGGCTTCAGCCTGGCAGGGACCTGGAAGCTCGACCCGCACCTCAGCACCGACACCGAGGCGCTGCTGCGCCATATGGTCCGGCGGCCGAAGGGTAAAGGGTCGCAGGACGGCGGCGGCGCAAATACTCCGTTCGGCGCTGGCGGCCGGGGCCACGGTCGGCGCGGTCCCGGCGGCGAATTTCCGGGGGGTGGGGGCCCGGGCGGCGGCGCTCCAGGCGGGGGGGCCGGCGGGGGTGCGGACAGTCAGGGTCTCGCCGGCGCGGCAGGTCCATCCGGCTCCGAGATCGTCATGGGTATGCCGCCTGATGTCTCGCTGCAACGGCAGGTGCTGAGCGGCGGCGATTACCTCAAGATCGAGCAGCAGCCGGGCGCATTCGTCGTCTGGAACGGCGCAACGAGCCACAGCTTCGTCCCGGGTGAGCACGCGGTCGTTTCCGTGCCGAGCGGCGTCGCCGACCGGCGTTCCGGCTATCACGGGAAGGCGTACTGGATCGAGCTGCGGCCCCAGGTCGGCCCCAGCGTCACCGAGCGCTTCCAGCTCGCGGACGATGGCAAGCAGCTCATCGAGACGATCGAGATCGGAAGCGACGGACGGGTGCGAAGCCTCAAGGTGAAACGGGTCTATGTCCCGGCGCGGAGCATTCCTACCCTCGTGCCCGGGGCGAACTAGCCGGCGAGAGGCCGCGCGCGCCGCTCATGGCGCCGACGGCACCGCTCGTGGCGCCGAATAGGCGGCTCAGATCTCCCGGAATGCCGCTCGCGACGCCGCCTTTGCAGGCCTTGCCCACGCGCCTATGCTAGCGGACGTGACCGGGATCGCCCCGTCAATCCCAGCCTCCGGTGAGGTCGACGCTTTTTTGCGTGCCGGCCAGCCGGTAGCTGCGCACGATGTCCCGGCCGCCGCGGAGAGCTACCCGGAGCGAGCGCCGCTCACCCGGACGGAGCTGCTCCTCATATTCGGCTTCTGGACGCTCATCGGGATTCTCACCTCGGCGAACCGCGCCATCGAGCCGGCCTCCGTGCGCGGCCCCTGGCAGCCGATCGTGCCCATCGCGCCGCTCCTCGTCGCCTTTGCCAACGCCTATCTGTGGGCGCTGCTCACACTGCCGATCTTCCACCTGACGAGCCGGTTCACCATCGAGCGCTCGAGCTGGTCGACGCGCTTACTGTACGTCGTGCTCGGCGTGGTGCTCGCCGTCGCGGTGGACATGGCGGAAAGCTACATCCGCGAGGCGCTGTACTACTCCCCGCCGCACATGTCGCCCGAGCTCGAGGCGCTCGTGCGCCTGCGGTCGATCTGGTTCATGAACGAGTTCATCGTCTACGTGGCCGTGCTCGCCGGCGGATTCGCACGGAACTATTTCCTGAACTTCCGGATGCGCCGCGAGGAAGCCATCAACCTCAAGGCGCAGGCCGCGCAGCTGCAAGCGCAGCTCTCCGATGCGCGGCTCACGGCGCTGCGCACGCAGCTCAATCCGCACTTCCTGTTCAACACGCTCAACGCGGTCTCGGCGCTCGTCGAGCGCGACCCGCGGGGCGTGCGCCGGATGATCGCCCGTCTCTCGGAGCTGCTCCGCACTTCGCTTGACGAGGCCGACGAGCCCGAAATTCCCCTGCAGCGGGAGCTCACGTTCATCGACCGGTATCTCGAGGTGATGCAGATCCGGTTCCAGGGACGGCTCCACGTACGCATGCACGCGGATCCGGAAGTGAGCGCCGCGCTCGTACCGAACCTCATTCTCCAGCCGCTCGTCGAGAACGCGGTGAAGCACGGCATCGGCAAATCGGTCGGCGCCGGCCGCATCGAGATCCGCGCGCAGCGCGTCGCCGATCGCGTGGTGCTCAGCGTTCACGACAACGGACCCGGGCTCGCGAGCCGCAAGGCGCCGGCGATCGAGGGCGTCGGGCTGCGCAATACACGGCTGCGCCTCGCACAGCTCTACGGGACCGACCAGAGCCTGACGCTCCGCTCCGACGACGGCGCGGGCGGCCTCGTCGCCGAGGTCACGCTCCCCTTCCATACCCAGTCCGATCTGCGGATCGCCGCCGTCGCGGCCGAAGCGTAGATGCCGGAGTCGCGGCGGCTGCGCGTATTCATCGCGGACGACGAGGCGCTCGCCAGACAGCGCGTGGAAGATCTGCTGAAGAAAGAAGACGGCGTCGACGTAGCCGGGACCGCCGAGAACGGGCACATCGCGATCGAATCCATCCAGGCGCTCGGACCGGACCTCGTTTTCCTCGATGTACAAATGCCGGGGCGCACCGGATTCGAGGTGGTGCGTCAGATCGGTCCGGAGCGCATGCCGCCCACGATCTTCGTCACCGCCTACGACCGCTATGCGCTCAAAGCCTTCGACGTCGCCGCCGTGGACTATCTCGTGAAGCCGTTCGACGACGAGCGCTTCGAGCAGGCGTTCGGCCGCGCGCGGCGCCTCATCGATCTCAAGGAAGTCGGCCGCCTGACGGAGCAGCTGCGCCGGCTGCTGCAGAGCGAAGCGCGCGCCGCCGTGGAACCGCCCCCCCCACCGCCCCGGGCAGCCTACCTCGAGCGGATCGCCGTCGAGATGCGCGGACAGGTGCGAGTCGTCCCGGTGGAGACGATCGAGTACATCACGGCGAGCGGCCCCTACGCCGAGATTCATGTTGGGGAGAAGACCTACATCATCCGTGAGCGCATGCAAACGCTCGAGGAGCGGCTCGACCCTTCCCGGTTCTTCCGGATCCACCGCTCGGTGATCGTGCGCCTCGAGCGCATCGATACGCTCCTGCGCGAGCCGGGCGGGGACTACGCGGTGCACCTGAAGAGCGGCGCGCGGCTTTCGGTCAGCCGCAACCGGGTGGAGCCGCTCGAGCAGTGGATGGGGCTGCCGCGCTAGCCGCTCTGGCTGGGCCTTGTCGGCGAGCTGGTGCGCTGCGCGCTAGCTGGGTCCGCCGCGCCGCGGGTGGCTCTCCGTGAGCCAGACGAAGTGGCAGAGGTGATGCAGGCGGCACACGGGCGCGTCGGACGCGAGGCCCGGGTCCGGCTCGCGCTCGATGAGGATCTCCGGCTCGCTCGGCAGGATGGGCTCGCCGCAAACGAGGCAGATCCGGCCCGATCCCCTGCGCGCCCTGAGGCGCAGGCTGGCGCCCCCGGAGGGCAGGATACCGTAGCGCCGGTAACGCTCGACCCGCGTGCGCAGCTGGTCGATGTAGCGCGCCAGCTGATCGGGAATCGATTTCTGCTCAGAAGGATGCGAGTCCATGACTAACCGCCGGGCCCTCGGCCCTCTCTCGCGGAAGCAAGAAGCAACCGCTGTTCCCATGCGGGCGGCCGCGAGGCTGGAGCGGCTCCGGGCCCGAGTTCGCGCTAATATCCCCGGATGAACCTCATCCTCAAGCCCTACTCTCTCTCCCCCGACGCAGCCCGGAAGTCGGCGCCCGTGAGCTTCGCGGGCATGCCGGCATTCCAGCGCTTCGGCGCGCCGTTCCGCGCCGAGGTGGACCTGCGCGACTGCGAAGTCGAGGGCGCGATCCCCTCCGACCTCAACGGCGCCTTCTACCGCGTCGGTCCCGACTACCAGTACCCGCCGAAGTGCCCCGACAACATCCCCTTCGATGGGGAGGGGCACGTCGCCATGTTCCGCTTCACACGGGGACACGTGGACTTCAGGAGCCGCTACGTCCGCACCCAACGCTTCAAGGCGCAGGAGGCCGCGCGGCGCTCGCTCTTCGGGATGTACCGCAACCCGTACACCGACGATCCGTCGGTGAAGACGCTGAGCCGGGGCACCGCGAATACCCACGTCGTGCACCATGCCGGGAGGCTCCTCGCCCTGAAGGAGGACAGCCCCCCGGTGCTCATGAATCCGAACACCCTCGAGACGCTCGACGACTATCACGACTTCAAGGGGAAGCTCGTGAGCCGCACCTTCACGGCTCACCCGAAGATCGATCCGGAAACGGGCGAGATGCTCGCGTTCGGCTACGAGGCGAAGGGTGAAGCGACGGATGACGTCGCCGTATATACCATCGACCGGCGCGGGCGGATCACCTGGGAAGCCTGGATCAAGGTTCCATACGTCGGCATGCTGCATGATTTTGCGGTGACTCAGCGGCACATCGCCTTCCTGGTGATCCCGATGGCGACGAACGTAGAGCAGATGAAGCTCGGCGGTGTGCACTTCGCATGGGACTCGCGCTTGCCGACCTGGCTCGGCGTCATGCGCCGCGGCGGCGACGGCAAGGACATCCGCTGGTTCAAGGGCCCCGAGCGCTGTGCGACGCACGTGATGGGCGCGTACTCGGACGGCGAGCATGTCACGATCGACGTGGACATGGCCCACAAGAACCAATTTCCCTTCTTCCCCAACGTCGACGGCTCGCCTTACGATCCGCACGGGGCCCAGGGCCGCGTCAACCGGCTCACGGTCGACCTCGCGAAGAAGGACGCGACCACGTACGGCATGGAGATCCTGTACCCGCACGTCGGCATCCTGCCGCGCCAGGACGATCGCTATCACACGCTGCGCTACCGCTACGGATTCATGCCGACGATGGACCCGTCGCGGCCGTTCGACGAGCGCCTCGCGCACGTCCTCACGCAGCCGGTGAATTGCTGGACGCGCTTCGATCACGAGGCCCACGCGACCTCCACATTCTTCGCGGGCAGCGAGTCGACGCTCCAGGAGTGCTGCTTCGTGCCCCGCTCGAAGGACGCGCCGGAGGGCGACGGCTATCTCGTGGGCATCGCCAACCGGCTGCTCGAGAACCGCTCGGATCTGGTCGTCGTCGACACGCACCGGATGGAAGAAGGCGCCGTCGCGACCGTGAAGCTTCCCTTCCGCATCGGACAAGGCATCCACGGCTGGTGGGTGAGCGAGGCAGAGCTCGCTGCAGCCGCATAGCCGCCGACGGCCTCTCGGGCGCTCGCCTGCGGCGCGGTCACATCCAGCGCCAGAGTTTGTGTCTGTGCAGCCGCCAGCGGTGCCGCACTGGGCCATGAGCCGCGGCTACCGCGGCTGGGTCCTCGCGGTTCTGGCATCGGTCTCGACATTCGGCTTCATCGACCGCATCGTCGTCCAGGTGCTGGTGCAGCCGATCAAGGCCGAGCTGCACGTCTCGGATGCCGATCTGGGGCTGCTCGGCGGGCTCACGTTCGCGGTGCTCTACGTCGCGCTCAGCATCCCGGTCGCGCGCGTCGCCGAGCGCAGGAGCCGGATCGCGATCGTGACCGTGGGAACGGCGCTGTGGTCACTCGCGACCGCCGCCTCCGGAATGGCGGCGAGCTTCGGCCAGCTGCTGCTCGCGCGCATCGGCGTCGGCGTGGGCGAAGCCACAAACGGACCGGCGACCGCCTCGATCATCTCCGACTACTTCGGGCCGGAGCGCCGCGCCTCGGCCATGTCGATCTACGGACTCGCGGTGCCGCTCGGCGCATTCCTCGGGGGATCCGTCGGCGGGCTCGTCGCACAGACCTGGGGCTGGCGCGCGGCGTTCCTGTGCGCGGGCCTGCCAGGCCTGTTGCTCGCGCTCCTGCAGGGACTCACGATCCGCGAGCCGCCTCGAGGGCTCCACGATCCGGCACCCGCGGGAGAGCCGGCTCGAACCGCAGCAGCGGACGCAACGCCTTCGTTTGGCGTGCCGACGACTTCGTTCGATGTGACGCCTTCGTTCGCGGCGGTGCTGCGCCGGTTTTGGGAGCGGCGCTCGCTGGTGCAATTCATCGCGGGCGCGACGCTGTCCACCGTCGCCGGATACGGGATCAACTATTTCCTGGCGGCGTACTTCAGCCGGCGCTTCGGCCTCGACTACGCGCAGGCGGGACTCGTGATGGGGATCGTCTCGAGCGTGCCTGCGGCGCTCAGCATTCTCGCCGGAGGCTTCCTGGCCGACTGGGCCGGCAAGCGCAGCGCCCGCTGGTACGCGCTGATTCCCGCGCTCGGAGCGGCGTTCACCGCCCCGCTCTACATGGCCTCGTTCGCGGCCGGGACGTGGCTCGCCGCGGCGCTCCTCCTCGCACTCACGGCCGTCTGCCAGTACGCGTATATCCCGGCGGCGGCGGCCGTGACCCAGAACATGATGGAGCCGCGCATGCGCGCCTCGGCCGCGGCGGTGACCGGGCTCGTCTTCACCCTGCTCGGCCAGGGCCTCGGGCCGCTCTTCGCCGGAATGCTGAGCGACCATTTCAGCCGCTCGAGCTACGCCGGCGATTTCGCGCTCTCCTGCACCGGGCGCTCGGGTGCCACAAGCGCCGCGTGCGCGGCAGCGGCCTCGCACGGGCTCGAGATCGCGCTCACCCTGTTCGCCGCGATCTATCTGTGGTCGGCAGTCCACCTGTGGCTCGCCTCGCGCCGGCTGACGGCCGATCTCGCGCGCTGAGAAGTACGCGCGCCTCTCAAGCCGCACGCCCGCCAGGCGCCGTTCGATGCGCGCCGCCTTTGATGAGGCATTCCATCTCCAGCTGCTCGAGCCATTCCTCCGGCGTCAGCTGCACATCGAGCACGATGCACTGCCGCTTCACCGTGGCGAAATCTCCGGGCGTCAGGTGGGGCATGAGCAGCAGTCGTTCTTCCCAGCGCTCCTTCGTGCCGGGATCGATCGCCTCGATCCGGCCGGCGAGACTCGCCTCCGCGACGAACATACTCCAGCGCTGGGCGGCATCGAGCTCCCGAAACTCGATCTTGAACGTGAAGCGGCGCAGCGCCGCGAGGTCGAGATCGCGGAAGAGATTCGTGGCGACGATCACGATGCCGTCGAAGCGCTCCATGTGCTGCAGAAGCTCGTTCGTCTGGGTCACTTCCCAGCTGTGGCGGGCCAACTCGCGGCTGCGCAGAAAACTATCTCCCTCGTCGAGGAACAGGACCGCCTCCTCGGCCGCGGCCTCCTCGAACGCCGCGGCGATGTTCTTCTCCGACTCTCCGAGCCACTTGCTGAGCAGCGCCGAGGCGCTCTTGCTGACGATCGGCAATCCAAGCTCGGCTGCGAGGTGCTCGGTGAACTGGGTCTTGCCCGTGCCCGGCGGCCCGTAGAGAAGGATGGAGCCCCTCGGGCGCTTCCGCAGGCTCGCGAGAATCTGCTGCGGCGTGAACCGGCCCGCCGTGTTGAGGAAATCGAGCGAGTAGCGCGTGACGGAGGGTCTCGAGCGTCCTGCGAGATCCCTGGAGAGCGCGCGCTGGCTGCGTCGCACGGCCTGCACGATCGCCCGATCGCGCGCAGTCCTGCTCGACGGCGCGGCGAGCCGGCATGCCCTCACCGCCGAATCGAGCTGCGCGCCCGAAACCCCTTCGAGCTTCAAGATCTCCTCGGCCGCGGCGCGGGACAGCCTCAGGCACCGCAGCCTGCGCCGCATGGCCCGCTCGCGCTCCTCGCGCCCCGCCCGCCTCAGCGGCGCATGGAAGATGAATCGGGCCACCGTTCCCTCCGGAAGGCTGTCGACTTGCGAGCTCAGCCACACGCCCGGCACGGGGTTTCTGGTCAGCAGATTCTCATCGAACGGCAGCCCATCGTCCGCGGTAAGCTCGACGCCGAAGAGAGCCTTCACCCAGGGACTCTCGGTGTGGAGGACTTCGGAGGGACGCTCGATCACGAGGACGGAGCGCTCCGGCCGATCGGCCAGCAATTGGAACGCCACGAACGTGAGCGACGGCAGAACGCTCGCCGGCGCATCCTCGAAGCGCCGCACACGCCAGGCGACCCGGCGCGCCTCGGCGACGATGTCGCGCAGGAGCCGGTCCTTCTCGAGCCCCGGCTGTCCGTAGAGGAGCAGGTTGACCCCCGGCTCACTCGCGCGGCACAGCAGCCGCGCCGCCATCTCGAAATCCTCCGGCAGCAGCCGGGCGGGCCGGTCCGAGGTCGCTCGCTCCTCCAACGGCTCGACGACGGCCTCGGCGAGCGATTCCTCCCGCGTGAGGAGATCCACCCAGAACGGCGCGACGCTCGCGAGCTGTGCTCGACGGCCCGTTGGCCGCAGAAGGCCGCTCAACCTCAGCGGCGAGGTCGCGCGCATCGCCTTCGCGAGCTCGTCGGCGGAAGCACGGAATACCGCGGTCCAGAGCACACCGGACGTCCAGCGATCGGCTGCGAGCTGATCGAAAATACGCCCGAGCTCATCCGCGACGGTCGTCAGGAACGCAAACGCCAGGATGTCCTGCTCGAGCGGCGCAAGCCTCAGCGTGCGCCCGAGCTCGCGCAGATGCCGCGAGAAACGCGAAGCGTCCTCGAGCATCTCGTCGCCGCCGCCATCAGGGCCGAAGCCGCTGCCGCTGCGGGCGCCGGCACCGCTGCCGGTGCCGCCCGCAATTTCGAGCGCCGCGAGACGGTCGTGCAGGGCGCTCGCGAGCGCGACGAGCGCCTCCCCATTGCGCCTCACCCAATCATGAACCGCGTAGCCCTCGAGCACGAGCCGCGCATGCTCGGCGCTCGCGCGCCCCGAGAGTGCGTGATTGACGCGCGACAGCAGCCGCATCGTGCGCTCCAGCGAGAGCTTCCTAGCCCGCTCCTTCTGGCGGATGCGTTCCACGTCCTCCGGCCAGTCGATGATCGCGCCCACCGCCGCATACCAAGTCGCGAACGCCACCGGGTTCCTCTGCAGCGTACGAGAGAGCACCGGATGGATGGCGAGGCGAAGCAGCCAGATCGCGGCCCTGGGGACCGCGAGTTGAGTCGAATCCGACACGGTGAAACTCGAGCCTGGAAGAATTATTTGCGGCACATAGTCTACATAGCCGCCCTGGGAATTTGAAGAGCACAAGCGATGCCGTGCGAGTCGAGTGGACCGTGGATCGCGACGTCGAAACCCGACGTCGCAAACACTCTCAGATCTCGCCCGCGCTCATCTGCCGCTCGATGTACCGCGCCTGCCGGAGCGTCAGCGCGACGATCGTGAGCGTGGGATTGGCGGAGCCCGCCGATGGGAACTGACTGCCGTCCGAGATGAACAGGTTCTTGACGTCATGCGTCTGGCCGAAGGCATTCGCGACGCCGTCGTCCGGCTTCGCGCTGATGCGCGCCGTGCCCATGTTGTGAGTCGCGGGCGTCTGGCGCGTGAGCACCACGCGCTTGGCACCGACCGCGTCGTACATCCTCGTCCCTTGTCGCTGCGCATGCTTGCGCATCGCGAGGTCGTTCGGATGCGGATCGACGTGAATGTGAGCGACGGGCACTGCGCTCGCGTCCTTGACCTTCGGATCGAGCGTGATCCGGTTGCGCGAGCGCGGTAGATCCTCGCCGTTGATGAACATGCCCGCGATGTTGCGATAGCCATCGATGATCGAGGCGAAATCCCGCCCCCATCCATAGGGGAGCCCCACCTGAGGAAACGTCGGCAGATCGAGCGCACAGAGCTCGAGATGGTATCCCGCGACAAACCCTCGGCCCGGACGGTTCACGATCTCATCCTCGACGATGCCCGCGAGCGTCGTGCCGCGCCAGAAATCCACCGGCTTGTCGAACAAGCCCCAGATGAAGCCGCCGACGTGGTGGCAGTAGTTGCGTCCGACCTGCCCCGAGGAGTTCGCGAGCCCTTGCGGAAATTTGGAAGACTCGGAGAGGAGCAGTAGCCGCGGGGTCTCGACGGCGTTGCACGCAACGCACACGATCCGCGCCTTCTGCCGCTGCTCCGCCCCCTGCGCATCGCGATACACCACCGCGGTCACGCGTCCGTTCTTGCCGTGCTCGATCCGGGTCGCCATGCTCTCGATCCGTAAATCGAGATGGCCCGTCGCCTCCGCGCGCGGAATCTCCGTGTAGAGCGTGCTCCACTTGGCGCCGGTCTTGCAGCCTTGCACGCAAAAGCCCTGCTGGATGCAGAAGGCGCGGCCGTCGGCCGGACGCGAGTTGATCGCCATGTAGCCGGTATGGACCCGCTTGTACCCGATCCGCTTCGCGCCCGCATACATGACCTTGAAGTTGTTGGATGCGGGCAGCCCCGGAACGCCGTTGCGCCGCGTCGAGACCATGCGCCGCTCGGCCTCCTCGTAGTAGCGCAGCAGCTCCTCGTACTCGATCGGCCAGTCGATGAGGGAAGTGCCGGGAACGGCGCCGTAGGTGGTTCTCGGCTTGATCTCCCAGGGCGAAAGGCGCGGCGTGGCGCCGGTCCAGTGCACGGTCGTGCCGCCGACCGTCTTGCAGGTCCAGGACGGCAGCGTCGGGTAGTCCTCCACCACGGTCCAGGCGCCGGATTGCGTGCGCGGGTCGAGCCAGGTGAGCTGCGCGAACGCCGCTTCCGGCACCTGGGTGAAGGTCGCGAGCGACTGGCGCTTGCCGGCCTCGAGCAGGACGACGGGAATGCCGCGGCGCGCGAGCTCGTGCGCGAGCGTGCCGCCGCCGGCGCCCGACCCGATGATGACGACCGCGCTCGCGTCATCGTGAGCGATGCGAGTCAACGCGTCTCTCCGGGTGCCGCCGGCTTCGGCGTCGCCGGCTTCGGCGTTGCCGTCGGCTCGCCGGGGACCGGGCCGCTGTCCTCGAGCGGCACGTCGGGCAGCCACTTGAGGTCGTTGAAGCCCCGGTAAATGTATCCGCCCTTCGAGAACGCCTCGCCCTGGTAGCCGAAATAGGCGTAGGCCATCGGAGTCGCGTAGAGCGTGGCAAGCGTCTGGGTGCGCAGCGTCTTGAAGAAGGCCGAAGACTCGATCGCCTTCAGGCGCTTCACGCGGACGGCCTCGGGAGCGGAAGCGAAGTCTGCACCCAGCCCCCGGATGCCGGCGCGCAGCACGGAGCGGGTGCGAGGATCCTGCTCCGCAACCGTATCGATGGACCGGACCACGGCGGCGTAAGCTGCGTCGTCGAGCCCATCGTGCGGACACAGGGTGCGGGAGACCATGAGGAGCGTCCGCCCCTGCGCGCTCGTCAGCGCCTGGAGCTCGACGGCCCACGCGCGCGACGGGGCAAGCAACGCGAGCGGGCTGCCTGCCGCGAGGACGCCAGTGAGCACGCCGGTGCTCCTGAGGAACTGCCGGCGCGGAATCGGTGTATGGAAGTCCACGTGCTTCTCCGGATCTCGAGAGGGCCCGGGAGCTTCAATAGCATGCGAGGGGCGGAGAGTCACCCCCATACGGGAGGCATCCATGGGTATCCTGGTCGATGGCGAATGGCGGTCCGAGGCGAACTGGGCGGATGCGGCCTCGGGCGAGTTCAACCGGCTGGCGAGCCGCTTTCGCGGGCGGATCAGTGCGGAGGCAGGCGCCGTCTTCCCGGTCGAGCCCGGGCGGTACCATCTTTACGTATCCCGCGCCTGTCCCTGGTGCCACCGGACGATGATCTACCGCACGCTGAAACACCTCGAGCCCGTGATTCCCATGAGCACCGTCGAGCCGTTGATGCTCGAGGAGGGCTGGACCTTCCGCGAGGCCGATCTGCTCACCGGCGTGCGCCGCGTCTTCGAGCTCTACCTCCTCGCCGATCCCCGCTACACGGGCCGGGCGACGGTGCCCGTCCTGTGGGACGGCGTGCAAGGCATGATCGTCAACAACGAGTCATCCGACATCATCCGGATGTTCGACACCGAGTTCGCCGCCCTCACCGGCGACCGCACCGACTACCATCCGCCCGAGCTCGCGGCCGAGATCGATGCGATCAACACGCGGCTCTACGAGACCGTCAACAACGGCGTGTATCGAGCCGGTTTCGCGACGCGCCAGGAGCCGTACGAGCGCGCCGTCCGGCAGCTCTTCGAGTCGCTCGACTGGATCGAGGACCGGCTCGGCACCCATCGCTACCTCGCGGGCGACCGCCTCACCGAGGCCGACTGGCGCCTTTTTCCGACACTCGTGCGCTTCGACGCCGTCTACTACGGCCATTTCAAGTGCAACCTGCGCCACGTCTACGAATATCCCCGGCTGTGGGCATACACGCGCGAGCTCTATCAGGTGCCGGGCATTCGACAGACCGTCGCGATCGAGGAATGCAAAGCCCACTATTTCGGCAGCCATCGCGCCATCAACCCCTCGGGGATCATGCCGCTCGGGCCGGAGCTCGATTTCCTGGTGCCGCATGGCCGGAGGGCGGCTCCGCGCCAGCAGGGGTCGGACGCGCGCCAGCGGGTGCCGGACGTACGCCCGCCGGAGAGCGGGCGCTCATGAGCCGCGGGGCAGATGCTCCGTGCCCGGACGCCAGGCCTCGAGCGGGGCGTATGCCTCCCGCGCCTCGCTCCAAAGCGAGTGGCACTTGCGGTGGAAGCGCACTGTCCGGGTAGGTTCGGACGCCTCGACCTGCAGCTCGAATTCGGGCTCGTTGGTCGAGATTGTTGCATCGCACAGCGCACATGTCATGCCGGAACCGAGCCCGACCCACGTCCGGAAGGCCTTCGCGCGCGGCAACCGCCCTTGCCCGATCCGCTCGCGAGCGAGGGTGCGCAGCGCCTCCATGTCCCTGTCAGACGGCTCACTCATGTGTCGCCCCCTCCGCGGAAGCGATCCCGTGCCGTGCGTTCGGTTTGAATATGCGCTCTGAGCCGGGCGCGAGTAAAGCGCCATGCCCTATATTTGCGCCCGCGAGAACCGCATGCCGAACCCCGAACTGCTGGAACAAGCCTTCAACCGCGCCGCCGGCGCCCCCCTCATCGAGGGCAACCGCGTGCGCGTGCTCGAGGATGCGCGCGAGAACTACCCCGCGTGGCTCGAGGCGCTGCACGGCGCCGAACGGACCATCTTCTTCGAGAACTATCTGTACTGCGAGGACGAGGTCGGGCTCGAATTCCAGCGCGCGCTCGCGGCCAAGGCCCGCGCGGGGGTGCGCGTGCGGGTCATCTATGACTGGCTCGGATCGTTCGGCAGAGCCTCTGCCGGGTACTGGAAGACGCTGCGCGCGGCCGGCGCGCAGGTGCGCTGCTTCAACCGCCCGCGGGTCATGTCCCCGTTCGGCGTGCTCCACCGCGACCACCGCAAGATGCTGGCGGTCGACGGCCGCATCGGTTTCGTCACCGGGCTGTGCGTCGGGCGCCGCTGGACGGGCGACCCCGCCAGAGGCATCGAGCCGTGGCGGGACACGGGCATCGAGGTACGCGGCCCCGCCCTCCACGACATCGAGCAAGCTTTTGCGCAAGCGTGGGGCGCGATCGACACGCCATTGCCCGCCGAAGAGCAGACGCAGCGCGAGTCGATTCCTGCTGCCGGCACCGTAGCGCTGCGCATCGTCGCGAGCGCCCCCGGGGTGGCGGCCGTGCTCCGCGTCGATCAGCTGGTCGCGGCCGCGGCGCGCCGCTCCCTGTGGCTCACGGATGCTTACTTCGCCGGCATTCCGCCCTACGTCCAGGCGCTGCGCTCGGCCGCCCGCGACGGCGTCGATGTGCGGCTGCTCGTGCCCGGCGCCACCGACATCCCCCTCATCCGCCCTCTGTCACAAGCCGGCTACCGGCCCTTGCTCGAAGGGGGAGTTCGCGTGTTCGAGTGGAAGGGCTCGATGCTGCATGCCAAGACCGCCGTGGCGGACGGACGCTGGGCGCGCATCGGCTCGAGCAATCTCAACATTGCGAGCTGGATGGGGAACTTCGAGCTCGACGCCGTCATCGAGGACGCCGCCGTCGCCGCGCTCATGGAGCGGATGTATCTCGGCGATCTCGAGCGGTCCACCGAGATCGTGCTGCAGCAGAGGCGGCGCTTCGCGGCGCTCCCCTATCACAGGCGGCAGCGGGTGCGCTTCGAGGGCTCCGGTGATCCGCCGCTCCCCGCACGGCGCCGCCGCGGCAGCGCATCGCGCGCGGCGGCGGGCGCACTGCGCATCGGCCGGACCGTGAGCGCCGCATTGAGCGAGCAGCGGGTGCTCGCGCCGACCGAGGCACGGCTCGTCGCAGGATTCGGGCTGGCCCTCGCCGCGCTCGCCGCGCTCGTCATCCTGTGGCCGCTCGTCGCGGCCGTCCCCGCCGCGATACTTCTGGTATGGGCGTCTCTGGCACTTTTTTCGAAGGCCGCCGCGTTGCGACGCGAGCGCCGCCAGCAAGGGCTTCCACGGACGCGGCTCGTGCGCTCGACGCCGCCGAGCCGGGAGCAGGACGGCGCGTCGCGCGAGGACAACACCTAGCGGCGTGCGCTCGCGAGCGCTGCAGGGCGTGAGGAGCCCGCCGGCGGCGCCGCACCGCCGAGGGCCAAATCGAGCTCCGCCGTGTCCCGGTACTGCGCAGCTTGCGCGCGGATGAGGCCGAGCTCGGCCGCCGCGAGCTCCCGCTGAGCATCGAGCACCTCCAGCAGGCCCGAATTGCCGGCGCTGTAGCTCTCGCGGGCGAGCTCGACGCTGCTCTTCGCCGCCGCGAGCGCGTTCGACTGCGCGGCGAGGAGCTCCGCGTCATGGCTCAAGGCGTCGAGCAGGTCCGCAACCTGACCGAACGACTCGAGCACCACTTGCTGGTAGCGCTGCGCGCTCGCCCGCAGCTGATCCACCGCGGCGCGGCGCTCGGCATGCAGCCGCCCGCCCTCGAAGACGGGCGCGGTGATCCCCGAGATGAGCGACCACGCGAAGTTCGAGGCGTCGAACAGTTGCGAGAAAGGCAGGGACTGCAGGCCGCCGGTCGCCGTCAGGTTGATCTGCGGATAGAGGTTCGCGGTCGCGATGCCCACGGCTGCCGTCGCGGCATGCAGTTGCGCCTCCGCGGCGAGGATATCGGGGCGGCGATGAACCAGCGCCGATGGCAGGCTCACCGGCACGCGGCGCGGCAGTACTAGATTGGAGAGCTCGAGATGCGGTGGACGCCAGCCGGCCGGCACCTGACCGATGAGCACCGCGAGCGCATGCTGGCCCACCGACAGCCGCTGGCGCACCGGGGGGAGCAAGGTCTCGTCGCTCGCGAGCTGGCTCTCGGCGGTGAGCACGTCGACACGCGAGACCGAGCCGTCCTCGAACTCGGTGCGCACCAGTTTGAGGTTGTCTCGATCCTCCCCGATCAGCTCGGAGAGGGCGCCGATCTGCGCGCGCGCGGACGCCGCGGCGAGCGCCTCGCTCACGACGCTCCCCGTGAGCGCGAGATACGCCGCGTCGGCCTCGCTCTTCTGGAACTGGGCGAGCGCGCGCTGCTGTTCGACGGAGCGCTTGACCCCGCCGAGATAGTCAAGCGTGTAGCTCACCGCCGCGCCGACGGCGACATAGCTGAAGGGCGCCACCGAGAACTCCGGGCCGAGGAACTCCTTGCCGTATTTCTGCCGGCCCGTACCGCCCGTGAGGGCCACTTGCGGATAACGCGCGCCGGCCGCGGCCTTCACGAGCTCCTCCGCGGCCGAGAGTGTCGCCCGCGCCGCCGCGAGCGTGTGATTGTCCGCGACGGCCCGCTCGATCAGCCGGTCGAGCTGCGGGGACCGGAATTCGGCCCACCAGCGCTCGGCGGGCGTGCTCCCGAGAATGATCTGCTGCGCGAAGTCCGCCGTCTTGGTCCGCGCCTCGCTGCGCGCGGTGCTCGCGGCGCTCGACGGCGCCGCCGCGCTGCGCAGCTCTCCCGGCGAGCGATAGGTGGCGGGCCGAGGCGTGCTCGGGCGCTTGAACGAGGGGCCCACCGTGCACGCGCACAGGGCGGCGCACAGGGCTCCGGGGAGGATGGCGAGCTTGTTCGTGAGTTTCATGGGAGTTGTCTGGACATCATTCGGCCGCGATCGAGGGCGGTTCCACGTCCGGGTGTCCGGAGCGCAGGATGATGACGAGCGGGATCACGGCGACGGTCATGATGAACAGCGCCTTGAAGTCGTCGAGGTAGGCGATCATCGAGGCCTGCCGGGTCACCATGGCGTTCACGGCCGCGAGCCCATGGGGATTCGCGAGATTGAACGGCGTGAGGGACTGCAGCGCGCTGCGGTAGCGATCGACGTGCTCCGCCAGGTTCGCATGGGCGATCTGGGTATTGCGCGTGAAGAGCGCCTGCATCGCGGCGATTCCGATGCTGCTGCCGACGTTGCGCATCAGATTGAAGATGGCGGTGCCTTCGTTGCGCAGATGCACTGCGAGCGTCGCGAACGATACCGCAGCGAGCGGCACGTACGCCAAGCCGGTTCCCATTCCCTGGAGGAATCCGCTCCAGATGACGAGCCGATCGTCCATCTGCAGGGAGAAGTAGCACATGATCCACATGGACAGGGCGGTCAGGCCGAGGCCGGTCGCGATGATGAGCCGCGTATCCACCTTGCCGACGAGCCGGCCCACGATCGCCATGGTGATGAACGCGCCGACCCCGCGCGGCGAGGTGACCAGTCCCGTGGTCGTCGCCGGATAGTTCATGAGGTCCTGCAGCATCGGCGGCAGCAAGGCGAGCGTCGCATAGAGCACCACGCCGATGATGAAGATGAACACGGTCCCGACGTTGAAGTTGCGGTCCCGGAACAGCGCGAGGCTCACGAACGGGTCGCGCGCCGTGAAGGTGTGAACGATGAAGAGATAAAAGGCGAGTCCCGCCGTCACGGCGAGGATCCACACCTGGGTCGAGCTGAACCAGTCGAGCAGCTGCCCGCGATCGAGCATGATCTGCAGCGCGCCGATGCCGACGCTCAAGGCGGCAAACCCCAGGAAATCGAACGGCGCCATCTTGCGCGGCGCCTCGCGCATGAATGAGAGCACTCCGATGAGCGAGAGGATCCCGAACGGTACGTTGATGTAGAACACCCAGCGCCAGCTGTAATGATCGGTGAGCCAGCCGCCGAGCGTCGGCCCGATGATCGGTCCGACGAGCACGCCCATGCCCCAGATCGCCATGGCCCGGCCGTGCTGCTCGGTGGGATTGATGTCGAGCAGCACCGCCTGGGACAGGGGGACGAGGGCCGCGCCCGCGACGCCCTGCAGCGCCCGGAACAGCACGATCTCCCCGAGTGAGTGCGCCATGCCGCACATCGCGGACATCAGCGTGAAGCCGGCGACGGAGTACGCGAGCACCCGCTTGCGGCCGTAGCGGCTCGCGAGCCAGCCGCACAGCGGAGTCATGATCGCCGAGGTGACGATATAGGAGGTGAGGACCCACTCCATTTCGTCGAGCGAGGCCGAGAGGCTCCCCCGCATCTTGGGGAGCGCGACATTGGCGATCGTCGTGTCGAGCGACTGCAGAATCGAGGCGAGCATCACCGAGATGGTGATGGGCGCCTTGAGCGCCAAGTCCTTCCGATCCATGTGCGCTCTCGCGGACTACGCCGTGCCTAGCCGCCGGCTCGGGCGCTCGCCGGGGAGGCCGCGCTCGGCAGCGAGGCGCTCGTCGCAGAATCGGCTGCCGAGGAGGCACGATCCGCGCCCCCGCCAAGGAGGCTGCGGTGGTACTGCGTATCGACTCGCACGGTCGCGCTGAGCCCCGTCTGCAAGTCTGGGATCTTGCCTACGAGCTCGATGCGCACGGGCAGCCGCTGCACGACCTTCACCCAGTTTCCCGTCGCGTTCTCGGGCGGCAGGAGCGAGAACTGCGACCCGGTGCCCGGGCTCTCGCTCGCGACGCGAGCGTCGAACGTGCGGCCGGGATAGGCGTCGATCCAGACTTCGGCCGACTGGCCCGGGCGCATGTGCGCGAGCTGCACCTCCTTGAAGTTCGCGCGCACCCACACGTCGCGTGTCGAGACGAGCGCGAAGTCCGGCGCGGCCGCATTGATGTAATCGCCCACCTGGAGCTGATCGACGCGCGTCACGATGCCGTCGATCGGCGCCGCGATCACCGTGTAGGAAAGCCCGAGCAGCGCATGATCGAGCGCTGCTTGCGCCTGCTGGACGCTCGGATGCCGGTCCACCGGCAGGTCGGGCTCGCCGCCGAGGCTCGCGAGCGTCGAGGTGATGCTCTCCCGCGCGGCGGCCACGTTCTGCTCGGCTTGATTGCGCGCGAGGAGCGCTCGGTCCGCCTTGGCCTGGGAGGTGACGCCGCTCTTGAGAAGCCGCATCTGGCGGCTGTACTCGCGCTGCGCGTAGGCGAGCGCGCTCTGCGCCGATCTGAGGTCCGCCTGGCGCTGGCGGTAGGTGGCCTCGAGCGCCTTCACCTGCAGCCGCGCGCTCGCGAGGCGCGCGCGCGCCGCCTCGACGGCGATACGGAACGGACGCGGATCGAGGCGAAAGAGCGTCTGTCCGCGCCGGACCCGCTCGTTGTCATGCACGTCCACCTCGCTCACCCGCCCGGAAACGTTGGAGCTGACGGACACCTCGGCCGCCTGCACGTAGGCATCGTCCGTCGACTGATAGCGGCCGGTCGTGAGGTAATAATAGAGGCCGCCCACGAGAGCGATGAGCGGCACGCCGACCATGAGCGGCAGGCGCAGGCGGTCCTTGAGCGTCCGAGTCGTAGCCGGCGTCGCGGTATCCGGGGCGGCCGAAGCCGCAGTTGCGGGCGCGCCCGGAGCCAAAGCGGCCGGCGCGGGAGCGGCCGGAGGCTGCGCGCCGTCGCGCCGGGCCCTGGCCTCGTCCTTGTCCTTGTCCTTCACGACGGCGCTCATCGGTCCGGGCTCTCCTCGCTCAGCGACTCATCCGCGCCGGCGC
>JBOHZT010000025.1:0-19574 GCA_050738535.1 Steroidobacteraceae bacterium
CGCGAGGAGCTATTCCTCGCCCCTTACGTGAGCATGATCCACGACTGGGCCGTCACGGATCGGCATCTCGTCTTCCCACTGATGCCGACCACGGCCGATGCCGATCGCATGCGCAAGGGCGGTCCGCACTGGATGTTCGATCCGGACCTCGACACCGAGATCGGCCTCATGCGGCGCGACGCCGAGGTGGCGGACCTGCGCTGGTACCGCGCGCCGCCCTGCGGGGTCGGGCACGTGGTCAACGCCTTCAGCGACGGCGAGCGAGTCTGCGTCGATATCTTCGTGAGCGAGCGCAATCAGTTTCCGTTCATCGCGAACGCCGACGGCAGCGCCTTCGAGCGCGAGAAAAGCGCCCCGCGGCTCACGCGCTGGAGCTTCGACCTCGCGCGGCGCGACGGTTGTTTCGAGTCGCGGACGCTCTACGCAGACTTCATGGAGATGCCTGCAATCGATCCGCGCTACCAGATGCATCCCTACCGGCACGCGTTCTGCACCGTGGTCGATCCCACGCTGCCGCTCAACGTCGCGGGCACGATCGGCGTGGGGTGGAACGTGCTCGCGCACCTCGATGTGGCGACGGGCCGGATGGAGCGCTATCCCGTGGGCGACGCGGCGATCTGCCAGGAGCCTTGCTTCGTCCCGCGCAGCCCGGGCGCCCCGGAGGGCGAGGGATTCGTCCTCGCGCAGCTCACTCGCTGCGATGGATACCTGCGCACCGAGATCATCGTCCTCGACGCGCAGCATCTGGCGGACGGCCCGATTGCGACCCTCGAGCTGCCGCTGCGGCTGCGGCCGGCCGTTCACGGCACCTGGGTGCCTGCCTCGCAGGAGCGCGCGCGTGGCTCGGCCTGACGCGAAGCCGCTCGGGGAGCGCGCGGCGAGCCCACCGCTGCGTGCCGAGCACGTGGGCAGCCTCTTGCGGCCGCCACGTCTCATCGCGGCCCGCGATGCCGTCCAGCGCGGCGAGCTCACCGCGGCGCAGTTGCGGTCCCTCGAAGACGAGGAAATTCGCCAGATCGTGCGCGCGCAGGAGGAGATCGGACTCGACGTGGTGACGGACGGCGAGTTCCGGCGCGTCGCCTGGCAGATCGACTTCCTGAAGCAGTTGACGAGCGTCGAGCTCGTGCGGGGCACGGTCAAAGTGAGCTTTCACACGGCCGAGGGCGACATCGACCGGCTGCCCTCGTCGCTGCGCGTCACGGGAAAGCTCGCGAGGCCTCGGCCGATTTTCGTCGATCACTTCCGGTTCCTCGAATCGATCGCGACCGCGGTGCCGAAGATCACGGTCCCCTCGCCGAGCCTGCTGCACTTCCGGGGCGGCCGCGGGGCGGTGGATCGAGCCGCCTATCCCGATATCGAGGAATTCTTTGCTGACGTCGCTCGCGCGTATGCGCAGGAGATCGCGGACCTCGCATCGGTGGGCTGCCGCTACCTGCAGCTCGACGAGGTGGACTTCGCCTATCTGTGCGATCCGAAGCTCCGGGAAGAGGTGCGCGGCTTCGGCGAGGATCCGGACCGTCTGCCGCACACCTACGCGAAGCTCATCAACGCGGCGCTGGCGGCGCGGCCCGCCGATATGCGGATCGGGATGCATCTGTGCCGCGGTAATTTCGAGAGCGCGTGGCTCGCCGAAGGCGGCTACGAGCCGGTCGCGGAGGTGCTCTTCAACGAGCTCGCGGTCGATCGCTACTTGCTCGAGTACGACACGGCGAGGGCCGGCGGTTTCGAGCCGCTGCGGTTCGTGCCGCCGGGGAAAACCGTCGTGCTGGGCCTCGTTACGACGAAGCGCGCGGCGCTCGAGCGCGCCGATGACCTGAAGCGCCGCATCGAGGCGGCCTCGCGCTACCTGCCGCTCGAGCAGCTGGCCTTGAGCCCTCAATGTGGATTCGCGAGCGCCGGGCGCGGCAATCACCTCGAGTACGAGGAGCAGATGGCGAAGCTGCGACTCGTGGTCGACGTCGCGCGGCAGGTGTGGGGCGGATGAGCGGGCCGAAGCGCCTCTCCCTCTCGGTCGCCATCGGCGACTACGATCGCGTGCGGCCGCTCGTCGACGGGCGGGTCGAGATCGACGGCGTCGATCCGATCTTCATGCTGCTGTCGCCCGAGGAGATCTTCTTCCGTGCGATGCGCCACGCGGACTTCGACGTCTGCGAGCTCTCGCTCAGCAGCTTCGTGCTGCGCACGGCGAGGGGCGACAATCCGTACGTCGGCGTGCCGGTGTTTCCCTCGCGCGCCTTTCGTCACACGGCGATCGTGGTCCGCAAGGATCGGGGCATCCGCGCTCCAGCGGATCTGAAGGGCCGCCGCATCGGGACTCCGGAATACCAGCTCACCGCGTGCGTTTGGGCGCGCGGGCTGCTGCAAGACGAGTTCGGCGTCGAGCCGAGCGACGTGCTGTGGGTGCGCGGCGGACTCGAGCAGCCGGGACGGGTGGAGAAGGTGGGCCTCGATCCGCCTGCGGGCGTCCGCATTGAGGAGGCTCCGCCGGATCGCACACTGTCGCAGATGCTGGAGTGCGGCGAGATCGACGGTTTGGTGAGTCCGCGGCTGCCGTCATGCTTCGGGACGGAGGATTCGCCCGTCGAATGGCTGTTCTCCGATCCGATGCGGGCGGCAATGGACTATTTCCGGCGGACGGGCATCTTCCCGATCATGCACGTCCTCGGTGTGCGACGCGCGCTCGTCGAGGGGCACCCGTTCCTGCCGGCGGCTCTCGTCAAGGCGTTCGGGCAGGCGAAGTCGGCCGCGCTCGCGGCGCTGCGCGACACCTCCGCCCCTAAAGTGATGCTGCCCTTTTTGGAGGAGCAGCTCATCGCCGTGCGCCGTCAGATGGGCGAGGACTTCTGGCCCTACGGGCTCGAGCGCAATCGCAGGGTCCTCGAGACTTTCCTGCGCCACCACCACCAGCAGGGCCTCTCGCCGCGCCGCCTCGCGGTGGAGGAGCTGTTCCATCCGGCGTCGGTGGAGACGTTCAAAGTCTGACGCTCGGCCGGGTGGACGCGTCGGGCACGCAGGCGCTACGACCCAGTAGCGCTCAGGCACGCGACCGATTTACCACTTCGGCGAGCCACACCTTGATCAGAGACTGGTAGGGCATGTCGCGCTTGTTCGCCTCGACCTTGATGCGCTCGAGGAGTCCCATGGGAATGCGAAGCGAGATGGTCGTCGTCGTGAGCTTCAGGTTCGGAAGACGGACCGACGTCGCATGGCGCCAGTCGACGTATTCCGCCGAGTCATGACTCTCCCAAAATGCCCTCTCGTCGGCTTCACTTTCGAAGTCTGGGGCCGCCTTCAGCGTTGCCGCTTTCATCGGATTTCTCTTCTCCGGCCTTTGTGCTCTCGCTCTCGCCATAAAATTCTCGCTCCTTTCGGCTCATGTCACGGGCGGAAATGACCCGTATGAGGGTGTCGTCCTTGCGCAGCGTAAAGGTGACGTGCAGCTGCCTACCTCGATCGGTCTTTCCGAGCGCATGTAAGCGCGCCTCCTGCGCACTGTGTTCCGAGTCGGGCGCGACTTGCAGCGGCGCATTGAAGAAGACTTGCTCGGCCTCTGCCTGACTGACGTCGTGCTTGTCGCTGCTTTTACGCGAGTTGCCTTCATCCCAATCGAAGCCTGTGATGCACGCCCAGTCGATCACGGCTGTATATTACCATCATATACAGACGGGTGCCAGCCGTGCGAGCTGCCGGGCCCAGAGCGCATCGGTCTCGGCGAGCGCCGCCGGCTCGTCAGCCCGGGCGGTGAAGGGCCTCGTTTGCCGCGTCGCAGGAGCGATCAGGCGCGCCGCGGTTCGTCGAGCTGCCGGCAGAGCGCGCGCTTGCCGGCGAGCGCCGCGAGCTCCCGGAGCCGCCGCGCCTGATCCTCGCTCGCGAGTCGGTATCCGGGGTGCGTGGCGAGGCGGCGCTCGAGGACCTCTAGCGCGCGTCCGTTGTCGCGCTCGGCGAGCAGCCGCGCGAGATAGACGCTCACGAGGCGATCGCCGACCCCTGGCGGGCTCCACTTGAGAATGGACTCGAGCAGCGCATCGTATTCCGCGGCGGCCCGTTCGCCGCAACAGTGGGCGGCGATCCAGCGCTCGATCCTTCCCCAAGCCTCGGCCGGCTTCCCGAGCCGCAGCTGGGCGAAGCTCTCATCGAGCATCCGCTTGCGGGCGGATACGTGCTCCTCGAGCTTGCGCTCCGCGCAGCGCTCGGCCGTGGTGCGCGTCGCAAGCCCGAGCTCGAGCCGGCAGTGATGCACGGTGCCGCCGATGAGGGCGAACACGAACAGGGCGGCGAGCTCGGCGGCTGAGAGGGTGAGGAGCAGCGGAGCGTCGCTCCGAAGCAATGCATAGCCGCCCGCTCCGATCGCGATCGTCGCGGTGGCGAGCCACGCGTAGTGCCGTCCCAATCCTGCGATGAGACGCACGATCGCGGCAGGCCATGCCGCCTGGAGTGGATTGCCGGTGACCCCGAGCACCGCGAAGCTGGCCGGCAGCGCCGCCAGCAGCGCTGCACCCGTGACGAGGAGGCCCGGCTTGCCGGCGATCCGCCCCGCGAGACTCGCCAGAACATAGGCGAGGGCGATGATCGCGAGCGCGGCGAGCGGCCGCGGCTCGCTCGCCGGGCTCAGCATCTCGATGGAAAGGACCGGGGGCTCCCCCTCGCCGCTGACCGCCGCATCGAGCAGGACGAAGCAGTACTTGAGGAGCCAGAACTCGAGGAGCGCGGCGAGGCCGATGCCGATCACGCCGGCGAACAGCGCGAGACGCGATCCGATCGCGAACAGGACGACCAGGATGAGCGGTGCCGGCCGGAACGGCAGCAGAAGGGCGTGTCTCATGGCGGCGACGCGGCTCGTGGCGGCAGCTCGGTGCGGACCCGCAAAGGGCTGATGCGGACCTCCGAGGCGGACCTCCGATGGCAGGCCTCGATATTCGCCTGCAATGCGACAAAATATCGAGCAGGGCGTCCCGGATTTCGAGCGCTTCGTCTAGACTGCCACGCTTTCCGCAGTAATCCCGGAAGCGGATGAGCGATGGCAATCGAAGGCGGCGCGGCACGGATCCTGAGTGAGGTCTTCGGCCACGACGCTTTCCGGGGCGAGCAGCGGGAGATCATCGATCATCTGACCGCGGGCGGTGATGCCCTGGTGCTCATGCCGACTGGGGGCGGCAAATCCCTGTGCTACCAGATTCCGGCGATGGTCCGGAACGGCATGGGAATCGTCGTCTCGCCGCTCATCGCGCTCATGCAGGACCAGGTCGCGGGCCTGCGGGAGGCGGGAGTACGGGCCGCGGCGCTCAATTCCTCGATGAGCTGGCCCGACATCGTGGCCGTCGAGCGCCAGGCGCGCGCCGGCGAGCTCGATCTGCTCTACGTTGCGCCGGAGCGGCTGCTCTCCGAGCGCTGCCTGTCGCTGCTCGATGGCGTACGACTCGCGCTGCTCGCGGTCGACGAGGCGCACTGCGTCTCGCATTGGGGACATGATTTCCGGCCGGAATACATCGAGCTCGCGAGGGTCGCTGAGCGATACGCAGGCATCCCGCGGGTCGCGCTCACCGCGACCGCCGATGCCCTGACGCGCAAGGAGATCATCGCGGGTCTGCGGCTTCGCGCCCCGCGCGTGTTCGTGTCGAGCTTCGATCGGCCCAACATTCGCTACCGGATCGCGGAGAAGGACGGGCCGCGCCAGCAACTCCTCGATTTCATCCGCACCGAGCACGCGGGGCACAGGGGCATCGTGTACTGCCTGGCACGCTCGGCCGTCGAGGAGGTCGCGAAGTTTCTGCTTGAGCACGGCGTCCGGGCGCTGCCCTATCACGCCGGCCTCGAAGGACGTACGCGCGAGGCGCATCAGGCGCGCTTCGTTCGCGAGAACGGCCTCGTCATGGTCGCGACCATTGCCTTTGGCATGGGGATCGACAAGGCCGACGTGCGCTTCGTTGCGCATCTCGACCTGCCGAAGAGCATCGAGGGCTACTATCAGGAGACGGGCCGCGCGGGGCGCGACGGACTGCCGGCCGACGCCTGGATGGTGTACGGCCTCGGCGATGTCGTCCAGCAGCGCCGCATGATCGAGCAATCCGTAGCGCACGAGGAGTGGAAGCGCATCGCGGCGGGCAAGCTCGATGCCATCCTCGGTCTGTGCGAGACCACGGCCTGTCGGCGCGTGCGTCTGCTCGATTATTTCGGCGAGGCGAGCGCGCCTTGCGGCAATTGCGACAACTGTCTCGCGCCGCCGCAGGAGTGGGACGGCACGCAAGCAGCTCAGAAGCTGATGTCCTGTGTGCTGCGCGCGGAGGCCGCAAGCGGCATCTCCTTCGGCGCCCAGCACACGATCGACATCCTCCTCGGCCACGCGACGCAAAAGGTCGCGCAATTCGGCCACGATCGCTTGAGCACCTTCGGGATCGGCACGGAGCTCGATGCCTCGCAATGGCGCTCGGTGCTCCGCCAGCTCGTGATGATGGGGCTCATGCGCGTCGATCTCGAGCGCTTCAGCGTGCTGCGCGTTGCGCCCGCCAGCCGGGAAGTCCTGCGGGGCGAGCGGCGGATCCTGCTGCGGCGGCCGACCGCACGCTCCGCCGCGCGCTCGGTCAGACGGTCTGGCGCGGCTCCCGGCTCGCGATCGGCCAAACAGGCTGGCGTGGGGTCCGGCTCGCGATCAGCGGCACGAGCCGGTACGGATACCGGCTCGCATTTCGACTCGCGGTCGGCGGTGCGGCTCGAGGATCGTCCGGTCACCTCGGCGGAGATGGACGGGCCCGTCAGCCAGGCGCTTTACGAGGCCTTGCGGTCGTGGCGGCTCGCCGTCGCCCGCGAGCGCAGCGTGCCGGCGTACACCGTGCTTCACGATGCGACGCTCGAGGAAATCGCTCGGCGCCGTCCGCGGTCGGCCGACGACCTGCTGTCGATTCGCGGCATCGGTGCCGCGAAGCTCGAGCGCTACGGAGCGATGCTCCTCGAGGTCGTCGAGCGTGAAGCGGCCATGACATCTGTCAGCGAGGGCGGGTGATTTCATCCACTACGCGCGGGCCGGCCCCGCGCTCATGCTCTCCAACGAAGTTCTGGCGCCCCCGAAGACGCCGACGGAGAGCACCTCGCATGAGCACGCCTGATTCCGCTGCCGCCCGCCTCGAGGGGGTCAGCAAGCGCTATGGGGCGACCCCCGCGCTCGACGGCCTCGATCTCTCGATCCCGCTGGGCAAGGTGACGGCGCTGCTCGGACCGAACGGCGCCGGGAAAACGACCGCCGTCTCGCTCCTGCTCGGCCTCACGAGGCCCGATGCCGGACACGTCACGCTGCTCGGCGGCTCGCCGCGCGAGCTCGCGATCCGGCGCCGCATCGGGGTGATGCTCCAGAGCGCGGCGCTGCCCGATACGCTGAGGGTAGGCGAGGTGCTCGAGCTCGCCGCGAGCTATTACCCGCGCCCGCTCCCGCTCGCAGCGAGCGCCAGGATGGCGGGCATCGAGGACCTGCTGCGACGCCGCTACGGGAAGCTCTCGGGCGGCCAGCAGCGGCGCGTGCAGTTCGCCATCGCGACCTGCGGTCGTCCGGAGCTTCTGTTCCTCGACGAGCCGACGACGGGCCTCGATGTCGAGGCGCGCGAGGCGGTCTGGGCGGTGATCCGCGGCGCCGTGTCCGCCGGGTGTGCGGTGTTGCTCACCACGCATTACCTGGAAGAGGCCGAGGCGCTCGCGCAGCGAGTCGCCGTCCTGATGCGGGGCCGCGTGATGCTCGAGGGCACCGTCGATGAAATCCGGGCGCATGGCATCGGGCGGCGTGTCCGTTGCATGTCGCGGCTCGCGGTGGACGAGGTTCGCACGTGGCCCGGGGTGATCGCCATCTCCCACCACGATGGCAGGCTCGAGATCGAGGCGTCAGCCGCCGAGCCGATCGTGCGCCGCCTGCTCGCCGAGGATCCGGAACTCGCACAGCTCGAGGTGGGACGCGCGAGCCTTTCTGAGGCATTCAGGCAGATGACGCGGGAGGCCGCATGAATTCGACTCTCTCGGGTGAGCTCGGCGGCTCGGCAGAGGAGATCCGCGGGCCGGGGCGCGTATCGATGCTGCGCATTCTGTGGCTCGAGTCGCGGGCGGAGTGCCTGCGGCTCCTGCGCGCGCCGGCCTTCTCCGTGCCGGTGTTCGGTTTCCCGCTGCTGTTCTATCTCCTGTTCGCCGTGGCGCTGGCGCGACCGCATGCCGCGTCGGGCACGGGAGAGGCCATGCTCGCGATTTTCGTGGTCTTCGGGGTGATGGCGCCGGGGCTTTTCGGGCTCGGTGTCACGCTTGCGGTCGACCGCGAGCGGGGCCTTCTCCAGCTGAAGCGCGCGCTGCCGATGCCGCCCGGGATCTATCTGGCCGCGAAGGTCGCCATTGCGATGCTCTTTGCGGCGCTCATCGCGATTGCGCTCATGCTGCTTGCCCTCCTCGTGGGCCGGGTGGCCGTGCCCGCGATCGAATGCGCGTCGCTCCTGCTGCTCGCAGCGCTCGGAGTGCTGCCTTTCTGCGGGCTCGGGCTCCTCATCGGGACGCTCGTCACCGGTCAAGCTGCGCCAGCCGTCATCAATCTCGTGTACCTCCCCATGGCGTTCCTCTCGGGGGTGATGCTTCCGCTCCAGGAGTTGCCGCGCATCATCAGCAAATTCGCGCCGCTCTGGCCGTCTTACCACCTGGTCCGGCTCGCCCTGGCGACGGTCGGGCTCGGGGACTCCGGAGCCGCGAATCACGCGCTTGTCCTGGCGGTGATGACGGCGATCTTCTTCTCCATTGCCCGCAGGCGCCTCGAGCGGCGCGGCTAGCGCGAGCGAGAGTCGAGCCATGGTGCCCCCGCGTCCGGTAAGATCGCCGCGTCCGCCCTGCGGGATGCGCCAAGGGTCATGAGTCTGCACTCGCTATTTGTCGAGCTTCCGGCGCCCGCGTCGTCGCCGCCCCTCGAGCCCCGCAAGCAGGACCTGCTCTGGCTTTTCTACCTCACTTTCCTCTTTCTGCCGGTCGTCGTGCTGCCGCGCGGCGATTGGCACTGGCTCTGGCCGACGCTCGGAGCGCTGCTCCTGTTCCTGCCCCTTTATTTGAGGGCGGTCCTGTGGCGGCGCGTGGATCTCGCGGGCATTCTCGGCATTGCGCTCATCTGCTATCTGCTCACGCCGTTCAACCCCGCCGCATTCACGCTCCTCATCTACGCGGCGGCGCTTGCTCCGATTGCCCTGCGGCGCCTGGCGCCTGCCCTGCTGCTGACGCTCGTGCTGCTCGCGGTGCTCGCCGTGGAGATTATCCTGGTGGTGCACCAGTCGCTCCTCGATCTCGCCGTCGCAGTGGTGCTCTGCGTGATGTGCACGATCGTCAATTTCATGGCGGCCGAGGCGCTGCGCAAGAATGCGGCGCTCGCGCTCTCCCGTGAGGAGATTCGCCGCCTCGCCGCGGTAGCCGAGCGCGAGCGCATCGCGCGCGACCTGCACGATCTGCTCGGCCACACGCTCTCCCTCATCGCATTGAAGAGCGAGCTGGCCGGCAAGCTCATCGAGCGCGACCGCGACGCCGCCGCGCGCGAGATCGCGGACGTGACACGGGTTTCGCGCGAGGCGCTCGGTCAGGTGCGCAGCGCCGTGACCGGGATGCGCACGACCCGGCTGCGCGCGGAGCTCGATTCCGCGCGCGCGCTGCTCGAGTCCACGGGAATCGCGCTCACCTCCGAGCTCGACCCCGAGGGGCTGTCCCCGGATGCGGAAACGGCGCTCGCCTTCATCATCCGCGAGGCGGCAACGAACATTCAGCGGCATGCGGGCGCCTCGCGTGTGCACATCAAGATGGCGGTATCGCGAGAGCTTCCGGTGCCGGGTCTGACTTTAGTCGTGCGCGACGATGGGCGTGGCGGTGCCCACGACTGGGGCAACGGGCTGACGGGAATCGCCGAGCGAGTGCGCGCGCTCGGCGGGTCGCTCGACGTGCAGTCGCCGCTCGGCGGCGGAACGGTGCTGCGCGCGTCGCTGCCGGTGGCGGCCGAGTCCGCATGATGCGGCTCGCGTCTCGCGGGCTTCCATGATCCGCGTCCTGCTTGCGGAGGACCAGGCGATGGTGCGCGGCGCGCTCGCCGCGTTGCTCGCGCTCGCGGGGGACATCGAGGTGCTCGCGAGCTGCTCCGATGGCGCGGGCGCATGGACTGAATGCGTGCGATTGCGGCCCGATGTGATCGTCACCGACATCGAGATGCCCGGGCTCACCGGCCTCGAGCTCGCCTCCCGAGTCCGCGAGCACGGGCTTCCCGTGAAAGTCATCATCGTCACGACCTTCGCGCGTGCCGGTTATCTGCGCCGCGCGCTTGACGCGGGCGTCGTCGGGTATCTTTTGAAGGATGCACCGGCGGACCATCTCGCCGAGGCGATTCGCAAGGTACATCGCGGCGGCCGCATGATCGACCCGCAGCTCGCCGCCGCCGCGTGGAGCGATCCGGACCCGCTGAGCGACCGGGAGCGACAGGTGCTGCGGCTCGCCGGCGACGGGCGTTCCGCGGCGGAGATCGCGCGCGAGCTCGGCCTCTCGCAAGGAACGGTGCGCAACTACCTGTCGGAATGCATCGGCAAGCTCGGCGCCGGCAATCGCATCGAGGCCTACCGGCTCGCGCGGCAGAAGGGGTGGCTGTGAGCGGTGGCGCAGTGGGTCAGGGTGACGGGGAGGGCGACGCTAGCGTCTGCAAGGGAGGGGAGGAGGTGCTGCGAACGATCGAGGAAGTTCTCAAGGACCCGGACTAGCTCCGGAGCGCAGTTGCGCGTATAATTCGCGCAGTTGCCGGAGAGTTTGCGTGCACGTTGAGCATCATGTCCGTCGGGCGCTGCCGCCGATCGACGAGTCGGAGGACTCGCTTTACCGGCTTACAGGCCGATTGCTCGGGCTTGCGACACCGATTTACTCCGAGGTCGATCTCATCGAACGGCTCGAGAAGGGATTGTCCACGAGCGTCGTCCGGTCCTTGCGGACACGAGCCGGGTTGACGGACGACGAGGTCTACGAACTCATTGCTCCACGGAGGACGCTTACCCGCCGCGAGGTCGAGGGGCAACCGCTCTCGGGCGAGGAGGCCGATCGAGCCGTGCGATTGGCGAGAATCATTGCGCGATCGCAGCAGGTTTTTGGCGGCAGACCCGAGTACGCCCAGGAGTGGCTCCGGGCGCGTCAACCGGCGCTCGGGAATCGCTCGCCCTTTCAGGCCCTCACGAGCGAATCTGGTGCCCGGGCGGTCGAGGAGATCCTCCTCGGGATCGAGCACGGCTTCTTCGCTTAAGTGTGGCTCTGGCGCTTCTCGCGGCATGCCTCGCTCGATGGTCGCGGCGGACTGTTTGCACCTGGTCGCTGGCACAGCCGGGGGCACGAGATTCTCTACTGCGCTCCGAATCCCGCGACGGCCTTGCTCGAAGTGCTGGTGCACGGGGCGGTGCGCACCCCGGAGGCGTTCGCCGGCTTCCAGTTCCTCAAGATCGAGCTGCCGGACGCACTCGCGGCGCAGCGGATCGAGGAGGGGCAATTGCCGCGGGGTTGGGTCTCGCGAGTCGATCTCACTCGGGCCTGGGGCGATCGCTGGCTCCGGGAGGGCTTGACCGCCGTGCTCTTCGTCCGATCGGTGCTCGTCCCGGAGACCTATAACGCTTTGATCAATCCGCGGCATGGGGATGCAGCGGAAATGCGGTTACTGGGAGCGTTCCGGTTTCCACTCGATGAGCGGCTCTTCGGGCGGGGAGCGTGATCCACCGCGCCGGGCGCCGTCAGGCCCGCGAGAGGGCGTTCGCGCTTACGAAGAGGTTGCGCGACCGGAACGCCGGAGGGCTCTCATGGAGCAGTACCGCGCGGATCGCGTGCCCCTCTCCTCCGGAAACGAGCCGGACCGCGAGACGCTATACTCGCGTCGGTGTGCGACCGGGGTCGCGAGCGCGCGCGCCCCACGAGCCGAGGGCATCCACGAGGGCATCCATGAACATCGTGCACGCGGACCAAATGGAATGGGGCGGAAGGCTCACCGCGCACCGCGGGGGGCACATGACGCACAAGGTGCTCTTCGAGGGCGAGGAGGGCAGCCCCGACAACTACCTCTTGGTGCTCGCGAACGAATCCTCCGACTACTACTCCCCGCGCCACCGGCATCCCTGGGATCAGGTGCGGTACTGCCTCGAGGGCGCGATCCCCGTCGGCGAGGGCTCGACGATCCAGGCGGGCGAGATCGGCTACTTCCCCGAAGGGGTGCGCTACGGTCCGCAGCGAGGCGGCCCCGACCGCATCGTGCTGCTGCTGCAGGTCGGTGGAGCGAGCGGACAGGGCTACCTGAGCCCGGCGCAGCTCGAAGCCGGGCGTGCGGGGCTCGCCGCCGAGGGGCACTTCGAAGCAGGCGTGTTCAAGCGCTCGAGCGCGTCGGGCGAGAAGCATGAGGATGCCTACGAGGCCATCTGGCGCGGGGTCACCGGCCGCCCTCTCGAGTATCCCGAGCCCCGCTACGCAGCGCCGGTGATCCTGCGCCCCGAGGCGTTCGCGTGGGCGGAGGTGCCCGACATGTTCGGCACGCGCAGCCGCTGGCTCGGCCAGTACCCGGACCGCGACCTGTCGCTCGAGATGATCGCGACCGCGTCCGGGTGCGCGTGCACCTCCGAGGCAGCGCCGCTGCGCCGGCTGCTGTTCGTGATCCGCGGCGAGGGACAGTGCAACGGCGCGGCCTACCGGGCGCGCTCGGCCGTGCGGCTCGAGCCGGGCGAAGCGGCCACGTTCATGGCGAGCAAGGCGACGGAGCTGCTCGCGATCGGGGTACCGACGCTCGGCGCGGCTTGAGCCGCCGCTGGCGCGTGATTCATAACACAGGGGGTCGAACGATGAAAACGAACTCGCGATTCCTGGCGCTCCTCGTCGGAGCCGTTGCGATCGGGACCGCCGCGCTCCTGCCGCTCGGCGCCGCGGCGCTGCTCCCCGCTGTCGCGGAGGCGGGCCCGGCCGCGAACTGCGACCGCGCGTGCCTCGATGGCATCGTCGAGCAGTATCTCGCGGCCCTGCCGACGCACGATCCGGCGCGAGCGCCGCTCGCGCCCGAGGTGCGCTACACGGAGGACGGCATCGAGCTCAGCCTTCCCGATGGGCTCTGGCGCACCGCGAGCGCAGTCGGCAAGTACCGGCTGGTCGTTGCCGACCCCGAGCAGGGCGAGGTCGGATTCTTCGCCAAGATGCGCGAGAACGGCGCTCCGGTCCTTCTCGCGACGCGCCTGCGCGTCGTCGACCGCAAGATCACGCAGATCGAGAGCGTCGTCGCCCGCTCGAGCGATTTCTTCGGCGCGGCCTCCGGGTCGCACCCGCACGATGTGCTCGGGGACGCTCCGCGGCCGCAGTTCCGGCAGGTCCTGCCGCCGGCCGACCGCCGCTCGCGGCAGCAGATGATCGACATTGTGAATACCTACTTCACCGGCATCGAGAACAACACGGGCGCGCGTCCGCCGCTCTTCGCGAGCGATTGCAACCGGATCGAGAATGGGGCCTACACCACGAACCGGCCGCTGCGGGCCGGTGGGCAGCCGAGCTCGCTCAACTACTCCTGCAAGGAGGCGTTCGCGCTCGGCTACTATCACAACGACACGCGCATCCGCGACCGGCGCTACCTCGTGATCGACCGGGAGCGCGGGCTCGTCTACGCGAGCGTCGAGTTCGATCACGACGCGACGATCCGCTCCTATCGGCTGAAGAATGGCCGCACCGTCGTCGTGAAGCGCACGGCCCCGTGGACCTGGATGGCGAACGAGATCTTCCAGATCAATCGCGAGGGCCGGATCAGCCAGGTGGAGGCCGTGCTCTTGAGCGTGCCGTACGGCATGCGCCCGGGCTGGCACACGGGAGTCCACATCGCGAGCCCGCAGGCCGTGCGGGACCATTTCACGGAGTAGATGGTGAAGTTCACGGGTGATCCGCGGGCGCCGGATTTCTTCGCGCCCGAGCGCTTCGAGGCCTCGATCTACGATTGCGAGGTGATCGGGCAGATTCCGAGCAGCCTCACCGGCGCCTTCGTGCGCGTCTCGACGGAGTGGCTCTATCCGCCGAGGTTCGAGCACGATGCGATATTGAGCGCCGATGGGCTCGTCTCGATGTTCCGGTTCAAGGACGGGGTCGTCGACTTCACGGCGCGCTGGGTGAGGACGGAGCGTTGGGAGCGGAACCGGGCGGCCGGGCGACAGCTGTACGGCCTGTATCGCAATCCCTACACGGACGACCCGGCCATTCGCGCGGAGACGCTCGCGCGGCCGGCCTCGAGAACGGTCGCCAACACGAACGTGATGGCGCACGCAGGCAAGCTGTTCGCGATGAAGGAAGACGGCCTGCCGTACGAGCTCGATCCCGTGACGCTCGCCACGCGCGGAACGCTGACGTTTGGGGGAGGCTACGAGAGCGAGACCTTCAGCGCGCACCCGAAGATCGACCCCGAATCCGGCGAGATGATCGCGTACGGCTACGAGGCGGAGGGTCTCGCGAGCAACGCCATTCATCTCTACTCGATCGGCCGCGACGGGCGAGTGACGCGGAAGGCGCGCATCAGCGCGCCGTACGTGAGCATGGTCCACGACATCGCCGTCACGCAGCAGCACGTCATCTTTCCGGTACTGGGGTTCGAGACCAGCCGCGAGCGGCTCGAGGCCGGCAAGATCCACTGGGCGTGGAACGCGAGGCTGCCGTCGTACTTCGGCATCCTGCCCCGCGACGGCGAGGCGCGCGAGCTGCGCTGGTTCAAGGGACCGCCGCGCGAGATGATCCATACGTTCAATGCCTGGACGGAAGGCCACAAGGTGATCCTCGAGTCGCCGGTGGGCGAATCGAACCCGTTCCCGTTCTTTCCTCCGGATCCCGGCAACGAGGATTCCCCCGCGGCGCGGCGCGGCTGGGACATCCGCCGCTACACCTTCGATCTCGACTCTGGGAGCGACGGCTTCGAGGAGGAGATCGTGCATGCTGGACCGGTCGGCCCCTTCGGCCGCATCGATGAGCGCTATCTCACGGTTCGCAACCGCTACGTCTACGCGCATTTCACCGCTGCGGAGCGGCCCATCCCCGACGGGCCGGCGAGCCGCGTGCGAGCTCGGGTGACGAATTGCTACGGGCGCTTCGACATGCACACGGGCGCGGTGAGCGCGTACTACGCGGGTCCCACGCACTCGCTCCACGAGCCGGTGTTCGTCCCCCGCAGCCCCGGGAGTCCGGAGGGCGAGGGCTACGTGGTCGGGGTCGCGGACAACCTCGCCGAGATGCGCTCGGAGCTGATCATCGCGGATGCGGAGCACCTGGAGGAGGGCGACGTGGCGCGGGTGATCTTACCGTTCCGGCTGGGCCCGCAGGTGCACGGCAACTGGATCCCGGCGGAGCGCTTGCCGCTCGACCGCGCGGCCGCTCGCTGAGGGCCCGCGCGCTGACGAAATTGCGAGGCGCCTCACGGGCGCGCCCTGGTGATCCGTGCCGCAATGCGGTATGATCCTTCGGCTCGGACAGTTCTTGTCCGAGCCCACTTATGCCAGACGATATTAAGACACCGGCCTCGCCGGATGGCGGTCGTGTGCCCGCGAGGGATAGTGCCGCAGCGCCGCTGCCGCGCGACAGCGTGCGCACCGCGGGCAGCACCGATGCGCTGCCGGTCGCGCCGGCGCTCGGCGCATCGCTCGATGCGGCGAGCATGCCGCGCGAGTCGACGCTCGTCACGCACCGTATTCTCATGACCAGCGTGCTCGCGGTGCTCATCGGAGCGGCCGCCGCGGGCATCGCACAGCTCCTGATGTTCATGATCAATGTGATCACGGACGTCTGCTTCTATGGACGAGTGTCGGATGTGATCGGCTCCTCGGTCCATCATCACGGCTCCTTCGTGCTCTCGCCGGCCTTCAATCATCTCGGGCCGTGGGTGATCCTGATTCCCGCGATCGGCGGGCTCGCCGCCGGCGTGATGGCGCGCTGGGGCTCGCGGGCCATCCAGGGACACGGCATTCCCGAGGCGATGGAGCGCATCCTGCTCCACGAGTCCAACATTCCCCCGCGCGTCACGTGGCTGAAGCCCGTGTCCTCGGCGTTCGCGATCGGCACCGGCGGCCCATTCGGTGCCGAGGGCCCGATCATCTCGACCGGCGGAGCACTCGGATCGCTCGTCGGGCAGTTGCTGCGCATCAGCGCCCAGGAGCGCAAGGTGCTGCTCGCGGCGGGCGCGGCGGCGGGCATGGCGGCGGTGTTCGGCGCGCCGGTCTCCTCGCTCGTGATGGCGGTGGAGCTGCTGCTATTCGAGCTGCGGCCGCGCTCGCTCATCCCAGTCGGTCTCGCGACGGTGACCGCCACCGGCGTCCGCTATGCGACCTACGGCGCCGGCGCGGTCTTCGCGATGCCAGCCGTCGCCGAGCCGGGCGGCGCGGCGCTCGCGACCTACATCGTGCTTGGCGCGGCCGTCGGGTACGCCAGCGTGTGGGTCACGCGTGCGGTCTACAAGGTGGAGGACCTCTTCGCGCTGCTGCCCGTGCACTGGATGTGGTGGCCGGCGATCGGAGGCATCGTCGCCGGATTCATCGGGTGGTTCGCGCCCCACACCATGGGCGTCGGCTACGACAACATCGACGCGCTGATGCAGGGCAGCTTCGGCGTGAAGATGCTGCTCTCCATGTGCCTGCTCAAGTTCCTCTCGTGGGTGATCGCGCTCGGCAGCGGCACTTCGGGCGGTACGCTCGCGCCGCTGTTCATGATCGGCGGCTCGTGCGGCGCGCTGCTCGCGCTCGGCATCGGCCACGTGCTGCCCGGTATTGGCATCGATCCGCGCATCGCGGCGCTCGTCGGCATGGCAGCGATGTTCGCGGGGTCCTCCCGTGCGCTGCTCACGGCGATCGTGTTTGCGTTCGAGACCACGCACCAGCCCGCGGGCCTGCTGCCGCTGCTCGGCGGTTGTACCGCGGCCTACCTGATCTCCTCGCTGACGATGCGCAGCACCATCATGACCGAGAAGATCGAGCGCCGGGGCGTGCATGTACCGAGCGAGTACGTGGCCGATTACCTCGAGCGCATCCAGGTGGTGGCGGCCTGCACGCGCGAGGTGCGCAGCCTCAAGACGTCGGACGTGTTGGGCGATGTGCGGCGCTGGATGAATTCGGGGCGCGTGCGGGCCCAGCATCAGGGATATCCCGTGATCGATGACGCCGGACGTGTGCGTGGCGTCATCACGCGCCGCGACCTCCTCGACCCCAACCAGGCGGACACGAACCTCATCGGCGAGATGCTGAAGCGCGGACCGGTGATCGTGTTCGAGGACCATACGCTCCGCGACGCGGCGGACCTGATGGTGGCCGAGAACATCGGCCGGCTCATCGTCGTCGCACGCAGCGATCCTTCGAAGCTCACCGGCATTCTCACCCGCAGCGACGTGCTCTCCGCCAACAGCGGCCGGCTGCGCGAGATGCGCCATTTCTCGCGCCGCATCCGGCTGCGCCGCACGTTGCGGCGACGCCTGCGGGGCAGCGACCGTCCGCCTTCGCCGGTCGACGCCGCGAGGATGTAGCGCGGGACTCGCCGCGACCGGCGCATCGAGGCGCGCAGCCGGCTCGAGTGCTCGTCGCGTTCGGTGCGACGGGTGCGCGCGCCGCGCCCTCAGACCCCCGTCGGCGGCAGCCGCTTGCCGCGGATCAAATCCGCCCCCTTCTCGGCGACCATGATCGTCGGGGCGTTGGTATTACCGCCCGGCACGTTCGGCATGACGGAGGCGTCGATGACGCGCAGTCCGTCGACGCCCCGCACCTTGAGCGAGCCGTCGACGACGGCGAGCTCATCGAGACCCATGCGGCAGGTGCCGACCGGGTGCTGCGTGATGGCGCCCGTGTGGCGGATGTAATCCTCGAGCTCTGCGTCCGATTGCCGCTCGACGCCCGGCAGTACCTCGCCGACGACGAGGCTCGCGAGAGGCTCGTGAGCGTAGATGTCGCGCGCGGCGCGGATACCGCGGATCATGCGCTCGACGTCGCTTTTCTCGCGGAACAAATTGAAGAGGATGCGCGGCGGGTCACTGGGGCTGCGCGAGCGCAGCGTGACCTCTCCTCGGCTGTCCTCGCGGATCATCGACACCGCGACCGCAAGGCCGTGCTCGGGCCGCTTCGGCCACGGAGACCAGACGCGGGCTCCGGGCTCGGCGGCCGAGCCGCCCGCGGGGCAGGTGAGCTCGATGTCCGGGCGGTCGAGCGTCGGCTCGGTCCTGAGGAAAACGTTTCCCGCGCAGGCATTGGTGGCGAAGGGTCCGGTGCCGAGGAGCGCCCAGCGCAGCACCGAGAAGACGGCCCGGTCGATCCGCAGCTGGGACAGGAAGGTCCTCGGGCGCGCGGCGTTGAGCGTGAAGCCGAGCGGATGCTCGATCAGATTCTTGCCGACACCCGGCAGGTCGAGCGCCGGCTCGATCCCGAGCGCCTCGAGCTCGGTGGCGGGTCCGATGCCTGAGAGCAGCAGCATCTGCGGGGAGCCGTAGACGCCGCCCGACAGGATGACTTCTCGCGTGGCGCGCACGCGGCACGGGCGGCCGGATTCGAGGTATTCGATGCCGACGGCCCTGCCGTGCTCCAGGAGCACGCGGTTCACGAGCGTGCGCGTGCGGACCGTCAGATTGGGCCGCCGCAGGGCGGGCCGCAGGAAGACGCGCGCGGTGCTCGCCCGGCGTCCGCGCCGGGTCGCGGTCATCTCCATGCGCATGAAGCCCTCGGAGTGCTCGCCGTGATAGTCCTGCGTCACCGGGTAGCCCGCCGCGGCCGTCGCCATGGCGACCTCGTCCGTGAGCACGTATGCCGCCCGCGGGATCGTCACTTCGAGTTCCCCCGAGCCGCCGTGGTACTTGCCCTCGCCGAGCCAGCTGCGCTCGGAGCGCTTGAAGTAGGGCAGCACGTCGGCGTACCCCCATCCCTCGAGGCCCATCGCGCGCCAGTCGTCGTAGTCGAGCCGGTGCCCGCGCGCGTAAACGAGGCCGTTGATGGTCGATGAGCCGCCGAGCACCTTTCCCCGCAGAACTGGAATGGTGCGCCCTCCCAGGCCGGGCTCGGGCTCGCTCACGAAATTCCAGCCGAGTTTCGGGGAGGAGGCGTACGTTGGGAACGCCACCGGCATGTCGACGAACCAGCCCCGCGGCGGGCCGCCTGCCTCGAGCAGCAGCACCGTCGCGTCCTGCTCGACCGTCAGGCGGTTGGCGAGCACACAGCCGGCCGACCCGGCTCCTGCGATCACGTAGTCGAACGTGCCCCCGTCGGCGCGGGTGGCTGCGCTCAACGCCGGCGCCCTCTACTTCTGATCCGCCACTTCGTCGAACTGGATGGTGGGCTGAACGTTCGTGAAGTTCGGCACGTCGTCGATGAGGTCCTGCGTGTGCTTCGCCTGCGCCTCGTCGAAGGCCTTCTGGTCGCCGATCCAGAAGTTGACGGTCGCGACGTAGGTCGGCTTGCCGCCGTCGGGCCCGCTGAGGCCCTTGCGCAGCTCGTACCTCGAGATGCCCTTGCCGTAGAGCCGCAAGATGAGCGTCGCGTGATTGCGCTTGTAGTAGTCGAAATCGAAGCGGACGCCATCCTGGTTCGGATAGAGCACGGTGATGC
>JBOHZT010000026.1:0-19450 GCA_050738535.1 Steroidobacteraceae bacterium
ACCTTGGTCTGATCGACATTGCTCGGGTCGGCGATCTGCACCGCGAAGTCCCCGTCCGGGTACCCCGGATAGTACTCGTCGAGCGCCGCGGACTGGAATTTGTTGTCGGTGAGATAGAAGCTCACGCCCACCTCGAAGCACCTGTTCTTGAAGGATGTCCGCCCGACCAGTGTTTCGTTCCTGGTATATTCGTACGGCCACTCCCCGCCGCTGTCCACGTACGAGCCGTTGAGCGTCCCGCGCCACGTCCCGTCACCGACCCGTTCCATGTCCTCCACGCCGGCTCGAAGCTTGCGCCAGTCGAGCGATCCGCCTTCCGCGGAGATGTCGGCTCCCCTGCCGGTCGCCTCGCGGGTGGTGAAGTCGATCACTCCCGAGGTGGAATCAGCGCCATAGGTCGTCGCGCGCGGGCCGCGCAGAATCTGAATGCTCTGCACCATGGTCGGATCCAATTGCCCGAGCAGCCAGTTGATTTTGCCCGAGCCGCCGCCGTTCCAGGTGATGCCGTCGAACACGTACAGGGTGCTGTCGGAGAAGCCGCGCAGGCGCGCGGAGATGAACTGGCCCGGCGCCCCGCCGACCTCGAGCTGGATTCCGGGCAGCTGACGCAGCGTATCGGTCACGGAAGTTTGAGCCTGAGAAGCGATATCCGCGGCGGTGACGACAGAAGATGCCTGCGTCATCTCCTGCTGGGTCACGTCCAGCTTGGTCGCAGTCACCGTGACTTGGGCAAGCGATGCGGTCGTTGCCCCGGCAGCTTGAGCAAATGCCGCCATGGGCAGCACAGTCCATACGCCGAATATCGTAACTGCCGGCAGCCGAGCGCCGACACGTTCTGGTGGCAACTTCGTAACCTCCCCGTCTTTCAGACCGTTGGCAGCCGCGAGGAATGCCGCTGCAGCCTGTATGAGTGCCCGATACGGCCGTGAACGGCGCATCCCTCGCGCTTCGTCAGCGCCCGCGCGAGCCACGGCTCGCCGGCAGCTCCCCCTCAGCCGCAAAGAAGCCGCCCGACTGCCGATGCCAAAGCTGCGCGTACAGCCCGCCGGCGGCGAGCAGCTCGACATGTGTCCCACTCTCGCAAATACGGCCTTCGTCCAGCACGATCAGCCGGCCCATGCGCGCGATCGTCGATAGCCGGTGCGCAATCGCGATGACCGTGCGGCCGCTCATCAAGGCGTCGAGCTGCTCTTGGATGGCCGCCTCGGCCTCGGAGTCGAGCGCCGAGGTCGCCTCATCGAGCACGAGGATCGGTGCATTCTTAAGAATCACCCGTGCGATCGCGACCCGCTGGCGCTGCCCTCCCGACAGCTTCACGCCCCGCTCGCCTACCTGGGCATCGTAACCGCGGTGTCCGAGCCAATCCTCGAGACCGATAATGAACTCGTGCGCCGCGGCGCGACGCGCGGCTTCCTCGATCATTTCACGCGTGGCGTCCGGTCGCCCGTAGCGGATGTTGTCCGCGACGGACCGATGTAACAGTGCGGTATCCTGGGTCACCATCGCGATCTGCGCCCGCAGGCTCTCCTGCGAGACCGCCGCAATGTCCTGGCCGTCGATCAGGATGCGACCGCGGCCGGGCTCGTAGAACCGGAGCAACAGATTGACGAGTGTCGATTTCCCGGCGCCCGAAGGGCCAACGACACCCACGCGCTCACCCGGTGCGATGGCGAAGTCGAGCCCGCGCAGCACCCCGCCGCGCCGCGCGCGACCGTAATCGAAGTGAATCCCCTCGAAGCGGATCGCGCCCGCGGAGACCTCGAGCTTGCGTGCGGCGGGCGGATCCGGCATCTGCCGCGGAACCGCGATCGAGCGCATGCCGTCCTGCACGACCCCGATGTTCTCGAAGATGCTCGTGACGTTCTGCGCCACCCATCCCGCCATGCTCGCGAGCTGCCACGCCATGGGCAGCGCCGTCGCCACCGCGCCGACGGCGATGTGGCCGGAGCGGAACAGCAGCACTGCGATCAGGCCCGTACCGACCAACAGAGCGGCATTGAGCAGCGTGAGCCACATCGTGAAGTGAGTGGCGATCCGAGTCTGATTGCGAAACGCCGCGGTATGGTGATCCACCGCTTCCCGCACGAACGCGTCCTCGTCCCGCGAGCGCGCGAAGAGCTTCACCGTGAGAATGTTCGTGTAGCTGTCGACGACCCGGCCGGTCAGCGTCGAGCGTGCCTCGGAGATTGCCCGCGAGCGGTCGCGCAGGCGCGGGACGAACCCTCTGAGGAGCGCGGCATAGAGCGCGAACCAGCACAGGACCGGAACGGCCAGATGCCAATCGAGCGCGGCGAGCACCGCGACGCTGCTCGTGCCGTACACGATGATGTACCAAACCGCGTTCGCGCCCGCGACGACGCTGTCGCGCAAGGCCGGACCGGTCTGAATCACGCGATTGGCGATCCGGCCGGCGAAGTCGTTCTGGAAGAAAGTCCAGCTCTGCCGCACCACGTGCCAGTGACTCTGCCACCGGATCATGTTCGTGACGCCCGGATGGATGATCTGGTTGGTGACGATGCTCTGGGCGAAGAGCGCCACCGGCCGAGCGACGAGCAGAACGAGGGCCATGAGCAGGAGCTGCGATCCGGCCTCGCCGAGCAGCCGATCCGGGCGGTACGTGGAGAGGAGCGTGACGACCCGGCCGATGAAGAGCGGAATGGTCAGGTCCAGCGCCGCGACCGCGAGGCCGGTCGCGAACAGTGCGGCAACGAGCCCCCGCACCTGGCGCAGGTAGTGCCAGTAGAACGCCGCGAGGCCGTGGCTCGGCGGCTCCGACGGCGCTCGCGCCGTCGGCTCGAACAGACGCTCGAACCAGGTCAGCATGTCCTCGAGGGCTCTCCTTGTTGATGAGGCTCACCGACCGCGCCGAGCCTGGATCCGCCGCCAGCCTGCGACCGGGTCCTGTTGCGAGCCATCGCCGCAGGTGATCTCACGGAAGCCGAGGCCGCCGACCGGCGAGCGCACCCCGCGGCCGCAGCGGCACACTGGCAGGTGATGCGGATCGCACCGGAAGTCGTGGACCGCTCCCGACTCCCCTTCTCAGCCGAGCCTGTTTGCACCCTGGATGCCATCCACCTTGCTTCGGCACTGCTCGGGCGTACCGCAATTATGGAGGCTGCAATTGCCGAGCGGCGGCACTGACCCTCGGGAGCGAAGTGAGCGTGAGGTCCTCGAAGTGACGCTCGCGAGCATCGGCGACGGCGTCATCGTCGCCGACGCTTCGGGCCGAGTGGTCTTCTTCAACTCCGTCGCCGAACAGCTCACCGGCTGGCCCTTGATGGATGCGAAGACTCAGCCTTTCGCCGAGGTTTTCAATACCGTCAACGAGCACACCGGTGCCCCGGTCGAGCATCCTGTCGCCAAGGTGCTCCAGTCGGGCGGCATCGTCGGTCTCGCCAATCACACCGGGCTCATCAGGCGAGACGGCAAGCGCATCCCGATCGACGACAGTCGAACGGCGCTCAGCTCCGGCGCACGCTCACGCCGGTGACCATCCCTTGCGAATCGACCTGTGGCTCGAACTCTATCGGCTGGCAGCAGATCCGGCAATCTTCAATATACGCCGCCGCGCCCGTGCTGACATCGACCAGCGTATCGAAGCGCTCACCGCAGTACGGGCAGTGGATGCTGTGAAACGCGGCGGCCGTCCCAAGCGTCTGGCGCGGCTCACGGCCCGGCTCGTACACCGGATCCAGTCCATAGAGCGCATCAATAGCGCGCGGAGGCGGCAGGGCCGGATCGGCGCGCGTCGATGGCCGGCGGGAACGTGGGTGCTTCATGATGCTCGCTATTCTCGCGCACTTTCCGCCAATGTTCGAGGCGCTCGTCACTCAGTCTCTGCCTGGCTAATCTCTGGAATTCGCAGTCCCGGCTTGAACTCGAGGTGGGCGCGCGTCGACGGGGATCGCGTGGGATCGGAAGCCTACCAGGTGGTGACCGGGCCCAATATGGGGCAGGTCATCGTCCTGTCCGCCTTCAACTGGGCCGACCAGGACCATCCGCCGCTCGAATCTCGTATTCGCACTCACGGATGTATTGCCGCAGCACGGCAATCCGCCTCCGGCGGGGAGCACTCCGCGCCGGCCCGGAATAATCGGATTTCATTCCATCCCATCCCATGAGGTGAGGCGGCGAGCATGAATGCATCCGAGACGAGCGCCTGAGACTTCCGGGACGCGAGGTCCGGTGCTTCACGCCTTATCACGAGTGGGACCGCAATTTCTTTCTGCTGTGGGTGGCACTCATCGGGCTCGGGCTCGCGATGGGCTTCGGCCCGGAAGTCGCCCAGCACGTCTCCCTACCTTTGCACCCCATGCAGGTGCACTACCCGCCGCGGTCACCTCGATGCCGGGGGGCCGAGGTATCGCATCGGATACGAATATGCGCTATATTCGTATCCGTAAATGATACGAATAGGCGGTACCGGTGCCCCGCTACATCTGGCAACGATCCGATTGGCCGCGCTGGCGCTGGTCCGAACCCACCGTCGCCGCGCTGCTTTCGTCCGTGCAACGTAAGCGCGACTTCCTCGCGGGCCTCGCTCGCGGTCTCGACGCGGACCATCTAAACCTCGCCATCACAGAATTCATGACCGCGGAGACCGTCTCTACGTCAGCCATCGAAGGCGTCAAGCTGGACTTCGATGAGGTGCGCTCATCGATCATGCGCCGGCTGGGACTGGGCGTCTCAGCGCAACGACTGGACCGACTCGATCCAGGGGCGAGGGGCGTCATCGACATGCTCGCCGACAGCACGCAGAACCTCGCGTCGTTGACGCTCGAACGGCTGTTCGCGTGGCATGAGGCAATGTTTCCATCGGGTCGATCCGGCTTGTCCCTGATCCTCGTCGGAATGTTGCGCGGCGAGGAGCCCATGCAAGTGCTTTCCGGCGCGATCCGCCGCGAACGAGTGCATTATGAGGCCCCGCCTCGCGACAGGCTGGAAGCGGACATGGAGACCTTCCTTCGATGGTTCGCCACGTCGCAAGAGATGGACAGCTCCCTTCGAGCGAGCATTGCGCATCTCTGGTTCGAGACGCTTCACCCCTTTGACGATGGAAACGGCCGACTTGGCCGCGCGGTATTCGATCTCGCCCTAGCGCAGGGCGCCGTCTTTCATTCAGCGCGCACTTCGCGACTATGGGCGGTCTCTCCCATCTTCAGGAAGAAGCGGAGAGAGTATTACGCCCACCTGGAAAGCGCCCAGAAAGGTGACCTGGACGTCACCGTCTGGCTCGAGTGGTCCGTCGCATGCATCGAGCAGGCCTGTGACGAAGCCCGCATCTGCATCGAGCGCGTAGTACGGATCGCACAATTCTGGGCTCGACATCGTGAATCGCCTTTCAGCCCACGACAACGCCGCCTGCTCGAGATTACTCTCGCATCCAGTACAGAATCCGACGTGTGGCTTACGGCAAAGCGTGCAGCGCGCCTGACGAAAGTAGAGCGCGTCACCGCATCGCGCGACCTCTCGCGTCTCCAGGATTTGGGCGCCATCGAGAAGGACCCGTCAGCTGGTGGTCGCAGCACGCGGTATCGGGTACGCCTGGAACCGCCAGCGCCTGTGCCGCTCATCAAGCGCATCGAGTGGACGTGATTGATTTGTTGGGTCTTCCGGCAAACGTGTGGGTAAAAATGGGGTCGTGATGGCGCTGCAGAGCCTATATTTCCCGGGCTTCGTGCGGATGCAGGGGGCCGGAAAATTTGGCACGATTCGCCGATGCCCATACGACGTAGACCGCGGCGGCTCGCCGACACGTATACCTTCCCAGGATTTCGCCCGCAGCAGACCATCCACGGGATGTTCGGTGAGCCGCGAGCGCGTCTCATACGCGTCACTCGGCGGGGAAAAAAACGCTCTGCGGGGTGTGCGGGACGACTCACTTCACGTGGTACGACCGGCGGGTGCGTCGAGTGCGCGATCTGCCCAACGGGGAGATGCGCGTGTACCTCGAGATCGAGGTGCGGCGGGTCACCTGCCGGCGCTGCCAGGCCGTGAAGCGGGAGCGGTTGGACTTTCTGGCCGACAACCCCTTCTATACGAAGCGCTTCGCGTTCTATATCGGACGGCGCTGTCGCGCGAGCACCATCAAGGACGTGGCCGAGGAGCTCAGCCTTGACTGGGACACGGTCAAGGAGCTGGACAAGCAGTACATGCGCGAGCAGCTGCGTCGTGCCGGTACCCCCGGACCGCAGATCATCGGCCTCGATGAGATCTCGATCCGCAAGCGTCACACCTACCGTATCGTCGTCAGCGACCTGCTGCGCGGGCGCGCGATCTGGTTTGGCGGAGCCGACCGCAGCGAAGCGAGTCTGGATGAGTTTTATCGCTTTCTCGGGGAAAAGAAGGCCAAGCGCATTCGCCTGGCGGTGATGGATATGTGGAAGGCATTTCGCAATTCGACCACCCGGAACGCTCCCCAGGCGGCGATCTTGTTCGACAAGTTCCACATCATCAAACACCTCGGTGAGGCGCTCGACAAGATTCGCAAGAGCGAATACTCGCGGCTCTCCGGCAAGCACCGCCACTTCATCAAGGGGCAGAAGTACACGCTGCTCTCTCATCGCGAGAACCTGACCCTGGAAGGCCGGCGAGCATTGAAGACCCTGTTGGCGGCCAATAAGCGTCTCAACACCGCCTACGTTCTCAAGGAGAGCTTCGGGCAATTGTGGGACTACACGAGTGAGCCTTGGGCGAGAAAGTTCTTCGAGAACTGGCGCTCGAGCCTGAAGTGGCAGCGCCTGAAGCCCTACGAGAAGTTCGCCGCAATGATCGATCGCCATTGGGATGGTATCGCTGCCTACTGCAAGCCTGAGAACAAGATCGCGCTCGGCTTCGTAGAGGGGCTCAACAACAAGATCCGCGTCATCCAGCGTCGGGCGTACGGGCTGCGTGATGAGGAATACCTGCGGCTGAAGATCCTCACCTGCATGCTCCCTCGAATTTGATCAAAAAATGAGCAGCTTTTACCCACACGACTTCCGGAAGAGCCGATTTGTTGAAGCGCCGAGATTTGAACTCGGGACCGCTTGCACCCATGCACGTGTGCTCGTCCCGCGGCCGCCGTCAGCTTCTCCGAAGCGCGTTATGCATCTCTTCATGCTCGAATGCCGCCGCGTAGTAATCCGTATCCCTGCGTGACATCCCGGTTTTCTTCGCGAGCGAGCGCCAGTGTCCCTCGACGGCACGCGCTACCCGTCCCACGATCCGCCTGGCCTCGTCGAGCGGAAGTCCAAACGCCTCGTGTCCGGACAAGAGGTTGTCCACCGTGGCATCTGCCCGGCCGTTGATGGCCGTCTTCAACTGGCCATGCCGCTGCGGCTGGGGGTTCACGTCCAACACGGGAGACATCCGCCACCGCCCGCCGCCCACATGGATGAAGGCGTGATTCTTCAGGTGATCGTCCGTGCGGCGGACCAGCGCGTTGAAGGCGACGCGCGCGAACAGTTCGCTCATCTGCCCTGCCTCTGCATGAACACGCATCTGCTCCGCCAGATCCGCGTAGTCCCCCTCATCGGCGAACTGCGCTCCCAAGAAGGACTGGGCGCTGATGACATGGCGCCGCCGGGCGTGACCGGCGACGACCTTCCTGTCGAAGCGCTCGATGAGCGCCACTGGCATGTCCTTCGAGCCCAAAATCCGCGCTCGTGGGGCGTCGATACCGGCCGCCTTCGCGAGCGCGAGAGCCAGCACTTCCGCACGCTCCACGGCCGCATTCTGATCCATCGCCGACGTGAATTTGGCGATGTAGTGCCGCTCACCGTCCACGATCACAGCCTTCGGCCGCGCACCGCCCGCGGATGAGGCCGCGGCGATGCACAGGACGGCAATCGATCCGGGGAGCGCAAAACGTCGCAGCGGCCGCGGGAGCCGAGTAACGGGTCTCAGAGACGGGCTGACGCCAAGTCAGCCGCAGCGCGGACGCAGTAGCTCTCCGCCCCTTCAGGTCCCGACCGCTGGATTTTAGCCCGACCTGGACCCCATCGGGTCGCTGTTGACGATCGTGGTCCGCAAGGCGTACAGTGTATCTGTACGTATTCACGTACAGTCCAAGTGTACATCCATGGCCAACGTGAACGTCACCGACCTTCGCCAGAATCTTCCTACCTACCTCGAGCGGGCACGGCGGGGCGAGCACATCAGGGTCACCTCAAGGGGGGAAGTGATCGCCGAGATCTCGGGCCCCAAGGCTTCCGATGACGAAGCCGAACTCATCCGAAGGCAGCTGCGAGGCTCGGTGGTTCACTACGAGTCTCCGATGGAGCCGGCGCATGCCCAGGACGAGTGGGCGGCCCACCAGTGATCGTGCTCGATACCCACATCCTCGTGTGGTGGGTGGATGGGGAAACAAAGAAGCTCTCGCGCAAGGCGCGCCAGGCGCTCGAGCAGCACGGCAAGCGCAACGAGCTGGTGGTCTCGAGTATCACCTTCTTCGAGATCACCACTCTCGAGCGCCGCGGGCGCTTGCGTTTCAAGATCCCCGCATCGGAATGGCTGGCCCAGGTGCGCCAGCTCCCTGAGTATCGTGTGGAGCCGCTGACGGATGAAGCCGCAGAGCGCGCCGGACAGTTCGGGGACGCGTTCCCCGGGGACCCTGCCGATCGCATGATCGCAGCAACCGCGCTCCTGCGTGATATGCCGCTCGTGACCCATGATGAGAAGTTACGCAGTGTCGAGTATCTGAAGACGATCTGGTGACCCCGCATTGGGCCCCCGCATGCCTACGCCGAGACGCTCGGCAAAGCAGCGCGCGCTGGGGCGCGGCGAGCCGATCGTGATCGCCGATTACGCCTGCTCGCAGGGGCGCAATTCGATGCGGCCGGTAACCCTTGCCATCGAGGCGCCGCGCGAGCGCGCTCCCGCTTGCCCGGTCGAGATCGTCCACACCGATCAGCCGTCGAACGACTTTGCCTCGCTCGTCGTCGCGCTGCGCGACGACCCGGACAGCTACCTCGCGGGCCAGTCGGGTTTTTCGCCTCAGCCGTCGGGCGCTCTTATTTCGAGCCGCTCCTGCCGCACGGGCGCGTCCACCTCGGCAGGAACTCCTGAACCTTTCACTGGCTGAGCCGCAATCCGGTGGCTGTGTCCGACCACAGCCTTGCTATCCTGCGCGATTCCGTCGAGGCACGCGAGGCTGTCCGACTTCAGCTGCGGGAGGACTGGAGACGCTTCCTTCGGATCCGGTCGTCGGAGATGCGTGACGGGGCGATGCTCGTCGCCCTTTTCGTCGGCGGCGAGGAGGTTAATGAATGGATGCTCGGGTGCATTACGCGGAACGCAGACGCGCAGGCTAGGATCCCAGGACTCACTCGTCACAGAGTGTTGCGACCAACAACGTTCATGACGCCTCACAACTTTTGTTTTTATTGGTCGGAGCGCCGAGATTTGCACGGAAAGGAACTCACGAGACCGGATTTCCTGGTACCCCGGCTGGTACCCCGAGCACATTTGCGCTTCATCTGGTACCCCGGCTGGTACCCCATCAGAACCCCTTTGCAAAGCCGCTGGCGAGCCGATTGCGAGAGCCCCATGAAGATCACGACGACGTGGCTCGAGGCCCGCAGGGAGTCGCGTAATCGGCCAGGGAAGCGCTACGACGTGACCGTCGATGGCCGCGAGGGCCTCATGGTGCGCGTCAGCCCCTCTGGCGCCGTGAGCTTCCGGTTCCGGTACAGCGGCCTGGATGGCGCGCGCCGCGTGATGGTGCTCGGGGAATTCGGCCGCGGAGGCCTGTCGCTCAAGGATGCGCACGACCTGCACTATCAGGCGAGCAGCGAACTCGAGAAGGGGCTCGACCCGATCGAGGAGCGCGCCCGGCGGGCCGCTGAGGCCCAGCGCGACCGAGAAGCCCGGGAGAACGCCGACACGGTCGCGAGTCTCGTCGAGCAGTTCACGCACCGCAAGCTCCGCGCCGAGCGCTGGGACGAGGAGCGCGCGGTGTGGGCACGGGACGCGAAGGCGAAGACGCGGCCCCGCAAGCGCCCGGAGGCAGCCGAGGCGCTCCTGAAGGCGAACCTCACCGATGCGACGCTCGACGGCGAAGTCGTCGGCCAGATGAAGGCCCAGGACCTCACCCGGCGCCAGCTCGTGCGCCTACTCGATGCAATCGTCGACCGCGGTGCGCCGGTGAGCGCGAACCGCGTGCACGCCCTGCTCGTACAGATGTTCAACTGGGCCGCGGCGCGCGACTTTCTCGGCGCCTCGCCCATGGCAGGCATCGAGCGGCCCGGCGGCGATGAGACCCCGCGCGACCGGGTGCTCACGGCCGATGAGATCCGCACCTTCTGGACGAAGCTCGACACGGCCGAGATGGCCGAGCTGACCCGCCTCGCACTGAAGCTCCTCCTCGTCACCGGCCAGCGCCGCGGGGAGCTCACGTTCGCAAAGTGGTCGCACCTCGATCTCAACCAGAAGCTCTGGACGATCCCCGTGTCGCTGCTGAAGTCCGCGCACTCGCGCCGGGATGCGCCGCAGCCGCACCTCGTGCCGCTCTCCCCGCTCGCGATCGACGTCCTCAAGGAGCTCCAGGCGCTCACCGGCGAGAGCGAATACGTGCTGCCCGCCTACGCCAGCAAGAAAGCGAAGAAGTCCTACACCGAGCGCGTGCTCTCCCGAGCGGTGCGGCAGAACGCCAAGCACTTCGACATCCCCCACTTCACCCCGCACGACCTTCGCCGCACGGCCGCGAGCTTCATGACGAAGCTCGGCATCCCGCGCCTGCATGTCGAGAAGGTTCTCAATCATTCCACGGGCGAGATCGCCGAGGTCTACGACCGACACGACTACCTGCCAGAGAAGCGCGCGGCGCTCGAGAGGTGGGGCGAGCATCTGCAGGCGCTCATCGAGGGCTCGGAGCAGACCGTGGTTCCGAAGGAGCGCCGGGCGTGAGGACTTCGCACGCGGATCGATCCATCCATTTCACAGCGCCACAGCTCGCACGCTTGCTACAACTCGAGCTTTTTCCCGAACAAGTGCACCGGCTCGAGGAGATCCTGCCGATCTGCGGCGCACTGCTGCGTAGGCCGGCGACCATGACGGAGGTTCGAGACAAGCTCGTGGATGTCGTCCATAGTCTTCAACGTGCACGTCGCCTCGCCGCGGGCAAAACAGCCGCGAGCAGTGAAGTCTGCAGTAGGCTTCAGCTCGCCGCGGCGGACGCAGCGTCAGACCCGTTCAACACGCCTGATGTCCTTTCCATCCTCTGTATGGTGACTGATGTGGCCGAATCGGCCCTTCAAACATTACCGCAGAAGCAGCGGCGCTCAAACGACGCTACCCCATTGCCTATCGAGCGAATCGAACGGGCACTCCTACTAGGGTTCATAGACCACCACGGGCGTCCCCTACCGGCCTACACCTTGCGCACCTCCGTCACCAAACCGCCATTTCCCGAAATCGCGGCTATCGTCTACGAAACGATCGGGAGGAATACCGAGCCCGAGAGAGCAATTCGCGCGTACATCAAGCTCAAAAAAAGTAAACGCAAACCGCGCAGGCATTTCACCACGCCAAAGCGAAGCGCGACATCAAGCACGGCCGGTATTGATGCAGAGGGACCGTGCGCGGCGCTCATGCTTGCTCCTGCGTCAGCGCCAGGGCGGCATCGCCCGTTCGCGCGCGCCAGGCGGACCGCGAGGCGCAGGCCATCGAGGCCGGCGACACGTCGCCCACCACCACCTCGACCGGGCGCACGCTCTCTCGGGCCTTCGAGTCGATGGGCGATGTCTTGGGCTACGTCCCGGAGAAGCTCGGCGAGGGCGCGCAGTGGGCCGCAGGGAAGCTCGGGGTGCCCTCGCAGTACTCGACCATCGTGGGCGGCCTCACCGAGGGGGGCGCCAATCTCGTGATGCCCCTTGCGGCCGGGAAGCTCCTCGGTGCCGTACGGTCCGCCGTTGCCGCGGGCGCCGACACGACCGGAGAAGCCGCCGCAGCCGGTGAAGCGGCCGGGGCGCCGGGGGTCAACGGGCCGGCCGGCTCCCCGCAGTCCCTCTCCGCCGCGGCCGTCGAGGGCGGCGCGCTCCCACGAGGCGCACCGGCGCTCGAGAGTGCCCCGGTGCCGGGCGGCCTCCCTGAGAGCTACCAGGGCCCGCGCACGGCGCTCCTGAACCGCATCGGCATCGCCAACCCGCGCAAGAGCGCGATCGCCGGCGATGCCAAGCAAGCCGCGACCGACTACCAGGTGTCGAAGTTCGATGAGCCGGCCGGCCACGAGCTCGCCGCGCAGTTCGATGCCGAGCGCCGGGCCCTCACGACGCACGCGGAGGACACGATCGCAGCGACCGGGGGCACCATCGGGACGGAGGAGAGCGCGCTCACCGCTCGCGGGCAGACGATCGCGCGACCCTTCGAGGCCTTGAGCGGCCACTACGATGACCAGATGCGCGCGGCCTACGACCTCGCGCAAGCTCGGTCCGAGGGTATGCCGACGACGCAGCTCGAGGGCTTGGGCACGCTCCTCCAGGACCCCACGTTCCGCAACACGCTTCTCGCGCGGGACCAGGGCGGCTTGCTCAACGCGGCGCAGAGCCAGCTCGAGCAGTTCCGCAAAGGAAACCCCCAAGGCTTCACGCCGGCCGGCGCCGAGCAAGCCCGGCAATGGTTCAATCAGCTCTGGTCGCCTGAGCGCCAGTGGGCCTTGGGTCAGATGAAAGGCGCGCTCGATGAGGACGTGACGCGCGCGGCCGGTGAGGACGTCTACGAATCGGCTCGCTCGATCCGCGCCGAGAAGGCGGCGGTGCTCGAGGACCCGAAGGCCATCTCGCAGCTGTTCGCCTCCGATCCCAACGTGCCGATCAATCGGGTGACGCCCTTCGAGAAGATCCCCGACAGGATCATGGCGCTCCCGGTGAGCCAGTTTCAGAACCTCATCGAGACGCTACGGGCGATGCCCGAGGCGATCCAGCCGGACGCGCAGGACGCGCTCGGGGAGATCCGCGGCCACCTCGTCAATCGCTTGCTCAACGCCGGCTCGCAGACGAGCGCCGGCGGTGCCCGGGGCCTCTGGGGTGCGGACGCTGTCTCGCGCGAGTTCGGCCTGCACGAGGCGAAGTTTCGCATCGCCTTCGCCAATGAGGGCGGCGCGCTCGCCCGGATCGAGGACCTCGTGAACGCGGGCCAGGTTCTGAAGGCGAACCCGACCTACCCCGGCGCCGCGGCGCAGACGGCGAACGTGTTCAAGCGCGGAGTGCTCACGCACGTCTTGCAGCATGCCGGCGAGCAGGTCGGCGCCGGAGTCGGGAGCGCTGTCGCCGGGCCGTTCGGGGCCGCAGTGGGCGCGACGCTCGGGAAGGGCCTCACGGCGCGGATGGCGGCGAGGGCCGGGGAGCGCGCGGCGCTCAGGGCTGTCCGCCAGCGCATGGGTTCGGCCGGGAAGCCGCAGCCCTGAGCCTCGGCGCGCGGGGCGATGACGGGAGCGATGGGGGCTCGGAACTCGCGCTGAAAGCGCGTCAGTTTGAACTCGAGCTCGCGCCGCGCTTGAGGCACGAGAACGTGATCTCCGTGCGCGGATAATTGCCGAAGATGTACGGTGGCTTGCTGTCCTTCGTATGGATGACCTGCATCGCTCGACCTTGTCGGGCGCAGTAGGCTGCGGCCTCACGTAGCGCCGAGACCTTGAGGCTACCGAGGCCGGAGAAGCCCGTGGCCGCCTGCCGCGAAACCAAATAGGCGTTCGGTCCGATCGGCGCAATACCAGGATTTGAGGCGCATCCCGCGAGCAGCAATGCCGCGAGCGCGAACGCGAGACGGAACATGGGCATCGAACGGCCGCTCCTAGTTGACGGGCCCAGGATCAGCGCCCAGCACCGCGCTTTTCTGATGGCGCTTATCCGGACACCGGAACTGAACGGAGGCAGTGATGCGCGGCCACTCCGTATGCTCGAGGTGAGTGATCGTCGCCACGAGCCCGTGCGAGAGGCAGTACTGGTCAGCCTTCTGCAGGGCGCGCGCGTCGGGGTCGTAACCGATGTTTCCCACGACATGCACGTAGTAGGTGTGCTTCCCGGTCGGAATCACTTCCGAGGTCTGGACGCACCCCACGAGCGCGACGCAGCAACCGAGAATCCAGCTGAGCCATTTCATGCGGAGATCGTATCGCCGGATCCAGTGGGCACGACCTGACGGCACTCTCGCCGGCGCTCGGCGCCCCGTGACGCAGCTCACGATTGCGCGGCATCCTACGAGGTCGCAGATCGCGACGGCCCGCGGCGCCAACCAAAACATTCGGGACGGCACCGTCCCGACCTTGTCACGCGAGTCAGCCGCCACCGACGCGGGCCTGTCCGAACGCCAGCGCAAGACGGCGCTCCGTGTCGCATCGGTGCCGGAGGCCGACTTCGAGCGCCAGGTCGAGAGTGAGATACGCGCGCGGGCCTGGATTCGGATTGGGGAGCTGAGCAGGGAGCTCGACGCGAGCAAGGGCGGCAAGAATCCGTCCGCTACGCTTCCCACTGGTGGCAAGAGTAAGGCCGCCGCCCTCAAGGCCGCCAGCCTCTCCACCTCGGCTGCTCACCGTTGAGCGCTGCCCGCGCCGCATCCAGCGCCCGCCTGCCGGACTGCTGGATGGACGCCCGTCGCCTGCCGCCGCTACCGTGGCCGCATGCTCTCGCTCGACGACCTATCCCGAGCTGCCTCCGGCTGCCGAGCGCTCGCGGACGTGTACCGCCGCGACGCTGAACGTCAGGTCAACCCGATGACCCGCAACCAGCTTGAGCGCGAAGCGAAGGCGCTCACCAATCTCGCGGAGCGCTTCGACCGGACAAGGGCGCATCGCCGCGCGGTGGCTGAGACGCCCAGAACTTCGTGATGCGGAGCCCGCCGCGCCAGCTCACGGGCGTAGCTTGGTGTACACCACCCACGCCACGAGAATCAGCATGGCGAGCGTACCGAGGCCGCGCAGGAAGCTTGGCGCCGGCTTCGGGCCGACGCGCGGCCGAGCTCGTCGACCACCACCGCGGGTTGTCGTGTACCGGAGCCCGGATCCGGGAATGCCCAGCGTCGCGGTGCGACGGCCGTGCGAGCCCGTCGTGTACCAGGCTCCCCGATGCCCGACGCTCACAGAGACGCCGCGGGTGCCGAGATTGACCCGGACCCCCGGGACCAGGTGGATTCGCCGGTAGTAGCGCAAGCCCATTGCGAACCCTCAGCCGTCGCCAGTTCGAGCCAGCGCGTCAATTCTAGACCCGCGCTCGGCCGCTTCCCGCGCCGCGTCGTGTCGCGGAGGTGCGGCCAGTCCGGCACGGCGCGGCCCTTATGCCTCCAGGGGTTTCCGCTCAAGCGCCGCCGCGCGCCGTGATGGGTGCGATGGGCATTGAACCCTGCACAGCAAGCCGCTGCGGCTGCACTGCTCGATGAGGCCGCTCAGTGCCGCGTTACGGCCGCCGCTCGGGGTGCCGCGATCACCACCTGGTCATAGGGTGGTGCCGGAAGTTTGCCCGGCGGCAGATCTGCCGGGGTCGGCTTGCCCGCCGGCCCGAGCCAACGGATGTAGTAGTACATCGACGCAAGGTCGTAGTCGCTGAATTTGCGAAACACGAACCAAGGCATCGGCGGGGCTGCCTTGGTATTGCGCACCAGCGCGATCCATTGTTGCACCGTCAGAGGTCGCACGAACAGCCGCAGGTTTATGGGGTAAGAAGTGCCCCAAGGCCCAACATACACATTACCAAGGCCGGTGAGCAGCGCCGCCTTGGGCGCACTACCATTGCCGGCAGCATAGCCGGGCGTATGACAAACATTGCAGCCCGTGATGTCGACCAAGTGACGCCCGTGGGCAATAGTTCGAGTGTTCATCGCGGCAGGCGACGCGGCCCATGTCGTCGCCACGAGCAGCAGGCCGGTGGAAAGGATTGATCCCAGAAATTTCAGCGTCATTGTTCGTCTTCCGCGGTATAGCCCAGTTCGCAGAGTGTCGCGGCAGCGTAGCACGTACGTTGGCTTCCCATCGCTGGGGCGCTTTGCGCGCCCACGGCCGCCCGGCGAGAACCGACCGCGTAGGAAGCCTGTGGCGCCACGATCGGCACGGCACCCGCACCGTTACTCCCTGAATCGCGCCCCGCGCGCTACCCGACCGGCTTAGCCTCCCCGTTCTGAATCCGCTCGTAGACCTCCTCGCGGTGCACCGGCACGTCCCGCGGCGCATCGATCCCGATTCGCACCTGGTTGCCGTTCACCCCGAGCACCGTGACAGTCACCTGCTCGCCGATCATCAGCCGCTCGCCGGCTTTGCGCGTGAGTATCAGCATGGCTTGACCCGCTCCCTGAACGGGACGGTAGCGCTGGAGGACGGCGCTGGCAACACGAGCTCGCGGCGCCTCCCGGAGCCGCCGCTATCGCGTGCCGCCCCTCCACTTCCCGTGTCCGTGCCGCTCCAACTGCTCAGCGCGCCAGGTACGGGCCTTCGCGTCGGCCTCCTTGCGCTTGAGTCTGGATATTGCCGGTGCAGCTCTCGCAGCGCTCGCAGCTCAGGCCAGCGGATCGGGTGGGTGGAGGCGATGCCGTTCTTCAGCCGCGCGACGTGCAGGAGGCCGGCCTTGAGATCGACCTGGTCCCAGCGCAGGCCAACGAGCTCGCCGACGCGCAGGCCATGCCGGTAGGCGATCAGCACGAGGGTTCGATCGCGATGGCCATGTCGGCCACTCTGGCCTGCGGTCCGCAGGACCCGCTCGATCTCCTCGGGCGTCAAAAATTCGCGCCGCCGGCGCGAAGCATTGGTTTGGCGTGGTGGGGGGAGGGCAGAGCCAGGGTCCCCTGCAGATCGGCTCGCCTGGGGCTTCCTATTGCGTCGGCGCAGCCGGACTTTCCCATTTCGAGCGTTGGCGCGGAGGCGGGGGCTGCTACATTTCTCGAAGGTCGAGCCATGCGCCAGTATAGAACTTTCCCGTTATCGGCTCTTTATGGGAATGCGCGATGGAGCCATGAACGCGGCCCCCCAAAGTTTCGCGTCTTAAGTAGAAACCGACGACGGCCAGCCAATCCTCACCAGCGTGCCGTCAGGGTCAGACAAGGCGAATTCATACATGCCCCATGGTTTGTGTTCGGGGTGCGCACCACCAATGAGGTCGCTGACTCGGGCGGCGAGTCCGCCAACATCTTCGATATAGAGATAGACGCCGTTCGGATTGCGGCCGGGCACTACCCATCCCTCTGGCGCCTGGCTGGATAGATGTAGAAACCAGCCTTTTCCGTCGCTGAGAAGGCGGTAGCGCCCATGATCCCTGTAAACTGAAAGACCGAGACGGCCGTAAAAGGCGGTGCTGGCTTCTATATCGTTGCAGGGGACGATCGCGACGATGCGGTGGCGAGGCTGTTCCGCCATGACTGGACCCCCATCCAAACCCGAACATTCAAGTCAGACACTACTCGGTTTCCGGCTTTCTCGCTCTGATCCTACTTCGTGAAGCTGAGACACCCTTCAACCCGCCACGCTGGAGAGCACCAAATCCGGCGTCGATGATTGAGTTCTCCAGGACGGTCTGGCTTGACTCCGTACTTGGGTACGGGAGTATATGAAGGCTTCTGGTTCAACAGGCGACGTAAAGAACGCCATGACACGGAGACGCCATCATGCCCGAAGGTAACTCTGGCAAGCCGATCGTCGTGACCACAATCGGCTTCATGTGTATCGGCCTTGTGGGGTGGGCGTGGAACCTGCGTGCAGCCGGATGGTTGGCGGCCTTTGATGGCTTTAATAAGGTGACGCCGTATACGCTCGGCGGTGCGTTGCTCGGTTTGATGGCTGTTCTGGCATTCCTGTCCGAGTGCACGTTGGAGTCCATCATATTTTTTGCCTATGCCGGGTACATATGCAGCTACAGCTTGAGTTTCAGTTTTCCTGTCAACATAAGCCCTGTGGCGGACAGCTGGTTCCTTCTGCTTTGGGCCATCGTCTTCTTCTATATCTGGCTTGGCTCATCCAGAGCCGGATGGACACGAAGGCTGTTCTTGCTAACAGCCTCGCTGAATATACTGGCTTGTACAGGCTCTGATTGGACCCACGGCGAGACGGCCCAGATTTTTATCCACATTCGCGGCTATCTCGGCCTACTGAATGCAGCGATCGCCATGCTCATTTCGGCGAGAAGCGTGATGGCTCAAGACAAGCCGACTGCTCCAGGAGCAGAATTCAGATAGCGAGCCCCCGTCTCACGCTCGAGCTCCGTCTGAAGTGATGCGATAAGAGGACACGTCGTGTGGCTGGCTCTCGAGCGCGACGCGGACGAACGTTAAGCGCTGCAGCAAGTGTGGTCCATTTGCTTCGGTGGACACGGGACGGAGCCGTACGAGCAGAACACGCAGCAATCTCCGCTCTTCGGACGCAGCAGCGTGTGGCAGGCCGTGCACTCGTAGAAGTACTGGCATGCCTCGGTCGGCATGGTCTCGACCTTCGCGGCCCCACAGGCCGGACAGGTCAGGGTCGATTCGAGCACCGGCATCGTGAAGGATGGCTCGACAGATAACGGGCTCACTTCTGGTGCCGCACGCGCCACCACCCGGTATCGCTTCGGTAAAAGCGCATTGATCTCCTCCAGCCTCAACGGCCGGGAGCTGCGGATGCGCGCTACGGCTTGCGGGTAAGCAACCTCGGCGGTGAGGACCGTGGGTAGCGCTTGGAGCTCCCGCTCAACGTGCCGAGCGCAGTCTTGACAGGTCATGCCGGTGACGGCGAGGAGCTGCTCGTTCATTGTGTTCCTGGCCAGCGGAGGGCGCGTCAGTGTGGAATCGTGGCCCACAGATCCCTCCAACTCGGCGCCGGCGGTCACTCAACTGCTGCCGCCCAACTCATCGGCCGGAACGCAGCGGGCTTTCTGCGGCGGGGCGAGCAAGGCGATGCCGGCAAACGTGGGGAGCAGGATGCGGATGAAGAGCCCTTCGTACTGGCTCAAGAAACCCAGGCCGATGGCCGCGCCCAAGCTGGCCAGGGCTGGGAAGCAGGAGGCACAGCCTATCGCGGCGACGATGCTGCCGAGCACCCCGGCCTTGTCAGCAACACGCGTAGCGAGACTCATGCCGTGGCTCCTGAAGGCCGTCTCGGAGGCCCCCATCGTTCCTATCCTTGCTCGCCTCGTCGTCGAGCCGATCTGTTGGGCTCGTCGAACAGCGACCATTCGGCGATCCGGACATACCACGGCCCCCTTTCGCGTCTTGAGTCATGGGCGTACCGTATCTCCGTAGTCAGGTACGGAGTCAATATGCCAGAGCGGTACACCATCGGAGCGCTGGCAAGACAGGCGGCCGTTCATGTAGAAACCATCCGCTACTACCAGCGCCGCGGTCTGGTCGGTGAGCCCGACCGGCCACCCGGCGGCATCCGCCGCTACACCCAGAATCACGCCCGGCGGCTGCGGTTCATCAAGCAAGCCCAGGCGCTCGGCTTTAGCCTGGATGAGGTGGTTGGTCTGCTGGCCCTCGAGGACGGCAAGCACTGCCGCGAAGCGGAGCGGCTCGGCTCACT
>JBOHZT010000027.1:0-18681 GCA_050738535.1 Steroidobacteraceae bacterium
TCGTGCGATACAGCTCGCGGCGGTGGCCCTGGTAGTCGTTGTAGGCCTGGTGCACGCACAGCCGATTGTCCCAGAGCGCCAGCATGTCGGGCTCCCAGCGCAGGCGGCAGGTGAAGGCCGGCTGGGTGATGTGGTTGCTGAGATAGCGCAGGATCGGCGCGGATTCCTCGGGGGTCATGCCCTCCAGGCCGATCGCATAGGAGGGATCCACGTACAGCGCCTTCTCCCCGGTGACCGGATGCGTTCGCACCAGTGGATGCGCGCTGCCCTCGATTTTCCGCAGCAAATCGTCTGACAGCTTGTCCGAATCTCGGGTCGCCGCCAGCCGGCCGATGGGGCTCTCCCTGACCTCGACCGCCGAATGAACGGCAGCCAACACGTCGCGCAACGAGAATCGTACTTGCAAGCCCTGGATCAGGCGCTGGTAGGTATCGCTCAGCATCCGGTATGCTAGCGCGGAATTGGCCCACGTGGTATCACCGCCGAACGGCGGCACCTCGATGGACCTGAGAATCGTGATCGACGGGGGTTCCGGGAGGAATGGCGAATCCGTGTGCCAGCCTTCGCCGAAGACCATTTTCGAGGTGTCGTCGGCGTCCTTGATCAACGGATGCACATCGCGGTGCCCTGGCACTCCATGGGTATACGCATCCTCCGCAAAAGGACCGAACCGCAGGCTGAACGCCTCGTGCTCGGCGTGCGACAGCTGCTGGGCGCGGAAGAAGATCATCTTGTGGCGGAACAGGGCCTGGCGGATCTCCTCGAACTGCGCGTCGGACATCCGCGGAACATCGACGCCCAGGATCTCCGCGCCCATCGCGGCCGCCAGCGGCTGCGCCTCGATGTGCGCGTTCCGGGCCGCGCGATTGTCGAATTTTCCCGTGGGATGAAGTCGCATGGTCTCGCCTGCCGTTCGCCGAATTGCGCGCGAACCGCGGGCGCTTTGCTCCCGGGAGTTCGCAAGCGGACATGATACGAGGTTCGCGGTGGGTTTTGTCCCTAGATCTGCTCACCCTCGTACACCTGCGCAAGCGGCACCGTTAGCCCTAAGGAGCGCAACTCGACGCTCTCTCCGAGCGATTCGACGACCGTGGGTTGCCACCGATCCGCGCGCCTGAAGACCGTGACCTCGGGCGCATCCTGCGCGACGATCACGTACTCCTCCAGCTCCTCGATGCAGGCGTAGTTGTACCGCTTCTCGCGCCGATCCACGTTGGCCGTCGAGGGAGAAAGGACTTCGACGATGAGCTTTGGGCTCGTGACGAAGCGCTCATCGCCACGATCCTGTCCACAGACGACCATCACGTCAGGATAGTAGCCGTGATCGTCTCGGCTGGCCCGCACCTTCACCAGCACATCGGACATATAGATCTCGCAGCCCTTGCCCTTCAGGTGATCCTCGAAAACTCGGAACAGGCGGCCCGCGATACGGTTGTGACGCCGCGTCGTCCCGCTCATCGCGAAGAGCTCGCCCGCGACGTACTCGTATCGAGCACGGGCTTCGGAGGAATAATCCAGATATTCGTCGAAGGTCATTCTCTCGCCGAACTCCGGCTTGCGGCGCGGCGCAGGCTCGGCGATCCGCCGGGGCCACTCCATCAGCTCCGTGAACCATTGTTGAAGCCTCTCGAGCTCGATTTGCGAGAGACCCAGAATCGCCTGCTCGACCTGTTGAAGCGTGCTCATGGAGCACCCCCGCCGCGATGGGATCGTCTTGGATCAGTGTAGCGACGGCACGCCCGATTACCATCCTTCGCAGCTATAAATTTTGCGATCGCGCAGACTTTCTCGGACGTCGTCCTGGAACGCCCGAGCGACGTCTCAAACGGACGTCAGGAAACCAGTTCCGCGATGGGCCCTCAGCCCACGAACCGCCGCGCGTTGCGGAAGATTCGCATCCATCCACTCCACTCGCCGGCATCGTGCGGGCGCCAGGAATTCTGCACAGAGCGCGTGGAGCGCTCCGGATGCGGCATGGTGAGCGTGACGCGGCCATCGGCGCTCGAGATCGCCGCGATGCTGCGCGGCGAGCCGCCGGGATTGAAGGGATACCTCATCGTCGGGCGCTGGTGGTGATCGACGTAACGGAACGCCACCAACCCGGCCTCCGCACACGCCCCGGTCTCCTCCTCAGAGGCAAACTCGGCGCGACCCTCGCCGTGCGAGACGACGATCGGCAAATACGATCCCGCCATACCCTGGAGCAATACCGATGCGGAAGGAAGGATCTCGACGAGCGTGAAGCGCGCCTCGAACTGCTCCACGCGGTTGCGGATGAAGCGCGGCCAATGCGCCGTTCCGGGGATCAGCTGTTTCAGTGCGGAGAACATCTGGCAGCCGTTGCAGATACCGAGCGCGAACGTCTCGGGACGCGCGAAGAATGCGGCGAGATCATCGCGCGCTCGCTCGTGGAACAGGATCGACTTGGCCCAGCCCTCCCCGGCGCCAAGCACATCGCCATACGAGAACCCGCCACACGCCACGAGGCCCGTCGCATCCCGAAGCGTACGCCGCCCTTCGAGAAGATCGGTCATGTGCACGTCGATGGGCTCGAAGCCGGCATGCGCGAACATGGCGGCGGTCTCGACGTGGCTGTTCACCCCTTGCTCGCGCAATACGGCGATACGCGGTCGAGCCCCGCGCGAGACGTAGGGTGCTGCGATGTCTTCCTGTGCGTCGAAAGTGAGCGAGACGGCGAGCCCCGGGTCATCGACCGCCGTCTGCGCGGCGAGCTCCTCGTCGGCACACTGCGGATCATCGCGCAGTCGCCGCAAGTGGTACGAGGTCTCCGACCACGCGCGCCGCAGGTCCGCCCAAGACTCATCGATGATCGACTGGCCGCCGGCCGACACGCGAATGCGGAACTCGGTGTCCGGCGCTCCGATTCGTCGAGTGAGCGCACGCAGCTCGTGCCTAGCGAGCACCTCCTCGAGCCGCGGCTCATCAGCCTCTCGCAGCTGCACCACGACGCCCAGCTCCTCCGAGAAAAGCGCCGGCAGTACCTCCCCTTCCGGCAGTGTGATCGTGACGCCGCAGTGGCCGGCGAAGGCCATCTCGACCACCGCCGCGAACAGTCCGCCGTCCGATCGATCGTGATAGGCCAGCAGGACCCCCGCGGCCTTGAGCTCTGCGAGCGCTGCAGCCAAACGGACGAGGCGCTGCGGGTCATCGAGGTCCGGAGGATTGCCCCCAATCTGACTCTGCACCTGCGCGAGCGCCGAGGCCCCGAGACGATCGCGCCCTGCACCGAGATCGATGAGCCATAGCGCCGTCGGCCCCCCATCCGTGCGCAGGACCGGCGTGAGTGTGCGACGCACGTCGCCGACAGGCGCGAACGCCGACACGATCAGCGAGACGGGCGCGATGACCGATTTGCGGGCGCCGTGCTCCTCCCAGCTCGTCCGCATCGACAGCGAGTCCTTGCCGACCGGAATGGCGATGCCGAGCGCCGGGCAAAGCTCCTTCGCGACGGCCTGCGCCGTTGCGTAGAGCTTCGCATCCTCCCCCGGCTCCCCGCTCGCGGCCATCCAGTTCGCCGAGAGCCGGATGTCGCGCAACGAGCCGACATCGGCCGCCAGCAGATTGGTGAGGGCCTCGCCGACCGCGAGCCGGCCCGAGGCCGGCGCGTCGAGCATCGCGATCGGCGTGCGCTCGCCCATCGCAAACGCTTCGCCGCCGTGGCCGAAGTGGTCGGCGAGCGTCACCGCCACATCGCTCACAGGTACCTGCCATGGGCCCACCATTTGATCGCGACTCACGAGGCCGCCGACCGTGCGGTCGCCGATCGTGATGAGGAACGTCTTGTCCGCGACGGCCGGAAGCCTCAGCACCCGATAAGCCGCCTCACGAAGATCGATCGGCGCCTCGAGCGCAGGACGCGGTGCGGCTTTCGCGCTCGCACAATCCATGACGATTCGCGGCGGCTTGCCGAGCAGCAATTCGAGCGGAATGTCGACCGACAGGGTCCCGCTCGCGCGATCCTGCACCGTGAGTCGGCCGCCGTCATCGAGCACACCGATCACCGCGAATGGACAGCGCTCGCGCGCCGCGAGCGCCGTGAAGCGCTCGAGATCACCCGCCGCGATGACGACGACATAGCGCTCCTGCGCCTCGTTGCACCACAGCTCGAGCGGTGAGAGACCGGGCTCGGCCGTCGGGATCGCCCGCAGATCGACGCGCGCACCGCGCTTACCCTCCGCCACCGCTTCCGGCACGGCGTTCGAGAGCCCGCCCGCCCCCACGTCGTGAATGAAAAGCACGGGATTTGAGGGGCCGAGCGCCCAGCAGGCATCGATCACTTCCTGCGCGCGGCGCTCCATCTCTGCGTTGCCGCGCTGGACCGAGGCAAAGTCGAGATCGGCGCTGCTCGTGCCGCTCGCCACCGACGATGCGGCGCCGCCGCCGAGGCCGATCAGCATGGCCGGCCCCCCGAGCACGATGAGCTTGGCGCCGACCGGCAGCGCGGCCTTCTCGACGTGGGGCCGGCGAATGCTCCCGAGCCCCCCGGCGATCATGATCGGCTTGTGATAGCCGTAGATGGGCCCAGCGTCGGCACCGGCCGCGCCAGGTTCGAGCCCAATGTCCGCGCCAGGCTCGAGCGCCGCGTCTGCGCCACTCTGCTCGAGCGTGCGGAAGTACCCGCAGATGCTCGGCCGGCCGAACTCATTGTTGAACGCCGCCGCGCCGATCGGTCCCTCGAGCATGATCTCGAGCGCCGAGGCGATGCGGGCGGGCCGCCCGAAGGGCCGCTCCCACGGCCGCACGAGCCCCGGAATCTCGAGATTCGAGACCGAGAATCCCGTGAGGCCGGCCTTCGGCTTGCCGCCACGGCCAGTAGCACCCTCGTCGCGGATTTCGCCGCCCGACCCGGTCGCCGCGCCCGGGAACGGCGAGATCGCCGTCGGGTGATTGTGCGTCTCGACCTTCATGAGGATGTCGATCGGCTCGCGCGCGCTCACGTACAGCCCCGTCGCAGGATCCGCGAAATACCGGGTGCCTAGCGCGCCCTCGATGACCGCGGCGTTGTCGCGATAGGCGGAGAGCACGCCGACGGGATTGCGGGCATGGGTGTAGCGGATCATGTCGAAGAGCGACTCGCTGCGCTCCTCGCCGTCGATGACCCACCGGGCATTGAAGATCTTGTGCCGGCAGTGCTCGGAGTTCGCCTGCGCAAACATCATGAGCTCGGCATCGGTGGGGTCCCGTCCCAGCCGGGTAAAGCTCTCGAGGAGATAGTCGATCTCGCCGCTCGAGAGCGCGAGGCCGAGCGCCGCGTTGGCCGCCTCGAGCGCGGCACGCCCTTCGCGTCCCAGCGCGACGGTCCCGAGCGGCCGCGGCGCCTCGTGCTCAAATAGTCGCAGGGCCGCGGCCCCCCCGAGCACGACCTGCTCCGTCATGCGATCGAAGAGCACCCCCGACAGTCGGAGCCGCTCGGCGCGATCGAGCGGCCTCGAGGCGCCCAGCCGGTACTCGATGCCGCGCTCGATCCGGCGAACGGCATCGAGCCCGCAGACGTGCACGATGTCGGTGGCCTTGCTCGACCAAGGCGAGACGGTGCCGGCGCGCGGCGCGACGAGCAGCGGCTCGCTCGCACTCTCGGAAGGCGCGAGCGCCTCCGCGGCCTCGTCCACGCGCGGGCCATACGCGAGCAGCGCATCGAGAATCCCGCGCTCCGCCGCGGTGAGTGGGCGTGCCACATCGACGAAATGGACGTAGCGCGAGGAGAGCCGGCGGATCGAGGGCTCGAGCGCCGCGAGCCGGGAGAGGAGTTTTGCGATTCGAAAGCCGGAGAGGACGGGCGCGCCGGGGAGCGACAGCATCGCGCTATTTCTTGCCCCCGGGGGGCTCGGTCTGCGGCGTGGAATACAGGGGCACCGGAAACTGCGCGATGTTCGCGCCCTCGAAGGTGGTGATCTTGCTCACCCCCTGCTTCTTGACCTCGTCGATGCGCAGCACCGAATGCATCGGCAGGAAGCTGCGCTTGACCCCGGCGAACTCGGTCTTGATGCGCTCCTCCGCGGGATCCACGACAACGGTCGAGCGCTCGCCGAACACGAACTCCTCCACCTCGATGAAGCCGAACATGCCGCCGTGACTCACCTTGCGGGCATAGATCTCGTAAACCTTGCCCTGGTTCACGAAGAGGACCTTGAAAATGTGACTCGCTGCCATGGGTTTCCTGCGGCGCGTTGCTAATTTGCCACGGGATTATATGTCCTCGCGCCTGGGGAAAGTCGTGAGGCGCGGGACATTTCCACCCGCGGGGAATCCATGGCGCTGCGCTTGCGCGTGATCAGTGAGCACCGTCGGCCGCTCGGCGAGCGCGCGACGATGATTTTCGGCACCGCCGGCGGCACGATCGGGCGATCGTCCGACAACGATTGGGTGCTTCCCGATCCGGAGCGCTACGTCTCCGCTCATCACGCTCGTATCCGCTTTCGCGAGGGCCGGTACGAGCTCGAGGATACCAGCCGCAACGGGATCTTCGTGAACGACGACGAGCGCCCCGCCGTCGAGCGCGGGCCGTACCGCCTCGAGCACGGCGACGTGCTGCGCCTCGGCGAGTACGAGGTCGTCGTGGCGCTCGAACCGGAGGACGCCAAGGCCCATGTCGCCGCGTCGCCGGGCACATCCGGGTCCGCCCCAGCTGAGCCGGCTGCAGCTGACCTGTCCTCCTCCGCCTCGGTGCTCGCGATCGACTCGATGCCGACCCAGATAGAGCAGCTCCAGAGCGTGGGGCGCGCCGCGCAGACCGATCTCGGGGCGGCGCTCAGGGTCGACGACCTGTTCCTCTGGAACGGCGACTCAACCTCCGAGCCCGCGCCGGTTCGGGCCTCGACGTCCCCACCTTCGTCCCCGCCGTCGCCCCCACCCTCGTCGCCGCTCCCGCCCCCCCGCCCGTCTGCATTCCCGGCGTCGGCTCCGGAGACCGACCTCAGCCACGAGTCGATCGCGCGCCGCATCGAGCGGCTCGCCCGTGCGGCGGCAAAGGCGCGCGACGCGCGCGGCACGCCCCTGCCCGGACCCCAGGAATCCCGCTTCGGGCTCGAGGCGTTCTGCCAGGGAGCCGGTTTCGACGCACAGCAGCTGCCCGCCGATGCCGACTCCCATACGCTGCATCTCGTCGGACGGCTGTTGCGGGAAGCCCTGGTCGGGCTGAAGGATCTCGAGCGCGAGCGCAACGAGATCCGCAACCGCCTCCACATCGACCTGCCCGTGGATCCGGAGGATCCGGCGCCGACGCTCGGCCACGGAACCATCGAGGAGCTGCTGATCGAGGTCCTCGCCAAACACGAGAGCCGCGAGCTCGACGCCGTCCGGTGGCTGCGAGACGCCATCGCCGCAGCGAAAGCCCACGAGAAAGCCACCGCGGAGGCATTTCGCGGCGCTTTCGTCGAGTTCATCGATCGGTTCGACCCGGCCGAGCTCGAGGCGCGCTTCGAGCGCGCGAGCCGGCGCGGCAAGGCCGGGGGAAGCCGCGAGTCGCGCAACTGGACGCTATTCACGGAGCTCTATCACAGCCTCACGGAAATGCCCGCCGACAAGCTTCCGCATACGTTTCTGGAAGCATTCGCCAACGCCTACCGGCAGGCACTCGGTCCCGCTCCTCGACCCTGAGCTCCTCTGAGGAATCAGGGAGCCCGAACCACCCCTCGAGCTAGGCGCGCCGCTTCTTCGGTGCGCTCGGCTCGCAGATCGGCTCGTCCCTCGCCTTCGAGCGTCTGATCGAGGCCGCGCCGATGTAAAGTCCCCACATAAAATTCCTTTTAATGTATTCTTATATTGAATTCGCGGAATAAATAGCTATTATTCTGCCCATAACTGGAGATGGCAGACCTGGGCACGTCACTTCATGGATCTGGACATTCATCTGGATGGCGCTTGGCACGCCTGCGCCACGGTAGACCCCACGACGGGCGATCTGTCTGTCCGGGGGCCCGTCCGCGTCCGATATGAGGCCGACTACGCCATCGAGCATCTGGAAGCCCAGGACCATCGGGCATTGAGCGTCCGCGCCCCGGTGGACCTGGCATTCCGGAGTCTGCCGCACTGGCCGCCCTTCCTAGTGGACTTGCTGCCGCAGGGGGCCGCCCGCAAGCGCCTGGAGAAGCACGCCGCCAATCCCCTTGGCCCCTGGGAGCTGCTGGAGCGCGGCGCGGTGAATCCGGTGGGCAACCTGCGCGTGCGCCCGGCCCAGCCGGTCCAGACCATTACCCACCTGGGGTTCACGCTGCAGGAGATGGTCCAGCGCGGGGACGCCTTCGTCGACCACGCCTTGGCCCAGGGTGCGGCTATCGCCGGCGCCACAGACACGCAGGGCGATGCTCCCAAATTCTGGGTCGTCGAGGATGAGACCGGGCGATGGCACCCGGACAGCGGTCAGTTGCCCTTTCCCATTCGCCGACATGCCCTCCTGAAGTTCCCGGTACCGGAAGCTGGACCAAGGGCGGAAGAGATCCTGCGGCACGAGGCCATCTACCAAGCGGTCGCCGCAAGACTTGGCCTGCGAGTGACCCGCGAACTGCCGCAGTTCATCGAAGGCGCCCTGCTGATCCCCCGCTTCGATCGTCGGGCGGTCGATGCGAGAGAGATCCGCCTAGGGGTGGAGAGCCTGTACTCGATCACTGGCGTGGTCGACTCTGCCTCTGTGGCCCTTCGTCACGACCAGGTACTCATTGAACTGGCCCGCTGCGTTACTGATTTCGAGACGGAGTTCGCCGAGTACGCCCGTCGGGACTTCCTGAACCTCGCCTTGGGGAACCGGGACAACCACGGCCGCAATCAGGCCATCCTGAAAGAGGTGGACGGGTCGATCCGGCTCGCGCCGATCTATGACTTCGGGCCCGCGTACCTCGATGCCCGCGCCATAGCCCGGGTCATCCACTGGGACGGTGAAGCAGCAGGCGGCGGGGCTTGGCCCGCAGTCCTCGACCGCCTGGACATCCGGTTCGACGAAGCCGGCCTCGAATCCCCGCGAGAGGCGTTCCTGCGAGCGGCGGCAACTACCCTACCGCAGCTCGATGCATTGCCACAGACCCTCCGGGAGTGCGGCGCCGCACCCAGCATCATCGAACAGCGGGCGCCCGAGATAGAAAGACTGGCGGCGACCCTCCGCGCTCTGGGAGCCAATCCATGAAACGGGTCCATCGCGACCTGTCCCGGGATGAGGTGGAAGCCCTGCGGGAAAAACTCGCGCAGATGGTTCCGCAGCAGCTAGCCGACATCCCGCAGATCCTGCGCACCATGCGGCTCATCACCCGCAAATCCCAAGTCGAGTACGCCAAGCTCTGCGGGCTCAATCCCCGGGTCCTCGCGGACATCGAGCGCGGCAAGGGAAATCCCTCTTTCAGGAGCCTGGGAAAGCTGCTGAAACCCTTCGGGCTCGCGATCGGGATCACGAACCCGCAGGAAATGCGGGCCGCGCTGGCGCGCAATCGTTCCCTGACCACCGGCACCACCTCTCCTTCCGGACGCCACGCCCGCGAACTCTCAGCTGCCGAACTGTCCGCCCTGCGTGGCGTCGGTGCGCTCAAGGGCAAGGGGCCGGTCGATGCGGGGAATGATCCGCTCCTGCGCAGCCAGGCTCAGTACATGGCGCTTCTCGAAGAGAGCCTCTCGACGACCGAGGCCGCCAAGCTCATCAAGGTAGACGTCACCCAAGTGCGCGAGCGACTGCGTGAGCACTCACTCTTTGGCCTGGAGTATGAGAGGACTTGGCGTCTGCCGCGGTTCCAGTTCGAGAGTCGCCTCGTCATCCCCGGATTGGCCCCGGTGCTGAAGGCGCTTCCGCCCGACCTCCTTCCCTTGGATGTGGTCGACTGGTTCCTGCTGCCGGAACCGGAGCTCCAGCTCGAAGGTGACGCGGCCCCCCTGAGCCCGCGCGAATGGCTGCTCTCGGGCCGGCCTACCGATATCGTGGTGAGACTCGCCGGTGACCTGACGCGCGCCTGATCGGGTGAGCAAGTTTCCCGAGCCCCCCGGCATCGATGCGCTGCGCCGCATCACGGCGAAGACCATCGAAGTGGCGGCCGGCACGCTCTTCGCTCGCATTTACTTCGCAACCGGCCCGTACCCCTCGCGCTGGAGCCAGTTTCGCCACTTCGGACCCACTGCAGCACGTTGGGATCACCACCTGCCCAGCGCTGGCGGCGCCCCAAAGGATCAGGACCGGGCCATCCTTTACTGTGCGTCGGACGTTGACACCTGCGCCGCGGAAGTTCCAGGCCACCCGCCGAATCGACCGGATTCGCAACGCGCCGACTCTCGTCGTCTTTGCTTTTGCAGGCGCCGCTGACCTTGCTCGATCTGCGAGGCGCTTTCGCTACCGCAATCGGCGCCTCCACGGCGGTCCACTCCGGCCCGCGTTCTCGCACTCGCGCGTGGGCACGTCAACTCCATGAAGCCTATCCGACCCTTCACGGCGTATATTACGGCTCATCGATGAACGGGCATGCGCCCGCTGTCGCTCTGAACGAGCGTGCTGAACGGGCCATACCAGAACGGCCGCAATTTCACCGCGCGCTCAACGACGATCTGCTAGTCGAGGTGCTGCAGCGCATTGCTCTCCGTCTGTCATACGGACTGCGTTAGATGAGGTGGCGGAGATCCACGCGTAGCCCTTGATCGGGATGACTCGGGATCCCGGTGGAGGCTCATCTCAGTTCTGGACGATGGCGATCGTCCGCAGCCATACTTCAGCAAGCGCGGTCCAACCGGTGATCGGCAGCTTTGTCCGCCGCAAGCCGAACGCATGGCCGCCGTGCGCGTAGAGATGCATCTCAGTCGGCACGCGTGCCTTCGCCAGCGCGGTGTAATAGACCAGCGCCTGCCTCACACCATCCTCATAGTCGTCCTCCGCCTGCACCAGAAACGTCGGCGGCGTCTTGCTGGATATCGGAATATTGGGATTTGGAATGGCAATGATCCACAAGGCAATGCCATCGTCAGGCGAGCGACCAAGAGCCGTCGATCGCCCCGCTACGGCGCGCAATTCGCGTTTCAGTCGGACGGCTGCACGAGCCACTTGTCCTCAAAAGGATCGTAGAGGCCGCGCAGCGGGAAATATCGATGAATGAGCAGGAAATCGCTTCCGTTGCCCGTTGCAACGATTGCACTGTGGGCGATGGCAATCGAGGCGATCGCCAAATCAGCGCCCGTCTTGGGCTTCTTGGCTCCGGGATCGTTCGCGAGAAAGTTTCGCAATGGCGGCGTCTCGTACATCCGGCCGAGCAGCAGGGCGGCATCGGTGCCCAGGGGCAGCACCTCTGGTCTGCCGACGTGCAGCAGTCCGCTCAGCCACTTCTGAACGGTATCTGCAATCGTGGCATCGGAGCGTCGCGCACGCTCAATACCGATCTGGATTTCCATCACGGTCAAAGCCGTGGTGGCCAGCTCTTGCCAACCGATCTCGCCGATCCACCTGGTCAGACTCGGATGCGGCCTCTTCTTGCGGAGATTGCTGATGACATCCGTGTCCAGGATGAACACAGATCAGCCCTTCAGGTCGACATTCCGCGGCCGCAAGATCGGCGCACCCTCTGTCCTGACGCCGCGCATCGCGACATCGAACGCATCGTCACCCTCGCCCGCGTAGCCGGAACCCATCAGATAGCTCTTGAGATTGGGCTTGGTCTCGTCGAAGTACTCCCTGGACACGACGACGACCTCCCGGCCATCACGCCGGCGGACGAACTGAGGTCGTCCTTCTACTGCGGCATCGACCACGTCGGAGAACTGGTGCCGAGCTTCGGCTGCTTGCCAAACATCAGCCATAAGGTCGCCTCTTGATCTACCCGCCAGCTATTCCAGCAACTATCACTCTATCTGTCAATTCGAATGTCATTTAAAGTGCGGCCTGGGCTGACCGCATCGTGCGCAATGGCGGAGAGGGTGGGATTCGAACCCACGGAGAGGGGTCCGAAGATCAGTAAGTTATAGAAATCGCAAGAATTTCGGTCCCCTAGACTCCCCCGTAACCCCGCATTTGACACTTGATTTGGCACTAGGCTGAGATCGGCCAAGGCCAGTCCCCGGTATGCGCAGCGTTGAATGGGGTTCGTGCCGGCCGAATGTGCGTGCGCCGCCGCGTAGTCCGCATAACTATGGTCTGCGCATACCTCCTCATGTCGATCGGCTCCCGAAACAGGTAGACCTTCAGTCCCTCTCCATACGGGCGCATCATGCCCGCACCGCCACGAATCCTCCCGCGCTGAACTCCCGCGCGGTGGCCTCCCTGCCAGCGTCGCTATGCCCAGCGCGGGCGGCAAGGTCCCTTTGCGCCGCATCTGCCGCCGCATGCTATACAGAGCGAACGGGTTCAGCCCCACCGAACGGCAGTACTGCGACAACGTCACCCCCCTTCTCACTCGCTCGGTGCACGTGCCCCAGGTATGCGGCGGCTGGAGGATCCTGGTCACTCCTCATGGCGGTTTCTGACCACGCGTCGACGGTCGCGGCACGGTTTGCGATGCTTGACCATCCGGCGAACCGTCACCTGCGCCGCGCGCTTGTGGCATCGGCATCTTCACCATGTCAGCATCCGACGGCGCTCGGGCGACGATGTCCTTGTACTGCTGTGCGGTGAGGTGAGGGACGGAAAGCACGAATGCCGTGATGCTCCAGATCTCGTCATCGGAATGCGACTTGCCCCAGGCCGGCATCCCGGAGAACTTCAGCCCATGCTTGACGACCCAGAATATTTGTCCCGGCGTCAGGTGCGTGCCCCGCGCCAGCTGGGGCGGCTGCGGATAAAGACCCTCCCAAGTCTCACCGCTCCGGTAGCCCGGAGCCAGGTGACAGCCCGAGCACATCGCCGCGTATTGGCCTGCACCGACTGACAGGCGCCGAGGGGTGCTCAGGTCGGCAGGTGGATGAATGTTGCGCGACTGGGCTTCGATCCCCCGGTCCCTTACAGCGCTGAGCAGCGCGAACACCGCTCCGGAGTGTGGGACATCGGCTCCGATCGGGTAGCTGCCCGTGTAGAGGTAGGTCCCGACCCCCACGAGAAGGATGATGACGAAGGCGACCAGTATCCTGCATGTTCTCAAGGCCCCCCCTTAAGCTCAAAGCCATGCGTGAATTCCCACGACGAAGCGCAGCTCTGAGATGGAATGCCCCGTCTCTCGAGCGAAGTCTGCGCTTGACCCGTACACCGTCGCATACGTCACACCGATGTACGGGGCGAATTCTCGGCGGATTTGGTATCTCAGCCGAAGCCCGAAATCCGCGTCGGAAAGCCCGGTGCCCGTCCGTGTCGGTCTGTCGGCGCGAGAATAGGCATTGAGCTCGAACTGCGGCTGCAGCACCAGGCGCTGAGTGAGATACAGATTGTAGTAGCCCTCTAGGCGCGCCCCCAGGTACCCGCCGTCGCTTGCAAAGACGAACGCATCGATGTCCCAGCCCAGCGGGGCGAGTCCCTCGACACCGAACGCCGCCCAGCCACGGGAAGGCGTCGGATCGAAATCGTAGCGGACGCCCAGTTGCAGGTTGAAAAACGGCGAGATGGCGCGCGAGTACAGTGCCTGCACCTCGGCCTCATTCGTCGCTCCACTTGAGGTCTCGAGATTGCCCTCGCTTTTTACCCAGAGGCGATTGAGGTTCCCGCCGTACCATCCCTCGCCGTCCCAGCGGTACGTCGTGCCATCGCCGATGCGCAGCTCGTTCTGGTTCAAGCTCGCGTACCCCAAGATGGGATTGTTCTGTATCGGCAGCGGCCAACCCGGCTCGGTCGGCTGCTGCTGTGCAACCGCGATGGCCGGCAAGAGCAGTAGTGCGGCCGCGGTGGCCGATGCACCGAGCGCGAAGTTGGCCCTCACGCCACGATCGCCGAGGTGAACATGCCCGCTTCCATGTGATAGAGCAGGTGACAGTGATAGGCCCAGCGGCCGATCTCCATGGCGTTGACGTAGTACTGGACGAACTCCGCCGGCTTGACGTTGATCGTATGCTTGAGAGGCCGCAGGCGGCCGCGATGATTGTCGAGCTCGGTAAACATACCGTGCAGGTGTATCGGGTGCGCCATCATGGTGTCGTTGATCAGCGTGACCCGGATACGCTGGCCATACGGAAGTCTGACCGGCTCGCCCTGGTTGAACGCCAGTCCATTGAAGCCGAAAATGTACCGCCTCATGTTGCCCGTCAGATGCAGAAGGACGTCGGCGTCCGGCTCACGGGTGACGAACGGGGCGTTCTGCGGGCCGTGCGCGAGGCGAACGAGGCGCTCGTAGGTAAGGACGTCGCGCCCATTGCCGTTGAGCCCGTCGCCCGGCAGGTGCAATCGTTCGGTCGGATGCGCGACGAGATGGACGATCTCCGGACCGAGCTTCAGGTGCACGTCGCGGGGCTGCGGATAGGCGGTCTGCCCTGTCGCATTGGCGGGCGCGGGCCTCGAGGCGCCGGCGAGCGTCTGCATGTCCATGACGTTCATCGACTTTCTCGCGCCCCTGCGCATGCCGCTCATGTGCATGCCGGCCCTCGAGCCGTGGGTATCGCTCATGTTCATGTGAGTCATCTTCATGCGGCCCATGCTCATGCCGACCATGCCCATATCGACCATGGTGCGGCTGTAGATGGGATCCATCGGCGGTACCGGGGCAGAGAGGCCCGGCCGCGCCGCGAGCGTCGCACGGGCAAAGCCGCTGCGGTCCATCGACTGCGCGAAGATCGTGTAGGCGTCGTCGCGCGGTGTGACGATCACGTCGTAGGTCTCCGCCACCCCGATCCGGAACTCGTCCACCGAGACGGGCTCGACGTTGCTGCCGTCCGCGGCCACAACCGTCATCTTGAGACCCGGAATGCGCACGTCGAAATAGCTCATCGCCGAGGAATTGATGAAGCGCAGCCGGACCCGCTCGCCCCGCTTGAAAAGCCCCGTCCAGTTCCCCGCCGGCGGATAGCCGTTGATCAGGTAAGTGTAGGTGCCGCCCGTCTGCGCTCCGCTGACATCAACGATATCGCGAGGATCCATGCGCATCGTGCTCCAGGTCCAGCGGTTTTTGAGCGTCCTGGAGAAGCCTTTGGAGTCGATGTCGTGAAAGAAATCGTGCAGCGTTCGCTTGTGATAATTGTAGTAACCGTCGCCGGTCTTCAAATGGTAGAAGACGTGCTCCGGATTCTCATCGGTCCAGTCGTTGAACTGCACCACGTAATCACGATCGGCCTTGACGGGATCCGGCTCTCGCGGATGGATCACCAGCGCCCCGGTGATGCAGTTCTGCTCCTGAAAGCGCGTGTGGCTGTGGTACCAGAAAGTGCCGCTTTGACGAACGGGGAAGCGATAGACGAACGTCTCGCCGGGCGCAATGCCTGGATAGCTGATGCCCGGCACGCCGTCCATGTCTGTCGGCACGATGACGCCGTGCCAGTGGATGGAAGTCGACACGTCGAGGCGGTTCGTCACCCGCAGGGTGAGGACGTCGCCCTCGCGCCAGTGCAGCACGGGCCCGGGAAGGCTGCCGTTGATCAGCATGGCGGTTCGAGGCCTTCCGGTGATGTTGACGGCCGCGTACTGGAGATCGAGATCGAACCGGGTGCCGCTCAGCGCCTTTTGAGGTACGCGGGGTGAGGCCGCCCAGGCCGTCCGCGGGAGGGCGAGCGCGCCGCCGCCCGCCGCGGCGAGACCCAGAACGAATTGCCTTCTGTCAGCGCCCACGACGCACCCCCCCCAGACACGGCGTGGTGCCGCGCGAGTTTCAGCGGCATGACGCGCAACAGCCTAACAAACTCGATGCGCAAAGCGGGATGAAGCAGGCATCCCGCATACCGCGTCCCTCTGGTCCTTCTCACACCGGGGTTCGACCAACCCCCACCACGTTGCCCACGAAAGATGCTGTTCGTCAAGCCTGTGAGGCTCGAGCTCCAGGCACCTAAGCTCGAACTGGTAAGAAGCTTCGCCTATGATCGTCGAGGACTCAAGCTGCCGCCTCCACTCCGTCGTGCCCGTGACCACCCCGTAGCCTATCCCCTGCGGTGGCTCGGGTAGTTCGGACAGATTTCCCAAGCGGATAAGTGGAAGGATCTGCTGACCTCATTAAACACGGTGACAGTCTTTTCTTCAACTCCTGCTCTTCAATGCGATGTCTATCGCTTTTTCTCCCTTCAGCGGCGAAGCCGTCGTGCAGTCTGACGCCGAAGGCGGCAGAAGTCCGCGCCTGATAGGTACGCGAACGTTTCTGCCCATGAGGCCTTGCGGAGGCGGAGACGCTGGTTCTATCGGAGGCGCCGGGAAGGGCGACCGCATAGGAAGCCCTATGAGCGGAGATGTCGGGGTACCCGCTGCCTTGGTATTCCCCCAAGTTCGAGCGCTGCGGCTTCGGGCGCGCATCGGGATTCCTCAGGCCGCCACCGCCAGCGGCTCGCTGCGGCTTGCGAAGTACACTTCATCGGGCGTGCCGTAGTCGAGCGATTGATGCAGACGTCGGCGGTTGTACGTATCGAAGTACGCCGAGAGTCCCTGCCGCGCTTCCCGGCCGTCGCGGTAGGCGTGCAGATACACCTCCTCGTACTTGACAGACCTCCACAACCGCTCGATGAACACGTTTTCCACCCAGCGACCTTTGCCATCCATGCTGGTGCGGCAGCCGCTCGCCTTGAGCCGCTCGATCCACGCCTCGCTGGTGAACTGCGCCCCCTGGTCGGTGTTGAAGATCTCCGGTGTGCCAAAGCGAGCGAGTGCCTCATCCAGCGCGGCGAGGCAGAAGTCCGCGGTCAGCGTGTTCGAGAGCCGGAAGGCGAGCACCTTGCGGCTGGCGATATCGAGGATCGCCATCAGGTACAGAAATCCATGTGCCATCGGCAGGTACGTGATGTCCGTAGCCCACACCTGATTCGGCCGCTCGATCGACACGCCCCCGAGCAAGTACGGGTAGATCGCCCCCTCTCGTGCCGGGATGCTCGTGCGTGGCTTGCGGTAGAGCGCCTCAATGCCCATGCGGCGCATGAGGGTGGCCACGTGCAGGCGGCCCACCTCCACGCCCTCTCGGCCGAGCTGCCGGGCAATGCGCCGCGACCCGTAGTACGGCTACTCCAGGTGCAGCTCGTCGATCCGCCGCATCAACCGCAAGTCCTCCTGCGACACCGGACGCGGCGTGTAGTACACGCCGCCCCGGTTCAGGTCCAACAGCTCACACCGCCGCTTCACGGACAACTTCTCGCCCCGATCAATCATTTTCGTCCGCTCGGTCCGGGGAAGCGACCGAGCGCATGTGATAAAAAATCCCGCTCTACCGTGAGCTCGCCGATCTTCGCGTGCAGCTCGTGGACCTTCTCGGAATCCACCGACCCCTCGCGGGGGAGCCCGCCGAATACCTCGGCGGCACGCTGCAGAAGCTCGTTCTTCCAGCTGGTGATCTGGTTCGGATGCACCTCGTGCTGCTTGGCAAGCTCCGCCACGGTCTTCTCGCCCCGTAAGGCCTCCAGGGCCACTCGGGCCTTGAACACCGGGGAATGGTTTCGTCTCGGTCTTCGCATCGGTACTGCTCCTTCCTCTGTGGGAATGTACAGCAGTCCATCCACTTAACGCCGTGTCCGAAAAAGCCGAGCCACCTTACTATGCCCAGATATCAGGCATTCCCGTTGAGAAACTTCTCTTCATCTATGCCGAGCCACCCGAGCCACCCAAGCCACCCCCGCCTCCTGGCCCCTATCAGGCCCCTAGCTTGTCTGAGCTGCACGCTAGGCTAGATGCACTCATGAACAGTGCCACGCCTACAGCAGCCCCGACGATTCCAACCAAACTCTAACTAAGGAACATTTCTCATGACTGACACCACCACCGCCGGCCGAGCCGGCATCGACTCCCAGATTAACGCGATGGTCTCGGGCCAAGCCGTGCACCATGCAGCCGACGGGCACGCGGTCCCAATCAACGTCCAGGGCGACTCCGGCGCTATTAGCCTTAGGAATATCCCCGGCGAAGCCCCTCAGGTGACCGTCCTGCGCGCGCCGAATTCCGGCAACAGCAATCGCGTGCATGACAACGGCACTGATATCCGAGCCGCCGCCGCGTCGCTCGCCGGCAACCTAAACGACCTCCAGGCAAAGCTAACTGAAACGAAAGGTTTCGACCCTCAAACCGGTAAGCCCGTGCTCGCCCTCTCTGCTGGAGGCCGGCAGCGCGCCGATGTAGAACGCCAGCTCGCACAGATGCGGGCAACTGCCGGGCTCCAAACGGTGCAATGGGCGAAGCTCCAGGCCCAGCGCGACGCCGACGCCGCCGAGGACGCGCGCAGGCTAGTCGTCGCGAAGTTCGTGGGCAGCGACCCGGAACGTGCTGCGGCAGTGAAGGCTGAGATGGACCGGCGCGGCGCGGCGGCGCTCGTAGACGAGTTGCTCGGTAAGGCCAAGTAACCACAGCTCACCAGCGTCACACCTAACTCGCACCTAACCCCCTTCAAAGGAAAACCTCAAATGTCCATCGTCAACGTCTCCAACGCTTCCCCCGAGCTTCCCGCCTCGGCCAGCACCGCTGTGACCACTCTCGCGACCTTCATCGACTCCGCCGACCAGCCGGGCATCGATGCGCAGCCTGCGGCCCAGGCGCTCGCCGAGTTGCTCGCTCGTAACCGGTAAGCCCGGGGCGTCTGGTCTACGCGGCGAGGGTATGCAAGGCTGAGCGCAGCGGGTTCGCGGCGAAGCACTGCTTCCATAGCCGCGGGGTGAGCCCGGCGACATGGGAGGCGGGAT
>JBOHZT010000028.1:0-17864 GCA_050738535.1 Steroidobacteraceae bacterium
CTACGGACGGCTTAGGCCAATTTTTCAGGGGAATTGACGCAGGGAGTGGACGGCGGCGGAAGGTTGGATCGTGCCCGGGGCCGGACTCGAACCGGCATGGGGTCGCCCCCGAGGGATTTTCTTACCCGCTACAGCTTTCACTGCTGCGCGGCTCGCGAGCCCAAAGCTGCACGCGCGTCGCGCATTTGGGGTCTGGACTTTGCCTTTACCGTGCCGCCGGGCTCGGCGGGCCGAGCGCGGACGGTTTAGGCAGGGGCCGTCAAGTCTCTACACTTTCCCCGGACGGGCGGGTCCGCGAGCGGACACGGGCGGCCGGGGCTTAGCTCGGCGTTGCAGGCACTGCAGGTGCGGCTGTTCCACCGAATTTGACCCCATTCACTCCAGGGGTTTCCCGCCTGGGTGCTCAAAGTGCTTCAAGTCCCTTGCGTCTACCGATTTCGCCACCCGGGCAACGGGTGCGCCGCCGATTCTATCGCACGGGGCCTGTCAGCGGCGCTCTCTCGCCTCGCCTCTCATTGCATGGCGCCAGCCGCCTGAATTTGCGACAATAACGAATCTTTCCCGCGATCTTTCCGCGCTCTCGGCGCTGCAGGGCGCCGCGAGGATGCCGGGGGTGCATGTCCGAGCTGTCGTTGCGTTGCGAGAATCTCCATCTGTGGCGGGGTGAGCGCCACGTGCTGCGGGGCCTCGCTCTCGAGGTGGGGAGCGGGGAGGTGCTGCAAGTGACGGGGGTCAATGGCGCGGGAAAGACGACGCTGCTGCGCGCGCTCTGCGGGATGCTGTACCTCGAGGAGGGACGCGTGCTGTGGGGCGGGCGGGACGTGCGCGACGACCTGCCGGCCTTTCACGGTGCGCTCACCTATCTCGGTCATGAGCCGCCGCTCAAGGCGGATCTCACGGCCGGCGAGAACCTCCGGTACTGGGTGGGGCTGCGACGGCGCCTCACGGCCGCGCAGATCGCCTCCGCCCTCGAGCAGGTGGGGGTGCCGGGCCTCGCAGGCGAGCTCGTCCGTACCCTCTCGGCCGGACAAAAGCGCCGCGTCGCCCTCGCCGCCCTGCTGCTGCTCTCGGTTCCGCTGTGGCTGCTCGACGAGCCGACCACCAATCTCGATACCGCGGGCCAGCGGCTCATCGGAACGCTCATCGAACAGCATGCCCGCGGGGGAGGGCTTGCCGTCGCGGCCGTCCACCACGAGATGTTCGTGAGCTCGCAGTATCTGCGCCGCCTCGAGCTGTCCAGGCGATGAACGAGTCCGCCATCGCGTGGGCGCCCCGAGCGGAGGCGGCCCCTTCGGCGCTCGAGGTCGCATGGCTCGCGCTGGAGCGCGACCTGAGGCTGGCGTTCCGGAAGCGGGAGCAGCTGCTGCAGCCGCTCGCGTTCTTTGCGATCGTGACCACGTTGTTCCCGCTTTCCATCTCGCCGGAGCTTTCCGAGCTCAGACGCATCGCGCCGGGAGTTCTGTGGGTCGCGGCGCTGCTTGCCTCGCTCCTCGCGCTCGAATTCCTGTTTCGCGACGACGCGCAGGACGGCACGCTCGAGCAGTACGCGCTGTCGGGGCGCTCGCTCACGTGGCTCCTGTTCGCCAAGACGGCAGCGCACTGGCTCTTGACGGGCGTGCCGCTCGCCCTCATCTCGCCCCTGGCCGCCGGTGCGCTCGGGGCGCCGGCACGCTCGCTGCCGAGCATCATCGCGCCGATCGCGGTGGGCACGCTCGCCCTCAGTCTGCTCGGGGCCATTTGCGCGGCGCTCACGCTCGGGGTCAAGCGCAGCGGGGTGCTGCTCTCGCTGCTCATGCTGCCGCTCGCGGTGCCGATCCTGATTTTCGGTGCGCGCGCAACGCAGCTCGCGGTCGAGGGCTCGAGCTATCTGGCGCCGCTCGAGCTTCTCGGCGCCTTCGCCATCCTCGGCTTGACGTTGGCGCCGCTCGCCGCGGCAGCTGCCGTGCGCATCAGCCTGGAGTAGCCTTGCTCCTATGACTTGGACCTGGTTTCACCGCCTCGGCTCGCCGCCCTACGTGTACCGACTCGCCACGCGCCTCACGCCGTGGTTCGCCTGGTCGGCGGGGATCATCATCGTCGCCGCGCTCTATGGCGGGCTCGTGCTCGCCCCGCCCGATTATCAGATGGGCAATGGATTTCGGATTCTTTATGCGCACGCGCCGTGCGCGTGGATGTCGCTCATGGTCTATACGACCATGGCGGTGACTTCGGCGATCGGTCTCATCTGGCGGATGAAAGTGTCGTACGCCGTCGCCGCAAGCTGTGCCCCGATAGGCGCTTCGTTCACGGCCGCGACGCTGCTCACCGGCATGCTGTGGGGCAAGCCCATGTGGGGGACCTACTGGGCGTGGGATCCGCAGCTCACCTCGGAGCTGCTCCTCTTCTTTATCTATCTCGGTTACATCGGGCTCAGGGCCTCGTTCGACGACACGCAAAGGGCGGACCGGGCGAGCGCGGTGCTCGCGGTCGTCGGATTCGTCGACGTGCCGATCATCCATTACTCGGCCATCTGGTGGAACTCCTTGCACCAGGCGCCGTCTGTGATGAGGCTGGGAAAGCCGACCATCGCGCTCCCCATGCTGATCCCCCTGCTCATGATGCTGCTCGGCTTCACCTTGTACTTCATCGCGGTCCTCCTGATCCGTCTGCGGGGCGAGGTGCTGCGCCGGGAGCGCGCGGCGAGCTGGGTTCGGGAGGTGGTCGCGTCATGACCGCTGTGACGGCTTTCTTGCGGATGGGGGGGTATGCTCAGTATCTGTGGCCGGCCTTTGGGATTACATTCGCGGTGGTGATCCTCAACATCATCTGGGCGCGCCGGCTCCTCGCGCGTGCGCGCAGGGAGGCCCGGCGCCGTATCGCCGTGCGTGACGAGCTCGTGTTGCGCAGGGAGGAGGCATGACCCCCCGACGAAGGCGAATGGTGCTCGTGGGCGGCATCGTCGCGGGCGTCGGCTTGGCTGCGGCACTCGCCTTGACGGCCTTCAGACAGAACGTGACGTTCTTTTTCGTTCCGTCACAAGTCCTTGCCGGGAAAGTTCATGCCGGCGAGGGCTTCCGCTTGGGCGGGATGGTCACCAAGGGCAGCATCCACCGCGTTCCGGGAAGCCTCGAGATCCACTTCACGGTCACCGATTACAAGCACACGGTCCCCGTCGTCTACACCGGAGTGCTTCCCGATCTCTTCCGGCAGGGCCAAGGGGTGATCGCCCACGGCCACATGAACAGCCGCGGGGTGTTCGTGGCCGACCAGGTCCTCGCCAAGCACGATGAGAAGTACATGCCGCCGGAGATGGCCAAGGCGATCGAGGCGGAGAACGGCGGGGTCATGCCGTTCGGAACGGCAGGCGATGCGCTGCACACACCGGTGCGGCGCGCGTCCAGTGGGCTTTCGGCGTCGCAGGACGAGCAAGCGGCTCGAGCGTTGCAGGCGCCGCGGTCCGCGCAGCCGCCGCTTCGCGGACCGCCGCCGCAAGCGTCCACTCGCTCGCCCGGGGGACTTCGATGATTCCAGAGCTCGGCCACTTTGCCCTGATCCTCGCGATGATCCTCGCGTTCCTGCAAGCCTTCTTCGGCATCGTGGGCCCTGCGCTCAAGCGTGACCGATGGGTCGCCGCGACGATACCCGCCGTGGCCGGCCAGTTCGTCATGATCGTGACCGCGTTCGGCTGCTTGATGTGGTCGTTCGTCAATTTCGATTTCTCCGTGCGCTATGTCGCGGAGAACTCGAACTCCGCGCTGCCGCTGTTCTACCGGATCACCGCGGTGTGGGGTGCCCACGAGGGCTCGCTCCTGCTCTGGATCATGCTGCTTGGCGTCTGGACCGTCGCCGTCGCCATCTTCACGGTGCGGCTCCCGAGGCGGTTCGTGGCCCGCGTGCTCGGCGTGCTCGGGTTCATCAGTCTCGGGTTCCTGCTCTACACGCTCATCACCTCCGATCCTTTCGTGCGGCTCGAGCCTCCGGCCCTCGATGGCGTGAGTCTCAATCCTCTTCTTCAGGACCCTGGGCTCGCCACGCACCCGCCCATCCTTTACATGGGCTATGTGGGCCTGTCCGTCGCGTTCGCCTTCGCCTGCGCGACTATGCTCGAGGGGCGGACCGATGCCCTCTGGGCCCGGTGGACGCGACCTTGGGCCATCAGCGCTTGGGCCTTTCTCACGTGCGGCATCACCCTTGGCGCTTGGTGGTCGTATTACACCCTCGGGTGGGGCGGGTACTGGGCGTGGGATCCGGTGGAGAACGCCTCCTTCATGCCCTGGCTCGTCGGCACGGCACTCATCCATTCCCTCGCCGTCACGGACAAGCGGGGGCTCTTCAAGAGCTGGACGCTGCTGCTCGCGCTGCTCGGCTTTTCGCTGAGTCTCATCGGGGACTTTCTGGTCCGCTCTGGCGTGCTGGTCTCGGTGCATACGTTCGCGGCGGCTCCCTCGCGTGGCATTGCGATCCTCATCTTCATCGGCATGACGATCGGGTGCGCGCTTGCCCTGTATGCCTGGCGTGCGCCCAGGTTCAAGTCGAGCGCCGGCTTCGAGCTCACCGCGCGCGAGTCGTTCCTGCTCTTCAACAACATCCTGCTCGTGATCGCCGCGGCGGTGATCTTCGGCGGCACCATGGCTCCACTCATCGCCGAGGCGCTCGGCGAGGGAGCGCTCTCCGTCGGGCCGCCGTTCTTTGCGCCGACTTTTCTTTTCACCATGCTGCCGCTCATCGCACTGCTCTCGATCGGCATCCATGCGAACTGGAAGCGCGGTCATGTCGCCGATAGCCGGCGCACGCTCTTCACGACGCTGGGGCTCGCGTGTGCGATCGCGCTCGCCGTCGTGCTCGGCGTCTACGCCGGCCGGCACTTCCTCGCCGTGGTCGGGCTCGCGCTAGGTATCTGGATCATTCTCTCCTCGGCCGTCGACCCGATCGACCGCATCCGCCGCAGACTCACGCTCTCGAGAGGCGTGCTCGGCATGAGCCTCGCTCACGTGGGACTCGGCGTCGCGGTGATCGCGCTCTCGGTCGTCGGTCCGTACACGGTGGAGCGGGACATCGCGCTCGGCGACGGTCAGAGCGCGCAGGTCGGCCAGTACGATTTCAAGCTGGTCAGCACCAAGGATGTCGACGGGCCGAACTACAGCGCGACGCGCGCGACGGTGGTCGTGAGCCGCAATGGACATCCCGTGACGACGCTCTATCCGGAGAAGCGCTTGTACTGGGTTCGCCAGCAGCAAGGCACGCACGCGGGCATCAAGAACGAGTTCGGGACCGATCTGTTCGTGTCGCTCGGCAGTGATCTCGGCGCCGGTCGCTGGAGCATGCGCGCGCAGATCCGCCCGATGATCACGTTCCTGTGGCTCGGGCCGCTCCTCATGGCGATCGGGGGATTCTGCGCGGCGACGGATCGCCGCTACCGCCTTGCCCGGTCTGCGGCGGACGGGGCAGAGCCCGGTACCCAGGTCGCCAAGGAGTCTGCCGCTTGAGCGCCAAGCCCCATGGCCTGCGCTTCTTCATCCCGCTCGCCGCATTCATCGTGATCGGCGCCGTGCTCGGCATCGGGATCTATCACTCGCGCGACATCCACATCATCAAGTCCCCCCTCATCGGCAAGGCGGCGCCGGCCTGGAGTCTCCCGGTACTCGGGCACCCGGGCCAGATGTTTGGCTCGAAGGACCTGAAGGGGCACTGGTACGTGCTCAACGTGTGGGGCACCTGGTGCTACGTGTGCCACCAGGAGCATCCCGAGCTCCTCGCGATCGCGCGGCAGAATGCCGTACCGATCATCGGAATCGACTGGATGGATTCGGATCCGAACGATGCCGATGCGACCGCGTATCTCGCCAAGGCGGGAAATCCGTACACGCTCGTCACGACGGACCCTGATGGTCAGGTGGCCGTCAACTGGGGCGTCTATGGCGCTCCCGAGACGTTCCTGGTCAACCCCGCAGGCATCGTGGTGTACAAGCAGATCGGCGCCATGACGCCGCAGGTGTGGCAGAAGGAGTTCGCGTCGCGGCTGCCGCCGCGCTCCGCGGACCGCAGCTCATGATGCGGATCCGGCTGCTCGTGACCTCGGCTTGCGCCTGCCTCGGGCTGCTGGTACTGGTCTGCGCCACCCCGGCGCATGCCGTCGATCCGACTCAGATGCCGACCCCCGAGCTCCAAGCGCGCTACTTGACGCTGACACACGAGTTCCGCTGCCCGGTGTGTCAGAGCGAGTCGCTCGCGAACTCGGACGCGGAAGTCGCCGCCGAGATCCGCGCGCAGATCAAGCGGATGCTGCTGGCCGGCAAATCGAACCGCGAGATCCGCGACTACCTGGTCTCGCGCTACACCCAGTTCCTGCTCCTGAAGCCGGAATACTCGCTGCGCAACGCCTGGCTATGGCTGTCTCCGTTCATCCTGCTCGCGATCGCCATCCTCGTCGCCGTGCGCGTCATCCGCATGCGCTCGGCCCTCGTCGCGGACGATGACCAGTCGATCGACGACGATCTCATCCTCGACTCACGGGCGAGCCCGGCTGGAAAGAGCGCGACCACCCGATGATCACGTTCATCGTTCTCGCGGCCGCGCTGACCCTCGCTGCCTGCGCGGTGATCGCCGTGCCGCTCCTGAAGGGGGGAGGCGAGTCCGGCCTCGAGCGGGCGCCGTGGGCACTGATCGGAGCGGTCGCCGTGCTCGCCGTTGGCGCGACCGCCTGCTACCTCTCGCTCAGCAACTGGTCATGGGCGCAGGCTTCCAGCGCCGAGAGCGGGCAGCGAACCATGGTGAGCCGGCTCGCGCGCACGCTCTGGCACCATCCGAACGACCTCGAGGGGTGGGAGAAGCTCGGCCAGGTATACATGGACATGCAGCAACCGCAGACCGACCTCGCCGTGCGGGCCTATCAGCGCGCCTATAAGCTCTCGAGCGGCCGCGATCCCAATGTGCTCATCGGGCTCGCCGAGGCGCTCACCATGCAGGATGAATCCTCGCTCAACGGCCGGGCAGGCAAGCTCATCGAGAAGGCCCTGGTGCTCGAGCCCGACTCGCCGCAGGCCTTGTTCTTCGGTGCCGCGGCGGCCGTGCACAGGGGCGATCTGCCGCTCGCACGCCAGCGCTTCACCGCGCTGCTCGCCCTCAATCCGCCGGACTCCGTGAAACCGATGATCGAGAAGGAGATCCAGGCGATCGATCAGAAGATGGCGCAGGCTCCCGCCGGGTCGGGCCCCGCCGGATCGAGCAGCCCCGCATCGGTACCCAGTGCCCCAGGCGCGGCCAGCACGGCCGGCGCCGCGGGCTCCGGAGGCTCGGGGGCTGCCGAGGTGGCCCAGGCCTCGGGCCCGGCAGGCCTCGTGGCTCACAAGCCGGGCGATCCGGCCCCCCACACGGCGCCGCGCGCCGCCATCCATATCCGGGTGGCGCTGTCCCCGAAGCTGCGGATGGATCCGGCACCCAACGAGCCGCTCTACGTCTTCGTGCGCGATCCGAAGCGGCCAGGGCCGCCGCTCGCCGTCAAGCGGCTGCTGACGCATTTCCCCCAGATCGTGGAGCTCACTTCGGCCGACGCGATGATCGCCGGCCGGGGGATCGTCCCGGGTGAGGACGTTGAGGTCGTCGCGCGGATCTCGCGGTCCGGGAACCCGATGGCGCAAAAAGGCGACCCATTCGGCGAAGTGGCATATCATGTCAGACGCGACGGTACCGTCGATGTGACGATCGATCGTTTGACGCCTTGAAGACCGGGTTCGATTGAACAAACACGGTTCCGGTGCAGTCTAACTCCCTGTGACAGGCTCGCACGGCAGCGAGACGGCATGCGGCTTGCTGCTTCCCTACGAGCTCAATCGATTACGAGGAGTCAAGCTCATGGCACAAGGACGGACTCAGGAAGGTCGCACTTCCAATCGCGGCTTCGCGTCGATGGATCAGGAACGCCAGCGCCAGATCGCCAGCATGGGCGGCAAGGCGGTGCCTGACTCGAAGCGCAGCTTCTCTCAGAACCGACAGCTCGCGGCGCAAGCAGGCCGCAAGGGCGGTCAAAGCGTACCCGGCGAGAAGCGCAGCTTCTCTCAGAACCGCGAGCTCGCGGCGCAGGCCGGCCGCAAGGGCGGCCAGAGCGTTCCGGACGAGAAGCGCAGCTTCTCCCAGAACCCGGGGCTTGCCGCCGAGGCCGGTCGTAAGGGCGGTCAGGCAAGTCACGGCGGCGCGGCGGCCAGTGCCGAGGGGAACCCCGCGGGGGGCGCCTCCGGTGCGGATCGCGCTACGCATTCCGCGGCACCGACGGAGCACTGACCCGCAAGGCCGCTGTTTGCAGGAACCGCCTTCCCCGATGGGGCGTTACCGAGGCATGGATGGCCTCGGCCCGGGACCTCGGGTGCAGGAGGTGGGCAGTGTCCTCTGAGAGACGTGCGTCGCATCGCGGGTTCGCCTCGATGGATCAAGACAAGCAGCGGCGCATCGCCAGCAAGGGCGGTCGCAGCGTTCCCAACGAAAAGCGCAGCTTCTCCCTCGATCGGCGTCTTGCCGCCGAGGCGGGGCGCAAGGGCGGACAAGCGAGCCACGCCGGGACTCGCAAACGCCCGGCCAACCTCGGTAGGAGCGGGAGCAGCGCGGCCCCGGAAAGGAGCTCCCGCTAGTGCAAAGATTACCCTCGCGGTCGGAAGAACTTGCAGGTGCGGGCTTTACGGCCAGGCCAAAGCTCTAGCAAGCGAAGGCGCTAGTGCTCGAGGCCCGTCCGGCCGCCGAGCAATGTCTGGCTGAGCAGTTGCGTGAGCGCTTCCGGATCGACCGGCTTGACCAAGTGCCGATCGAAGCCAGCCTGCCGTGCGCGTTCCCGATCCTCCTCGAGCCCCCAGCCGGTCAACGCGAAGAGCAGCATTCCCGCGGCCCAAGGCCGCGCGCGCAGGCGGCGCGCCGTCTCGTAGCCATCGAGCTTCGGCATCCCGATGTCGAGGAGCGCGACCTGCGGGCGGAATTCCTCGGCGACCTCGAGCGCCTCGAGGCCGTCGCCGGCGGTCCGCACCTCGTGCCCGTCCATGCCGAGCAACAGCGCGAGGCTCTGTGCCGCATCGTGATTGTCGTCGACGACGAGAATGCGCGCGCGCAAGGCGGTTCTTCCGGCTTTGCTGGCCATGGGCGGTGCGGCGCCCTCCGGCCGCGACGCCTCCAGCAGCTCGAGCCGCACGCTGAAGGAGCTGCCCCGCCCGGACCCTTCGCTGTGAGCGCTCACGGTCCCTCCATGCAATTCCACGAGACGCTTGACCAACGTGAGACCCACGCCGAGCCCGTCGTGGGGCAGGGCAGCCGGGCGGTCCGTTCGGGTGTAGAGATCGAAGATGCGCTCGAGCCTCTCGGGCTCGATGCCGGCGCCTTGATCATCGACGGTGATGACGGCGTGTGATCCGTCACGCGTGCCGCGGATCTCGATTTGCGTCCACGCGTCGCTGTACTTCGCGCTGTTGTTGAGCAGGTTCGCGAACACCTGCGCGATGCGGGTGGTGTCGGCGTCAATGAGCAGCGGCTCGCGCGGCAGGTCGATCAAGACATGCTGCTGCTTGCTCTCGAGCAGCGGACGGTTGATCTCGACCGCGATCTCGAGGACCGTCGCGAGCTCGACGCGCTCCTTGCGCAGCTCGAGCTTGCCGCGCGTGATGCGCGAGACGTCCACCAGATTGTCGATGAGCCGGACGAGGTGCTTCAGCTGGCGCTCGATGATGGCCCGCGCGGCCGAGCTCGCGGCGTGATCGTCCTCCGCGAGCCGCATGATCTGCGCAGCGCTGCGAATCGGTGCGAGCGGATTGCGCAGCTCATGCGCGAGCGTCGCTAGGAACTCGTCCTCGCGGCGGCTTGCATCGCAAAGCAACTCCCGCGTGCGCTCGAGCTCCGCAACTGCGGTACCGAGCCCCACGCGCGCATGATCGCGCTCGGCGAGCGCCCGGGCGAGCGCGGCTTCAAGAGCGGATTCCCGGGAGGCGGGGAGGGAGCGCGCGGGGCCATTCCTCTCGGCTCCGGCACCGGCCGGATGGATCTCCTGCTCGTTCGCGCTCGTCCTCATGCACCCTTCCCCCCGATCGTCGGTAGCCATTCGAGATCAGGTAGCAAGAACCGCGCCGCGATCCCGGCACACACATCCGCTCGGGCCTCGCCTCCGCTCCTGGGCCCGCTTAAGATATCGCCCCGCCCCCGGAAGCCAGCCGCGGAGTCGCCCTTGAGGGTCCTCGACCTCGTTTCGATCGGTATTCTCGGCGCCGTCGCGGTCCAAGCGCTCGCCGCGCCGGGCGTGCAAGCGTCGCCCGCCGCTCGCATCGCCTGGGTCACCGCGGCCCGCTTGAGTCACGCGAGCGGGGAGCCGCAGAACTGGCTCACGACCGGCCATGATGACGCCAGCACTTGGTTCAGCCCACTGAAGCGGATCAACGCCGGGAACGTCCAGCGTCTGCGCCTCGCGTGGCACTACGATCTCGATACGCACCGAGGTCAGGAGGCAACACCGGTCGTCGTCGACGGCGTCATGTACACGACGAGCGCGTGGAGCGAGGTCCAGGCGCTCGACGCCGCGACCGGCCGGCTCCTGTGGCAGTTCGATCCCAAGGTGCCCGGCAAGACGGCGATCTACGCCTGTTGCGACGTGGTCAACCGCGGGGTTGCGGTGTGGAAGGGCCGCGTTTACGTCGCGACGCTCGACGGCCGGCTCATCGCGCTTGATGCGCGCACCGGCAAACCCGTCTGGTCGGTGCTGACCGTCGACCCGCGGCGCCCGTACACGATTACCGGCGCGCCGCTCGCCGTCGCCGGCCGGATCATCATCGGCAACGCCGGCGCGGAGTACGGCGTGCGCGGGTACGTCAGCGCCTACGACGCGGCGACCGGCAAGCGCCTGTGGCGGTTCTACACGGTGCCCGGCAACCCGGCGCAGGGGCCGCAGCCGCCCTATCTGGCGCGGGCCGCGAAGACCTGGCCCGGCGGCTGGCCCCGCAGCGGCGGCGGGGGCGCGGTGTGGAACTCCTTCTCGTACGATCCCGAGCTCGGGCTGCTCTACTTCGGCACGAGCAATGTGCAGCCCTGGGGACGAATGCCGAGCGGCGCGCTCGCCGATAGTCTCTACACGGCCTCGATCGTCGCGGTCCACGCCGCCACGGGACGCTATGCCTGGAGCTACCAGACGACGCCGGGCGACATGTGGGACTACGACTCGACGCAGACGGTGACCCTGGCGACGCTCGAGATCGACGGGCGTCCTCGCAAGGTCATCATGCAGGCCGACAAGAACGGCTACTTCTACGTGCTCGACCGCAGGACCGGCCAGCTCCTCTCGGCGAACCACTACGTGCCCGTCGACTGGTCGCGCGGAATCGACATGAAGACCGGACGGCCGATCGTCGTGCCGGCAGCGCTTTACGATCGGACGGGCAAGGTCTGGGTCGCCAAGCCCGGCAATCTCGGAGGACACAACTGGCAGCCGATGAGCTACAGCCCCGTGACGGGACTCGTGTACATCCCGGCCCAGCAGGCGCCGTTTCCGTATCGGATCGCATCCGACCTCGCGCCGGTGCGCCTCGGGGTCAACCTCGGCATCGATCAAGGCGCCGCGAGCGTGCCGACCAACCCGAAGGCGCTGGCGCAGGCGCTCGCGGGCCTGCACGGCGCTCTGGTCGCCTGGAACCCAATGACGCAGCGCGCCGTGTGGCGGGCGCCGCTCGCCGGCCCATGGAACGGCGGCGTCCTGTCCACGGCGGGCGATCTCGTCTTCCAGGGAACCGCTGCCGGAAATTTCGTAGCGTATCGCGCGAGCGACGGCAAGCGGCTGTGGTCCTTCCCCGCGCAGACGGGGATCCTCGCGGCGCCCATGTCGTACGCGGTCGGGGGCAAGCAGTACGTGACCGTGCTCGCCGGGTGGGGCGGCGTCTTTCCGCTCGTCGCAGGAGCGCTCGCCTTCAAATCAGGGCGCGTGGTCAATCGCAGCCGCGTGCTCACCTTCGCGCTCGACGGCACGGACCGGCTGCCGCCCGTCTCCCCGCACCGTGTGTCCTTCCCGCCGCCGCCCAAGACGCCGGTGAGCCCGGCGCTCGCCGCGCGCGGCGCCGTGATCTACAACCGCCACTGCAGCAGCTGCCACGGGAACGGCGCGGTCTCCGGAGGCCTGATCCCCGATCTGCGCCATAGCGCGGCGCTGCGCAACCGAGCCTACTGGAACGCCGTGGTCGACGACGGCGCGCTCGAGCCCCACGGCATGGTCTCGTTCAAGCCGGTGTTGAGCAAAGCGCAGCAGTCGGCGCTGCGCGCCTACCTCATCGGCCGCGCGCAAGTGGGTTACGCGCAATGGCGCAAGCAGACGGCGCCATCCCAGGGCCGCGCGCAATGAGCCCGGCTCCCCGCGCCACTCGCATCCCGAGGTCAACCCCATGAGCACCATGCCTTCCGAAACGACCGACGCGCCGGGCGCACCAGGCATCCTCCCCAGCTGGTGCAGCAGCGCCAAGGAGATGGTCGGGTGCTCGCTCGGCCCCTCACGGCTGTGGTTCACCATCGGCGGGGGCATCTTGAACGAGGTGTACTACCCCCGCATCGATATCCCGCAGATCCGCGACCTCGGCTTCATCGTCGCGGACGGCCAGGGATTCTGGGTGGAGGTGAAGCGACTCGAGTCGCACACGCTCACGCCGGACACCGACGGCACGCCGGCCGTCACGATCGTGCACCGCCACCCGCGCTTCGAGCTCGTGCTGCGCATCGCGCCGTTGATCCAGCGCGACGGATTGCTCATCCGGGTTCAGCTCTCGGGCGATCCGCAGCTGCGGCCCTACGCGCTCCTCGCGCCGCACCTCGGCGGCAGCGGACATGACAACCGCGCCGCGATCGCGTGCTGCCGCGGACGACGCATGCTCTGGGCGGAGCAGGGGCCGTTCGCGACCGCGCTCGCGGCGGTGGACGAGCACCAGCGCGACGCGTGGGGTCGCGCGAATGCGGGCTACGTGGGCGCGAGCGACGGCTGGCAGGACTTCGCGCGCAACGGCGCGATGACGTGGGAGCACCCGCAGGCAGGGCCGGGAAACGTCGCGATGATGGGGGAACTGCCGCGCAGCTGCGCGCTTGCGCTCGCTTTCGCCGCGAGCAAGGAGTCCGCCGCCACCGTGGCCGTCACCGCGTTGCTCGAGCCGTTCGAGAGCAACTGGAGCCGGCTCACCACGAGCTGGAAGGACTGGCAGGCGGGCTGTCGGGAGAGGGCCGGCGAGTGGCCGGAGCTTCCGGCCGCGCTCGCGCGCGAGCTCGCGGTCTCCGCGATGGTGCTGCGCGTCCACCAGGACAAGACCTATCCCGGGACGATGGTGGCGAGCCTCAGCGTCCCGTGGGGCAACACGCGCGATGAGATCGGCGGCTATCACCTCGTATGGCCGAGGGATCTGGTGGAGTGCGCCGGCGCGCTGCTCGCGCTCGGCGCGATCGGCGAGGCCCGCAACACGCTGCGCTACCTCATCGCGACCCAGCAGCCCGACGGCCACTGGAATCAAAATCAGTGGCTCGGCGGCAAGAGCTACTGGACCGGGCTGCAGCTCGACGAAACCGCCTTCCCCGTGTTGCTCGCGGTGAGCCTCGCCGAGCGCGACACGCTCCACGGCATCGAGATCGGCGACATGGTCCGGCGCGCGCTCGCCTATCTCGTACGCACAGGGCCTGCGACCGCCGAGGACCGCTGGGAGGAAGATGCCGGGGTCAACACCTTCACGCTCGCGGTGTGCATCGCGGCGCTCGTTTGCGGCGCTCCCTACCTCGATCCGCCCGCGCGGCAGCTGGCCTACACGATGGCCGACTACTGGAACGCGCGCATCGAGGACTGGACGGTCGCGCGCGGCACGGCGCTCGCGCGGCGGTACGGCGTCGATACCTATTACGTGCGCGTCGCGCCGGCCGACATCCTCCACGACCCGAGCGCGCTCGAGCAGCTGATGCCGATCAAGAACTGGCGCACCGATCCCAATCTCAGAGCCTGGCAGCAGGTCGGCGTCGACTTCCTGCAGCTCGTACGCTTCGGGCTGCGCGCGGCCGACGACCCGATCATTGCCTCGACCGTGAAGCTCGCCGATGTGTTGTTGAAAGTCGAGCTGCCGACCGGCACGAGCTGGTATCGGTACACGGCCGACGGCTACGGAGAGCACTCGGGCGGCGCGCCCTACGACGGCAGCGGACGCGGGCGAGCGTGGCCGCTCTTGACCGGAGAGCGCGGGCACTTCGAGCTCGCGGCGGGCCGCGATCCGCTCCCGTACCTCGAGTCCATGGCCGGCATGGCCTCCAAGGGCGGCATGCTGCCCGAGCAGGTGTGGGACGCGCCCGACATCCCGAAGCTCGGGCTCTTCACCGGTCATCCGTCGGGCTCGGCGATGCCGCTCGCGTGGGCGCACGCGGAGTTCGTGAAGCTCGCCGTCTCGCGCCAGCTCGGTCGGTCCTTCGACCGACCTGCCGCCGTCTGGGATCGCTACCACGGGCGGCGGCCGTCGATCACCCGCGCCGTGTGGACGGAGGCGGCGCCGGTGACCGCGATCCCGGCCGGCACGTCCCTGCTCGTGTGCATCCGGGATGCGGCGCGCATCCACTGGAGCGTGGACGAATGGCGCACCGCGGACGACGTGCAGACACACGACAGCGGGCTCGGCCTGCACGTCGCCGGCCTCGATACGGAAAAGCTCGCGCCAGGCACGTGGATCTGGCTGACCTTCCAGCGCACCGGCAGCGGCGCCTGGGCGGGGCGGAATTTCTCGGTGGAGATCGCCGCCGGATGATCGCGGGACCGGCGCGCCCGGCGGAACTCGGGCGCCTCGATTGCTGCCCACTGGATGAGGGCGTGACCTGCTTGAACGAGCGGAGCACCGCCCTCACGTAGCGCGGAAGTTTCTCCGCAGGCGAAAAAGAGACCGCAATGCTGCGAAAAATCATGATTCCCGGGGCGCTCGTCCTCGCGCTCCTCGGCGCTGGCGCCGCGGTGGCCGCCGGATCGGACCCCACCATCCAGCAGATCTACCAGGCCGCGCAGGGCGGCAACATGGCGGCCGCCGAGCAGATGGTGAGCCAGGTCCTGCAGGATCACCCGCGCAGCGGCAGGGCGCACTACGTCGCGGCGGAGGTCTATGCTCGGACCGGGGACTTCTCGACCGCGCGCCGCGAGCTGAGCGAGGCGGAATCCCTCGAGCCGGGACTGCCGTTCGCGCGCCGCCAGTCCGTCGCGGCGCTCGAATCCGAGCTGTCCCAGGGGCGGTTCGTGCAGCGCGTGCAGCGCGTGCCGTACACGCCCTTCGCGGCCTCCGCCCGCACTCACAGGTCCTCCTCGCGCGCCTGGAGCCTGCTCCTGGTGCTCATCGCTGGCCTCGTGATCGTGTGGGCGCTGATGCGCCGCCGGCGCGCCCAGATGATGGGCTACCCGCAGCAGTATCCGGGCCAGCCCGGCATGCCTCCGACCGGGATGGGCCCGATGGGCATGGGCGGCGTCGGACCGCCTTATCCGGGCTACGGCCCAGGCATGCGCGGCCCGGGGTTGATGGGCAGCATCGGCACCGGACTCGCGATGGGCGCGGGAATGGCGGCAGGCGAGGCGCTCGTCGACCGGATGGTGGGCCCGCACACGGGCGGCGTCATTCCGGACGCGAACGTCCAGGGCGCCGGGCCGCCGGTCAACGGCGACATGGGCGGCCAGGACTTCGGCGTCTCCGACGGCTCCTGGGACGGCGGCAGCGGCGGGAGTGACCCCGCCGGCGGCGACATGGGCGGCGGCGATCTCGGCGCAGGCGGCGATCTCGGCGGCGGGGCCAATTTCGGCGCAGGCGGCGACGGCTGGACCTGAACGGGGGCGCCTTCCGCGGGTGCGCGATGACCTACACCCCGCAGCAGGAGGCCAACCGGCGGCTCATTCTCGAGATCTACGAGCGAGTGCTCGGTCCGCTCGATGCCTCGCGTGTCGATGAGTACTTCGCGCCGGACTACATCCAGCACAGCCCGCTCGCGCAGTCGGGCGCGGCGGGTCTCAAGACCTTCCTCGACTGGGCGCGCTCGAATTCACCGCAAGCCGTGCACCGCGTGAAGCAGATCTTCGTCGACGGGGATTATGTCATCGCGCGGGTCCACGTCATCATTCACCCGGGCGAGCGCGGCAACGCCGTCATCGACATCTTCCGCATCGCGAACGGCAAGGTGGCCGAGCACTGGGATGCGGCGCAGGAGATTCCCGCGCACGTCCCGCACGGCAACGCAGTCGTCTGACCGCACGGGGTCTCCTCGAGCGCGCTAGCCGTGACCGCCGCGGAACCCTGTGCCCGTCTCATCGAAGGGCTCGGGCGGGCGGCCGAGGTAGCGCTGCGCGATGTCGCGCCACATGCCGAGGCGCTCCCAGAGCGGCTCCGGATTGATGCGGCCTTTCCCTTGCGACCCGCGACGGCTGCTCCGCCCCCGCCGCAGCACACGCACCCCCGGTAACGTGAGGATTAACGTAGCGAAACGCTCTTCGGAACCGTAATTTACGTGATATTCCGCACGCGATCGCGAACCCTGGCGGCCGAGTGACCACTGGGGGTGAACCGACGTGCGGAGTGCAGCCTCGGCCTGCAGCGCTTACGATCCTTCTCCGATCGCAGCGGATGCTGTTCCCAACCGGCAGCAGTTCCGCTGGCGCGAATCCGCCGTGCGTGAGCGCAGCGCAACCGCCGCCGCCGAGCTTGCCACTGACGGTGAGCTGGTGACGCTCGCGCTCAACGGCCTGCAGCCGGCATTCTCACGGCTCATGGAACGTCACGGCCCACACCTGAGGCGCGTGGTCGGCAGGCGGTTGCGCAACCGCGACGATGCGCTCGACGTGATCCAGGATACCCAGCTTGCCGTCTGGAGGTCCCTGCAAAGCTACGATGCCGGCCGCTCCTTCGAGGCCTGGCTCACGACCATCGCGCTCAACAAGTGCCGCGATTGGGCGCGGCACCGTGTCGTCGAGCTCGGCTTGCTCTCGCGACTCAAGGCCGATGCCACCCGCGATGCGACCTCCTGGGCCGCGCGCAGCGCGGAGCACACGGTGCTCGACGCCGAGCGTGTCTGGGCACTCGCACGCGCGCTCGAGAAGCTTCCGGTGCAGCTGCGCGAGCCGCTCCTGCTCACCACGCTCGAGGACATGCCGCAGGCCTCGACGGCGCGCCGGCTCGGTCTCACGCGCAAAGCGGTCGAGATGCGCGTGCGGCACGCGCGGCAGCATCTCGGGCAGGCGCTCGCGGTGTAACGGCGGTAACGGACCGCGGCCGGCGAGTCGCCCGCGCGCTAGCAGGTGTCCGGCGGCGTCGGATGGCAGAGCGTATTGCCCTGCAGCTTGTAGTTGCGCATGAGCAGACTCTTGCCGGTCTGATGGACCTGGTCGACGGTCTCGAGCGCCTGCGAAATCGAGATCTGCACTTGCGGTTTCGTGAGGGTCCGCGTCGAGCCCGCCGCCCCGACGAGCCAGAACGTGCCGAGACCGGCAAGGCATGCGGCGATGAGCTCGCCTGCGGCGGGCTGCAAGAGGGTCGAGAGCCCGCTGCGCAGCACGGCGGCCGCCGCCGCGGCGGCGAGCAGGATCACGATGACGCTCGCGAGCCACGAGCCCGCGAGATAGCCGGCCAGCATCGGCAGCTCGGCGCGCGGGGCGAGATGCAGCGGCACGAGGAGCGACGGCAGGACGAAACCGTCCAGGAAGCCGAACGCGCAGGCAGCGGCGGGCCACGGGCGCGGCCGGCGCTCTGGCCCAAGGGGCAGCGCGAGAAACCCGGCCGACACGAGCGCTCCGCCGAGCAGCAGGAGCGCGGCGCGCGGCGCGTGGACGAGCCAGCTGCCGAGCGCGAGCGCGAGGAGCAGCGCGATCCAGCCCAGGACCGCGGCTCGCGGGCGCGCGAGACGGCCGG
>JBOHZT010000029.1:0-17455 GCA_050738535.1 Steroidobacteraceae bacterium
GCCTTTGCGTCCCGCGACGAGCGCGAGGCCGAGGCCCGTGTTGCCGGCGGTCGCCTCGACCAGGGTGGCGCCCGGCCGCAGCCGCCCTTCCCGCTCGGCCGCCTCGATCATGTACAGGCCCACCCGATCCTTGATGGAGCCTCCGGGGTTTTGGCTTTCGAGCTTCAAGAAGAGCTCGCAGGGGCCGGTATCGAAGCTGCGAATCGCCAGGAGAGGCGTTCGTCCGATCAAGTCGAGCACATTGCGCTCTGCCGGCATGAAGCTCATGTCTATGACTCCCGCGGCTATCCAGTGTCTTGCACCTCATGATACTGGACGGCGCTGAGGCCCGCGCGCCGGACGCGAGTGAACGCCGTATAATCGGCTGTTCGGTGCGTGACGCCCGCGGCCGCTACTGTCCGCGCGATCGACCGTCCGCCGATCCGCAAGCCCTATGTCCGATGCCATCCGCGTGCACGGCGCACGCCAGAACAACCTCAAGAACCTCGAGCTCGAGATTCCGCTGAACCAGCTCGTGGTGGTCACCGGCGTCTCCGGCTCCGGCAAGTCCTCCTTGGTGTTCGACACGCTCTACGCCGAGGGACAGCGCCGCTACGTCGAGACCTTCTCGCCCTATGCGCGGCAGTTCCTCGACCGGATGGACAAGCCCCAGGTCGATTCGATCACGGGGATCCCGCCGGCCATTGCGATCGATCAGACCAACCCGGTCCGCACGTCGCGCTCGACGGTCGGCACGATGACGGAGCTCAACGATCACCTGAAGCTGCTCTACGCGCGCGCGGCCGCGCTGCACTGCGAGCGCTGCGGCCGCCCCGTCAGGCGCGATACGCCGGAGAGCATCTACGACGATCTGGCGCGGCGCGCGCAAGCCTGCGGCGATCCGCGGCTGCTCCTGTGCTTCCCCGTCCCGGTGCCGCGGCGCTTCGAGGAAGCCGAGATCCGCGCGCTGCTCGAGAAGCAAGGCTACACCCGGTTCCTCGAGCCGCGGCAGGGCGCGCGGTCCGCGCAGGCTCTCGAGGTGGTCCAGGACCGCTTCCGCGCCTCGCGCGCGGAGCGCGGCCGGGTGCTGCAGTCGCTCGAGGCGGCACTGCGCGTCGGCAGGGGACGCGTCGATGTCCACGTGCCCGGCGACGGCGATCCGCCGTCGAGCCTCGAGATCTGGCGCTACTCGAGCGACCTGCACTGCGCCGAATGTGACCTCGCCTATGGCGAGCCCACACCGAGCCTGTTCTCGTTCAACTCGCCGGTCGGCGCGTGCGAGACCTGCCGCGGCTTCGGCCGCACGATCGGGATCGATTATGGACTCGTCATTCCCGACGAGAGCAAATCATTGCGCGAGGGCGCGGTGCGGCCCTGGCAAACCGAGTCGTACAAGGAATGCCAGCAGGACCTCGAGCGCTTCGCCAAGAAGCGCGGCATCTCGCTCGACAGGCCGTGGCGCGAGCTCGGTGCCCGCGACCGCGCCTGGGTGATCGAGGGTGAGGGTCGCTGGGAGGACGGAGTCTGGTACGGCGCGAAGCGATTCTTCGATTGGCTCACCACCAAGTCGTACAAGATGCACGTCCGAGTGCTCCTGTCGCGCTACCGCGCCTACACGCCTTGCGCGGCCTGCCACGGCGCACGGCTCAAGACGCAGGCGCTCCTGTGGCGCCTCGGCAGCCGGGCGCTCGCCGAGCGGGCTCTCGGCGGCGCGCAGCGCTTTCGCCCGACAGGGGTCGGCTGGAGCGCGGAAACGCTGCAGACGCTCCCCGGCCTCACCCTCCACGATTTGATGCTGCTGCCGATCGAGCGCGTCCGCGCGTTCTTCGCCGAGCTCGAGCTGCCCAAGCCGCTCGACGAGGCGGCAGGGCTGCTGCTCGAGGAGATCGTGAGCCGCATCGGCTATCTCGCCGACGTGGGTCTCGGCTATCTCACGCTCGACCGGCAATCGCGCACGCTCTCCGGCGGCGAGGTGCAGCGCATCAATCTCACCACGGCGCTCGGCACTTCGCTCGTCAACACGCTATTCGTGCTCGACGAGCCCTCGATCGGGCTGCATCCGCGCGACATGCAGCGCGTCATCACCGTCATGAAGCGCTTGCGCGAGGCCGGCAATTCGCTCCTCGTGGTGGAGCACGACCCGCAGATCATGCTCGAGGCCGACCGCATCATCGACATGGGGCCGGGCGCCGGCGAGCGCGGCGGGCAAATCGTCTTCGCGGGCACGCCTGCGCAGATCCGCAGCGCCCCGGGCTCGCTGACGGGCGAGTATCTGAGCGGGCGCAGGAAAGTACATTCGTCCCCCGCATCCCCGGACCCCGGCGCGGCCCCAGCCCCCCCTGGCCGCGCACGCATCCCCGAGGGTGTCACGGCCGAGGCCCGCGCGAATCGCTGGCTCGAGATCCGCGGCGCTCGCGAGCACAATTTGAAGAATCTCGACGTGCGCATCCCGCTGAAGCGCCTGGTGTGCATCACCGGCGTCTCCGGCTCCGGCAAGTCCACGCTCGTCGAGGATGTGCTCCACCCCGCGCTGCTCAAATATCTCGGCCGCCCGACGGAGGCACCGGGCGAGTTCTCCGCGCTCAGCGGCGCGGAGCTCATCGATGACGTCGTGCTCGTCGATCAATCCTCCATCGGGCGCACTACCCGCTCCAATCCCGCGAGCTATGTGGGCGCGTTCGACATCGTCCGCGAGCTCTACGCTTCCGAGCCCGCCTCGCAGGAGCGCCGCTACACGCCGGGAACGTTCAGCTTCAACTCCGGCAACGGCCGTTGCCCGACCTGCAGCGGCAACGGCTTCGAGCACGTGGAGATGCAATTCCTCTCGGACGTGTATCTGCGCTGCCCGGATTGCGATGGCCGCCGCTATCGCAGCGAGGTGCTGGAGGTGAAGCGCGAAGGGGCGGGCGGCCGGCGGGCGAGCATCGCCGACGTGCTGGAGATGACCGTGACCGAGGCGCTCGCGTTCTTCGGGGACTCCCGCGAGCTCGCCGCGCGCCTGCGGCCGCTCGCGGACGTGGGGCTCGAGTATCTGAAACTCGGTCAGCCGGTACCGACGCTCTCCGGCGGGGAGGCGCAGCGCCTGAAGCTCGCGGGACATCTCGCAGCGGCCGCGGGCGGGTCCCCGAATACCTCGCATCGCGGGAAGCTGTTTGCGTTCGACGAGCCGACCACGGGGCTGCACTTCGACGATGTCGCCAAGCTGCTGCGAGCGTTCCGCAAGCTCCTCGCCGCCGGCCACTCGCTGCTGGTGATAGAGCACAACCTCGACGTGATCCGCGCGTCCGACTGGGTGATCGATCTGGGTCCCGAAGGCGGGGAGCGAGGCGGCGAGATCGTCTTCACCGGCACTCCCGCGGACATCACGCGGCACGCGGCGTCGCACACGGGAACGGCGCTCGCAGCCTACGAGCGGGCACTCGCCGCGGGTGGAGCACCCGCCGGCGTTGCGGACGCGCACGGCGCCTACGCGCCAGGGCCGCCTGCGGTCCGCGGCGCCGAGCACGGACTCGGCAACGGCCGCACTCGCGATGCCGTGGTGATCCACAACGCGCGCGAGCACAACCTCAAATCGCTCGACGTCGAGATCCCCCACAATCGCTTCACGGTGATCACGGGTGTGTCCGGGTCCGGGAAATCGACGCTCGCCTTCGACATCCTGTTCAACGAAGGCCAGCGCCGCTATCTCGAGTCGCTCAACGCCTATGCGCGCCAGTTCGTGCAGCCCGCCGCGCGTCCGGACGTGGATGCGGTGTTCGGGATTCCGCCCACCGTGGCGATCGAGCAGCGCACGAGCCGCGGCGGTCGCAAGAGCACCGTGGCCACGCTCACGGAGATCTATCACTTCCTGCGTGTGCTCTACGTGAAGCTCGGGACGCAGTACTGCCCCGATTGCGAAACGCCCATCGAGCCGCAGAGCCTCGGCTCGATCGCCGCGCGTCTGCTCGCGGATTTCCGCGGCCGCCGCATCACGCTGCTCGCGCCGCTCGTCACCTCGCGCAAGGGCTTCTACACCGACCTCGCCAAGTGGGCGGCCAAGAAGGGCTACAAGGAGCTGCGGGTCGACGGCATCGCGCTGCCGACGGCGCGCTGGCCCCGGCTCAACCGCTTCAGGGAGCACACCATCGAGCTGCCGGTCGCGACGCTCGAGGTGAGCGCGAAGCGCGACGGCGCGTTGCACGAGGCGCTCGCGCGCGCGCTCGATTACGGCAAGGGATTGGTCAATGTGCTGCCGGTCAAGTCAGCGACAGGCGCGCGCACCGGGGAGAGCGGCCGCACCGTCATATTCTCCACCAAGCGCGCGTGCCCCTCGTGCGGCCGCAGTTTCGGTGAGCTCGATCCGCGCCTGTTTTCTTTCAACTCCAAGCACGGCTGGTGCGAGAGCTGTTACGGGACGGGGCTCGAGATGGCCGGCTTCTCCCAGGAGCAGACCGGTGAGGAAGCCTGGTGGAACGAATGGTACGGCGAGGAGCCGGGAGCGTGCGGCACCTGCGGCGGGCGGCGCTTGAATCCCGTCGCGCTCCACGTGCGCTTCAAGGGCCGATCCATCGCGGACATCGCCTCGCTCTCGGTCCAGGAGTGCGCGGCGCTCTTCGGAAAGCTCAAGCTCGACCCGCGCGAGCGAGAGATCGCGCGCGACCTCACCGCCGAGATCCGTTCCCGCCTCGGCTTCTTGGAGCGCGTGGGGCTCGGCTATCTGACGCTCGACCGCGCCGCGCCGACGCTCTCCGGAGGCGAGGCGCAGCGCATCCGGCTCGCGGCACAGCTCGGCTCGAACCTGCAGGGCGTCTGCTACGTCCTCGACGAGCCGACGATCGGCCTGCATCCGCGCGACAACCGGGTGCTGCTCGACGCACTCGCGGAGCTCGCTTCGCATCGCAACACGCTCGTCGTGGTCGAGCATGACGAGGACACCATCCGGCGGGCCGATCACGTGCTCGATCTCGGCCCCGGCGCCGGCGTCCGCGGCGGAGAGCTCGTGGGCTCGGGCACGGTCGCGGATCTCATCGGCAATCCACGCTCGACCACCGGCCGCTATCTGCGCACGCCTCTCACGCACCCCGCAATCCCGCGTCGCGAGACGACGGCGCGCACCCCGGGACTGCGGCTCGAGCGCGTCGAGCTGCACAACGTCCATGGCATCGACGTGGGCATTCCGCTCGGCCGTTTGATCGTCGTCACCGGCGTCTCGGGGTCCGGGAAATCGACGCTCGCCCGCGACGTGCTCTACACGAATCTCCGCAAGCTCCTCGGAGCCGATGCCGCCGCCGGCCGGCGAGGTCATGGCGCGGCGCAAGCGCACAGCCGGCAGCGCGCGAGCCGCGAGCGATCGGCCCGTCAGCGGGCGGCGGGGAGCAGCAGCGCGCCGGCACGCAGAGCGGGGCGCACTGCCCTCGTCGGCTGCCGCGACATTCTCGGCGTCGAGCGCGTCGACCGGGTGCTCGAGGTCGATCAAGCGCCGATCGGCAAGACCCCGCGCTCGTGCCCGGCAACGTACGTCGGCTTCTGGGATCACATCCGCGCGATCTTCGCCGGCACGACCGAGGCGCGCATCCGCGGCTACACCGCGAGCCGGTTCTCCTTCAATACCGCCGGCGGGCGCTGCGAGTCCTGCGAGGGCCAGGGCGTCAAGACCATCGAGATGAGCTTTCTTCCGGACGTGAAGGTGGTCTGCGACACCTGCGGCGGGCGCCGCTTCAACTCGGAGACGCTCGGGGTGCTCTGGCGTGGCAAGAGCATCGGCGACGTGCTTGCGATGAGCGTCGATGATGCCGTCGAGCTGTTCCAGGCCCATTCGCGAGTGCACCACGCGCTGAAGCTGCTGCAGGACGTCGGCCTTGGCTATCTCACCCTGGGGCAACCGAGCCCGACACTCTCCGGGGGAGAAGCGCAGCGGATCAAGCTCGTGACGGAGCTCGCGAAGGTCCGCGGCGAGCCCCCGCCCGTCCCGGGCGGCGCAGGCTCGGGCGCTGCAGGCCGCGGTCCTGGCCCACGGCAGCGGCCGAAGCACACGCTGTACGTGCTCGACGAGCCGACGGTCGGGCTGCACATGGCGGACGTGGAAAAGCTGATCGAGGTGCTCCACCGCCTGATCGACGCCGGCAACACGGCGGTCGTGGTCGAGCACAACCTCGACGTGATGGCCGAGGCGGACTGGATCATCGACATGGGCCCGGATGCGGGAGAGGACGGCGGCCGCGTCGTGGCTCGCGGCATCCCGGCCGAGATCGCGGCGCGCAGACGCCAATCACCAACAGGCCGCGTGCTGCACGAGTTCCTGCGAGAGCGCGTCGTCGTGCCGATCGGCGCGCGCGCCCGCAAGGCGGCGGGAGCCCGGAAAGCGTAGAGTCGCCGCCATGGCGCACGATCTCGTCTGCTGGAAGTGCGGCGCCTCCCTCGCCGCCCTGACGCTGCCGCTGCGCAGGCTCGAGGAGTGCCCGGCCTGCCGGGCCGAGCTGCACGTGTGCCGGACGTGCGTCGATTACGACACGAGCGTTGCGAAGCACTGCCGCGAGCCGATCGCCGAGGAAGTCCGCGACAAGACGCGCGCCAACTTCTGCGACTACTTCAAGCCGCGTCCGGGCGCCTATCTGCCGCCGAACACGGCCGAGGTGGACCAGGCGCGCGTGGACCTCGAGCGCTTGTTCGGGAAGACGTAGCGCTCTAGAGAACCCGGCTGAACCAAAGCACCGACAGCCCCCCCGACGCGAGCGCCAGAGCCGCCGCCACGGCGGCGAGGAGCGAGGTGATCTCGACCTCCTTCGTCTCCACCACGACGCTCTTGCTGAGCAGCCGGTACACCGCCCGCAAGTCGGCTGCGCTGCTCGCGCGGAAGTAGCGGCCGTGCGTGATGGCGGCGATCTGCTTGAGAGGCGCCTCGTCGAGCTCCGCGCGCATCCGCCAGCCGCCATAGCCCACGATCTCGCCATGGTCCGTGCCGAAGCCGACCGTGTAGACCCGCACGCCGTGGTCGGCCGCCTGATGCGCCGCATAGATGGGATCTGGGCCGGCATTCGTGGCGCCGTCCGTGAGGAGGATGATGAGGGCGGATTTGTCGGAGCCCGGGGGAACCGGCACCCGCCGATGCCCCGATGGCTTCGGCGGCTCGCCGAGCGGCGTGCCGTGATCTTGGCCCCCGAACCCGTTGAGCCCGCCGAACCGATGGAACCGATCGAAGCGGTCGAACCCGTTGCCGCCGGCATTGAACGGGTCGACGCCGAAGTTCTCCTTCGGGAACAGCGCCGCGAGGGATGCGAGAATTCCCGCACCGACCGCGGTTCGCGGCTGCAGCTCGAAGCGGTCGATGGCCGCATCGAGGCTCGTATGATCGCCCGTGGGCGGCTGTACCAGGAAGGCGCTGCCCGCGAAGGCGACGATACCGACGTCGACGCCCCGCGGCTGCTGCTCGATGAACGCCTTGGCGGCTCTTTGCATCGCCTCGATGCGGGTCGGCTTGATGTCGGTCGCGCTCATGCTGCCGGAGACGTCCATCGCGAGGATGACGGTCGATTTGTGAGAGGCCACGCGCATCACTGCCGCGGGGCGCGCGATCCCGAGAATCATCAGCGTGAGCGCCGCCAGGAACAGGATCGGCGGCAGGTGCCTGCGCAGCCGGCCGCTCGTGCCCACCGCCTGCTTCAGCATCCCGAAGTGGCCATAGCGGACGGCCGCTTTCCTGCGGCGCCGCAGCAGCAGCAAGTAGAGCGCCACCGCGAGCGGCACGATGAGCAGCAACCAAAGATTCTCCGGTGACAGGAAAGTCACCGGGGAGCCATGCCAAGCAGGCAAATAAGCGTTCATCACGCCACCTCCGGCGCCGGCACCCGATCTGCGGCCGCGGAACTCCGCGGTGCCGTTGCGGAACCGGCGCGGTACCGCGCCTTGCGCATCTGTGTGAAGCGCAGGACGGCATCCAAGAGATCATCCTCCGTCGACAGCTCGAGGCAATCGACGCCAGCCTGCCCGAACGCCGTCAGCAGCGCCTCCTGCTCCGCATGGGCCGCCGCCGCGAAGCGGCTGCGGAAGCCGCGATCGCTCGTATCGACGAGCATCTGCTCACCGGTCTCGGCATCCTGGAAGGCGAGCAAGCCGACCTCTGGAATCCGGGTCTCCGCGGGGTCGAACAGCCGAATCGCCACGACGTCGTGCCGCCGGGCGAGCATTCCGAGGGGCCTTTCCCACCCAGGCTTGCTGATGAAGTCCGACACCACGAACAGCAGCGAGCGGCGGCGGACGATGCCTGCGGCTTGCCGCAGAATCGCCGCGAGATCGGTCGGCGGCGCGCGCACGAGCCGCGGGCGGGAGGCGAGCAGGTCCAGGAGGTGCAGCACCTGCCTGCGGCCGCCGCGCGGCGGCACCACTCGGTCCATGCCACCGCTGAACAGCAGCGCACCGCACCGATTGCCGCGGCCGGCGAGCAGGCGCGCGAGGATCGCTACGAGCTCGGCCAGTACCGTGCGCTTGGCGATGGCATCCGACCCGAAATCCATCGAGGGGGACAGGTCGAGCAGGAACCACGCCGTGAGCGCTCGATCTTCCTGATATTCGCGCACGTGGGGCGTCCCCAGGCGCGCGGTGACGTTCCAGTCGATGTAGCGCACGTCGTCCCCTTCCTGGTACTCGCGCAGATTCGCAAGATCGATGCCGGAGCCGCGGAAGAGGCTGCGGTAGTCTCCCTGCAGCAGCCCGTCGAGCCGCCGCAGTACCGTCCATTCCAGACGGTGGAGGAGCGCCTCAGGCGTTCGCGCGGAGGCGGGCATGCGAGTCGAGAACTTTCTCTGGGGCGGCGACGCTGCGCATGATGCGCAGCACTACTTCATCGGCATCGAGATTCTCGGCGAGCGCCTCGTAGGAGAGCACCAGCCGATGCCGCAGCACGTCGAGCGCCACGTCGATCACGTCCTCGGGCAGCACGTAGTCGCGGCCGCGCAGATAGGCGAGCGCCCGTCCGCACTCGATGAGGCAGATCGTGGCGCGCGGGGACGCCCCGTAGAGAATCATGGGCCCGAGATCCTTGAGCCCCACGCGCGCGGGATTGCGCGTCGCGGCGACGAGGCGCACGGAGTAGGTCATGAGCGCGGGATCGACATAGATCCCGCGCACCGCCGCCTGCGCGAGCAGCAGCTCCTCGGCCGTCGTGACGGCGGCGACCGAGACTTCGGGGCCCGTCACGCGCTCGACGATGACGAACTCCTCGTCGTCGCTCGGGTAGCCGACGAGGACTTTCATCATGAACCGGTCGACCTGCGCCTCGGGCAGCGGATAGGTACCCTCGGTCTCGATCGGGTTCTGGGTCGCGATCACCACGAACGGCGCCGGCACCGGGTGGGTCGCTCCCGCGATCGTGACCTGGCGCTCCTGCATGACCTCGAGCAGCGCGCTCTGCACCTTGGCGGGCGCGCGGTTGATCTCGTCCGCGAGCAGGAGATTGGCGAACACCGGCCCGAGCGAGGTGCTGAACTCGCCGGTCTTCTGGCTGAAGATGCGCGTGCCCGTGAGGTCCGCCGGGACCAGGTCGGGCGTGAACTGAATGCGGTGGAACGTGCCGCGCATCGCGCGCGCGAGCGTGTTGACCGTCAGCGTCTTCGCGAGCCCCGGCACTCCTTCGACGAGCAGATGCCCTCCCGCGAGGAGCGCAACCAGGACCCGCTCGAGGAAGTGGTCCTGCCCGACCACGACCTTCTTGACCTCGTAAAGCAGATGCTGCATCTGCGAGGCTTGCGCGGCTCCCGGCTCCATCGTCTCGTTGCTCATGCTGATGCCTCTCCCGGCTGGGTCAATCGAGGGCTGCGGCCTCCCGGCTGCGTCTCGCTGCGGTCTCAAAGAGGGTTGTCGCCCGCGGCCCGCGCCGCGCTCTCGATCGGAACTGCGAAGCCGATGCCGTCGAACGTATGCGCCCCTGAAGGGTCGAGGATCGCATCGACGATGCCCACGACCTCTCCATCGCGATTGACGAGCGGTCCGCCGGAGTTACCGGGATTGACGGCCGCGTCGAACTGGATGAGATGGCTCAGCTTCGTGTGGTCGTCCTCGGGATCGACGAAGTCCCGATCGAGCCCCGAGACGACGCCCGCGGTCACCGTGGGGCCGATGCCGAACGGAAAGCCGGTCGCCACGACCTCGTCGCCGGGCGCGAGGCCCGCCGAGGAGGCGAGAACCGCCGGTCGCGCCGCCTTCGGGACGCGCCTCGCCTGCAGGACCGCGATGTCGTTCTTGGGCTGGGAACCGACGAAGTCCGCCGCGGACTTCGAGCCGTCCGCGAAGACCACGATCCAGCGGTCCGTCCCGGAGACGACGTGCAGCGCGGTCAGGATGTCACCGCTCGCGTTGACGACCACGCCGCTCCCGATCGCATCGGGCTCCGGACCGCTCGAGGGCCCGGTCGTCACCGGCGGCGCCGCACGAGCGTGGTGGTCGCGTCGAGAATGCTTCGAGCCGTGCCGATCCGTGCGGTGCTCCCGGGCCGCGGCCCGCCCCGCGGCCTTGCTGAGCGCGGCGGCGTGCGCGGGGGAGAGAAATCCCTCCACCTCGACGACCGAGGGAGCGATGACGGCGGCGGCGCGAGCGGAATCCGACGGAGCTCTCGGGATACGAGCCAGGGTGTACTTCACCGCGCCGTCAATGTCGCGCTGCGTGAGCGGGCGCGGCGCGGGACTGAGCATGGAGTACAGCGCGACGGCGGCGAGCGACACGAGGACGCTAGCAGCGACGAGCATGGGCCGATCATGGCGTCTGCAGAACCGCCCGACGGCACCCCACGCCACTGCGAGCGCGGACGGTCCTTCCAGATCGGTGAAGTCCTCGCGCCGGCCCGCGGATGCTGCTCCGCCCGAACCGCCAGCCGCGTCTCGCTCCTCAGCCCACGGCGATGGGCCGGCGCTCCGCTTCCGTGTGGCGCGGGTGTGAAAGGCTTTCCTCTGCATAGCGTCCAGCCTTCGTCGGAAAACAGGTCACGAAGCAGGCCCACCCCCAAAGCTATGCCAAGTCGGGACGCAGCGCAAAACGAGATGGCAGGGCGACCCGGTATGCTGCCCCGTTCCAGGCCCAGGTCGCCATGCCTCGCCTGCGACGCGCGGCCCGCGGCGACGCCGCGCGGCGGCTCAGCGGCTCAGCGGCTTCGCGCCCTCTCCGAGAGCCGGTCGAGGAGCTTCGTGAACGGGGAGTTCTTCCGGGAAGCCTTGAGCGGTTGGACGGCAGCGCTCCGGCGCGTGTGCGCCTTGCGCCCATCATCGATCTGCAGCTGATCTGCTCCCAGGATCTCGAGCGTCTCCTCGAGCGTCTGCGGCGAGCGCTTCTCGCGGGCCCGAACCCGCCCCGGGCGACTCTTGGAGCCGGAGTCGCGAGGCGCCGCGGCGGCAGGCGGCGGTCGCTTGGAAGGCGCAGGCGGTACGCGAGGCTCGTCCTCGATGAGCTTGAACTCCGAGGTGGGCTCGGGGAGCTTGTCGCGCACCACGGCCTTCGCGGCCGGGGGCTTCTTTGCCGAGGCGCCGCCTTCCTCGCCGCTGGCGCGGCTGCGCTCCTGTGGACTGACGGGCACCACGGCGACCGATTTGAAGTCGGAGCGGATGTACTGCGCCACCTGCTTCGCTGAGATCGCGTCGGTGAAGAATCCGAGCCGCAGCCCGTACCAGCGCCGGCCCTGGCGGCTGCCCTCGACGGTGTACAGCGTGTAGGCGCTGAAGATCGCGAGCGGGGGAACTTTCGCCGCATCGATGGGCTGCACGGACCACTGCAGCTGGACTGCGAATGCCACGGGCGCATTCGTCGCGACAGCTTCCTGCAGTGCGCGGCGGGTGCCGGTGTCATCCGGCTTCAGCAGCGAAATGCCGGAATTCGCAGCTGCGCGCTCGCCCTCCGGGGGGCTGCCGCGGCTCTCGAGCAGCTGCAGCACCTGGGTATCGCTGAGGCTTTGCTCGGTCCCGGCTTGCCGCGCGCCGCTCGGTAGGACCGAGGGCATCTCGCGCGTCGCGTCCAGCTCGTGCGGCTGGTCGAGCAAGGCGAGCACCTCGCGCACGTTCGAAAGTCCGGCGGTCGAGGCCGCTTTGGAGTCTCGATTCCGCGCCGCTGCGCGCGGCTCGGGCCGCGCGGACGAGGGCTGGCTCGGCGACTGCGGTGCGCGCGGTGCCGCAACCTCCTCCAGCGTGATGTCATCCGGTGCAGCGGTCGCGGGCCCGGCAAACTCCAGCTCGGCGACGCTGAGCTCGGCGGTCGATGCAGCGGTCGCGGCCGCCAACGTCGGCACAGCCGCAGCGATCAGTGCCGGCGCGGCCGCTGTGGCCGCCGCCGTAGCCGGCGCGGGCGGCGGGTCCGGTACGAGCGAAAGCTCCGCGGGCGCGTTCGCCGACGCAGCTTCCGGCACGCTCGTGCGACTCGGCGCCCGAGCTGGCGCGGGCGCGGCAGGCGCAGACGCAGGCGCGCCTTGAGCCGCGCGCAGTTTTTTCCCCGGCGTCTCTCCGGCCCAAGCGCCCGGATAGATCTCCCGCGCGACGCCTACCCATTCCTCCGCGTCCTCGAGCGACTCGAAGTAACCCATGTGAAGCCGGAAGCGCTCTCGGCCGTCCTCGAGACGCCGGCTCACAAAGAACGTGAAGCGCGCGAGCTCCGGATCCTTCGGCTGCGCGAGCGCCATCGGCGTCGTCGACGAGCACAGATTGACGACGAAAGGCCCCGAGGAGACCGCCCGCACCGGGGCACCGCGCGCGCGCGCGCTTGTGAGAGATACCGCATCGGCGCTCGCGCCAGCGGCGTCGGCGCGTGGACTGCCGGCCAGCGCCGGCTCAGCAGGTGGTGCCATAATGTCTTCCCCGGAACGATCCGCAGGGCATCGGTCTCAAACAGCCGGCCCGTAGAATCTGCGGATCGAGTGTCGGGAAGGCGCGACGTTGAGTCAAGCGCGCAATATGCGCAGTGACTCTCAATGCGAGCGTGATCGCGAGTTGCGGAGCGCGAGCGGGCGCGCGAGCGCGACATAAGCCGGCCAGCGGCTCACCATAAGGCGTTTCAGCTCGCCTCGCGCGCGACCGCGCCGCCCGGCTCGAGCGCGGCGCGAGCCCCGAGTAGCTCGGTGACGGCCGCGGCCGAAAGCGGGCGCGCCAAATAGAACCCTTGCGCCTGATCGCAGCGGTGCTCGCGCAGGAAATCGAGCTGCTCTATCCGCTCGATACCCTGCGCCACGACGCGCTTGCCGAGCGTGTGCGCCGTCTCGATCCCGGTCTTGACGAGCGCCGCGGACGTCCCGTCCTGCGGCACGCGGCTCATCAGCGCGCGATCGATCTTCACCGACTCGATCGGATAGCGGCGCAGGCCGCTCAACACGACTGCGGCGGAGTAGCCCGCGCCGAAATCCTCGAGCGCGAGCCGGATCCCGAGCGGCACGAGCCGCTCGAGCGCCGCGGCGGATTCCTCGTCAGCGAGCAAGCTCGGAGCGAGCTCGAGCTCGATCAGACTCGGCGCGAGGCCATGCTTGTCGATCGCTCGCCGCACCGACCGCGGGAAATCCGGGTCCTTCAGCTGCTGCGCGCAAACGTTGACCGACAGCCGCGGCAAAGCCATCCCGCTGTCACGCCAGGAGGCGAGCTGCGCGCACGCTGCCTCGAGCACCCACCCGCCGATGTCCACGATGAGCCCGCTCTCCTCCGCTGCGGGCACGAACTCCTCCGGAGCGCAGATGCCCTCGCGGGGGATGTGCCAGCGCATGAGCGCCTCCAAGCCGGTGAGCGCGCCGTCCGCGACCGCGAATTGCGGCTGATAGAACAAGGTGAACTCGCGCCGCCGCAGCGCGCGCTGCAGCCCGGCCCCGCTGAGCGAGCTCGGCCGCGCGGCCGCCCCTTCCGCTTCGAAGAGCATGAACCGCCCACGCCCCAGGTCCTTGGCGCGATACATCGCCGTATCGGCGTTGCGCACCAGATCCTCGAGGGTGGCGCCGTCGTCGGGAAAAAGCGTGACGCCGATGCTCGCCGAGATCCGGTGATCGCCGTCCCCGATGCGGGCGGGCAGCTGGAGTGTCTCGGCGACTCGCTCCGCGACGCGCCTGGCCGCGGCGGCATCGCTCACGTCGCGCAGCACGATGCTGAATTCGTCGCCTCCGAGACGCGCGACGAGGTCGCCGTCCTTGACGCAGGCCTTGAGGCGCTGCGCCACCACGGCGAGCAGCTGATCGCCGACGCCATGACCGAACCCGTCGTTCACGCGCTTGAAATGATCGAGATCGATATACAGAAGCGCGCCGCCGGAGCCGGACGCCGCCGCAGCGGCGATCTCCTGCTCGAGACGGTCGCGGAACAGGAGTCGGTTCGGCAGCTCCGTGAGCGTATCGAAGTGCGCCTGACGATAGAGACGCTCGTCGCGGGCACTCCTCGAGAGCGCATCGGCGAGCCGCGCAGCGAACTCGCCTCCGCAGCGCGTGAGGCGCACGCCTTCCTCGGGAAGCTCGCGGAAGCCCGCCGCGAGAATCGCCTCGACGCGCCCGGCCACGATGACTGGCCAGACCCAGAAGGTCTCCGCGCCGGTCTGCGCGAGCGGCTTCAGGAAACTGTGGCGAGCGTCCTCGCAACGCGCGATCGTGAGGCCCTGAGGCTCGGCGGCGAGCGTCGCGAGCATGTCGTCATCGAGCGCAACACGGCTCACCGGCAGGCCCTCGAGAGCGGTCGCAGCCACGTAGACCCGCCCTCTTCGCGACGTGACCCGCTCCCGCAGCGTAATCCCCACGCAGTGGCAGCGCGTGAGGGAAAGCACTCGCGAGAGCATGGCGTCGAGCACTTGCTCGAGAGCCGCCGGACCGCGCAGCAGCCTGTCGATCTCACCCAGGGTCTCGAGGATCCTCCATTGCTCCTCGAGGTCCGCCGCGGTGAGCGAAAGCGCCTCGAGCAGCGCGCGCGGCTCGTCGCTTCCCGTGGCGCCGACGGCCTCGAACCTGCGCTCGCTCATGGCGGCGAGGCCGGTCAGAGCCGCCTCGAGCGCCGGAACATACTGCCGCGAGAGGTAGATCGTGCAGGCGAGGACGCAAGCGCACGCGAGCAGCGCCGCCACGGCGCAAGCCTCACCCGAGGATGCAGTCAGCCACGAGATCAGCGCGAACGCCGCGAGCGGTACTGCGGAGCACAAACATAGAGTCGCGGCAATACGCCGGCCCATGCGGCTCGATATCGCCGTCCGCACCATCTCGATGAACTTCCTGGACGCTCCGAGCCGTGGATCTTGCGACTCCGGTTCGGCGAGCTGCCGATGGCTGGAGTCAGCGCAGCGGCAATCTCGCATGCAGCGGTGGCGCGGGATATTAACTCGATCACGTTATGCCGCCGCTTCACATCGCCCGACGATGACACCTTGGCGGGCGTACACGGACGTCTTGACGACGAGTGATCTTGACGTCTACTCGTCGCTGTGCGCGGCGACTGGAGATCGCGATTATGCGCGAGCTTTCGTGCGCGCGAGCTTACGGATCGCGGAATAAGTATAGCGATAGACGCCGCGCCGACCGGAGCGAGCGGCCCCGAGCATCGCCGCCGCGACCGTGCGGGCCGAGATGGCTCGATGCGGCGTTCGCTCGCCGAGCATCACGGGGCTGGCGAACACAGCCGCGAGCGATCGCAAGAGCTCGCTCCACGACATCTCACGTCGGATGCCGACGAGCGGCCCCGGCTGCAGGATGTCGAGCGAAGCAAATCCGAGCGCCTCGAGCGCTCGCTCGGCCTCTGCCTTCACGCCCGCCGGCGCGCTCGCGCACGACAGCAGTACGAACCGCTGGGCCTGTGCTGCCTTCGCTGTCCGCGCGAAGGCGAGGACGTAGCCGAGCTCGACGGTGCGGCGAGCGCCGTCTGCCGCTCCCTCACCGCGCCAGCCGCGCGAGCCGAGACAGCAGAAGGCCGTGTGACAGGCGACTCCTTTGAGCTCGTTCTCGAGTCCCTCGAAGCGGGCGATGCGGTTCGCGAGCCGCGGATGCTCCTGCACCAGCGGCCGGCGCGTCACGGCATACACGCGCGTGAATTCCTGCGCCTCGAGCAGCAGTCCGAGCAAGTGACGCCCGGTGAGCCCGCTCGCGCCCGCGATGAGAGCGACCTTCCCCCCCGAATCGGCCATGCGTCAGATGGGTTCCTCGCACCTCACGCTGATGGTCTGCAGTTCCTGGCCCGGCTCGATCGTCACGTCGCGCCGCACGGCGCGATACCCGGCGCGAGTGCCGATCACCGTGTACTTGCCCGGCTTCAAATCGATGTCGCGCCGCGAGAAGGTGCCGAACGAGCCGATCTTCGGAATCGTCACCTGAGTGAGGTTATCGGAGATCAGCGCGACATGCACCGTCGCGCGCGAGGAGCCCCCGGAAGCCTCCGAAACCCCCGCCCCCGAAACCTCGGGAGCCGGCAGCGACGCGGCCGCGGAGCGCTGCGCCTGCAGCGCGGTGTCCACCCGCTCGAGTCCCGCCAGCGCCTCCACTCCGCGATGGTCGAGCCGCAGCGCGCGCTCGAACGCGGTGCGCGCGGCATCGAGGCGATTCGCGCCGAGCGCCGCGAGCCCCTTGCGCACGTCCCGCTGATAGAGCGCGGCGTCGAGTGCGGCTCGCGCGCGTCGCAGCCCGGCGCGCGCAGCGGTATTGCCGGCCTCGAGCGAGAGGACCTTCTCGTAGTCGCGCTCGGCGCGCGCGTCCTGCCGCCCCGCCTCGGCGCTCAGCCCATCGCTGAGGAGCGGTTGCACCGTGCCGAGAATCCGGGCTCGCTTCTGCCCGCTCACCACGCGCGGGTCGGCGGGATCGATCTGCACTGCGAGCTCGAAAGCCCTGCTCGCCGCGGCGCTCTTGCCGGCTTCGAGCGCCTGATCACCCGCCGCCACTTGGGCCGTCAGCGCGGCCGGCGCGAGCTTGCCGATCGCATCGAGCAGGCGTCCCGCCGCGCTCAGCTTCTGCAGCGCGAGGGCTCGATTACCCGCCTCCTCGGCACCGCTCGCCTCCGCTTCGCGCGCCGTCGCCTGCGCATAATCCGCGCCGCCCCACGCCGCGGCGCCGCGCGCGTCGAGCGCTGCGCGCTCCGCATCGACGCGCGTGCGGCTCGCGCGGACTTCGGCCTCCGTGACGACGGGTACAGGCGGTCCGGTGAGGGATGCCAGAGCCTGCAGCGGCACATCGACCAGGCGCGTCATCATGCTCGTGAGGCTGCCGGTAATCGCCCGCGACAGCTCGGCTGGAGAACGCGCTTGCGCGCTGGCGGACGCGGGCTCATGCGGCGCCAACGTCAAGGCAATCGCCAGCGCTAGGGCGAGTCCCGCCACCAGCGCCCATGGCCATGCGGACCGGCTCGCGCCGCCGGTTTTGCGCCGACCTGCAGCGCGCCCGCCTGTGTCGTGCAGACGATCCGCTCGCATCTCCGCCCATGAGTCGCGGAGCTCGTCCTCGCGAGTGCGCTCGTTCCGCGGCGCGGTGAAGGCCTCAAGCAGCGTCGAGTCCGATAGGTCCGCCGGCGTCGGACCGGGAGTTGATGCCGGTACC
>JBOHZT010000030.1:0-17341 GCA_050738535.1 Steroidobacteraceae bacterium
ACATAATACCGGACTTTCCAGATTGATTTCGATTTGACCGATCATCGCCTGGTGATCCAGACCAGTGACGGCGCGACGCAGTCGTTCGCGCTGCTGCCGCAAACCGTCGCGGACTTCTATGGCGAAGTGATGAGCCGCCTGCGCTTACTTGGGCTGGATATCCGAATCTGGACCACGCCGGTCGAAATCGCGAACCCGGTCCCGTTCGAGGCGGACCGCGAGCACGGGGCCTACGACCCGGATTTTGCGCACCGGCTTTGGCGCATCCTCGTTCAGGTGGCTCGGATCTTCACAGCATTTCGGGGGCGCTTTGTCGGCAAGGTAAGCCCGGTGCACTTCTTCTGGGGCAGCTTCGACCTGGCGGTGACCCGCTTTTCTGGCCGGTCCGCGCCGGTGCAACCGGATGCCGATCGCGTGACACGCGAAGCTTATTCGCACGAGGTCAGTAGCTGCGGATTTTGGCCCGGCGGCGACGGAATAGAGGAACCTGCGTTCTACTCTTATGCCGCTCCACAGCCGCCGGGCTTCGACTCGGCATCAGTTCGGCCTGGCACGGCGTTCTACAGCCGCGAGATCGGTCAGTTCATCCTCCCCTACGAGGCCGTCCGGCAGGCGGATGCACCAGACGAGGTGCTGCTGCATTTCCTACAGAGTACGTATGAAGCGGCTGCGAGTTTCGGACGCTGGGAGCGGGCGAGCCTGGAACGCATCGGCTCCGGGTAGCCAGTTTCTGACTGGGGCAGCGGCGGTCCTCGTCTGGCGCGCTGAAGAATGAGCTATGCGCACACGCCGGCGGCGGACTGGCCGCAGGACTGGCGATGAGTCTGGTGATGGCCAATCACATTGTGGCCGCTGCTGTGTTCGGCATCGGCTACATCGCTGGCATCGCTCCGCTCATCCGACTGACGGAAGGCGAGCAGAATGTGCCCACGCCGATCCGAGCGGAGCGGCTCGGGTTGCATCTCCTATACGGAGTTCTCACGGCCATCATTGCGGATGGATCATACAAAGAGCGTTTGCAGGGTGTGATCCGCCGCTCTTGATCGGTACTTACGTTCGATCGGCTACGTCCGGAATCAATAGAGCCTCTGCTGGGAAGTCGGCCATGGCAACGATGAAAGCTCTCACGTTCGACAAATACGGGCCGCCCGCCGTGCTGACGGTTCAGGACCGGCCGATGCCCGCTCCGAAGTCGGGTGAAGTCCTGATCAAGGTGAGGGCGTCAGCCATCAACCCGAGCGACGTGAAAAATGTCGCCGGCCTGTTCAACGCGTCGCTCCCACGCATTCCTGGGCGGGACTATGCGGGCATCGTGGTCGGCGGGGACGGTGACAACGGCCAAGAGGTATGGGGTAGTGGTCCGGAGTTTGGCGTGGTGCGCGATGGCGCGCACGCGGAATATGTCATCGCCCCGGCGGATTCCCTCTCGGCCAAGCCGTCTCATCTCTCGATGGAAGAAGCGGCAACCGTCGGGGTGTCCTACCTGGTGGCCTGGTCGGCGCTGATCGACGCCGGCGCTCTCCAACAGGGCGAGACACTGTTGATCGTCGGCGCGGTCGGCCGCGCCGCGATCCAGATCGCGCGGTGGAAGGGCGCCCGGGTCATCGGCGCCGATCTGCGCGAGGCTCCCGGCGTCGACGCCTTCATCAACACGAAGGACGCGGACCTCCCCGCGGAAGTCAGGAACCTGACCGATAACAAAGGCGCCGATTTCGTGCTCGACGCCGTCGGCGGCCCGATGTTCGAGCCGGCGCTCAGGTCGCTCCGCCTTGGGGGACGGCAAGTGGCGATCACCAGTGCGCATGACCCGCGCGTGAACTTCAATCTGGTCGACTTCTACCACAATCTGTCCAGGCTGATCGGTTTCGATACGATGAAGCTGCAAGGGGCGCAGATCGCCGAGATCATGGGCAAGCTGCGGCCGGGCTTCGAGGCGGGACGTCTCAAGCCGCCAGCGGTGCAGGCGTGGCCGCTGCACCGCGGGGTGGAGGCCTACCAGGCGGCCGAAAAAGGCGGCTCACCCGCCAAACATGTTCTTGTTCCTACCCGTAATGGTTGATGCGCCTCGGCGAAGGCCACATGATTGAAAGATCCCCTTCGTGAGCCAGCCAGGCCATCCAGCTGGAACCGAACGTGGCACCGAGCGGGTCGAGGCTTTCAGTGACGGCGTGTTCGCCGTCGCGATCACGCTGCTGATACTGGAGGTGCGAGTCCCGCATCCACCTGGCACGACATCCATCGATTTACTGAAGGAACTGCTGCGCCCCCGGCCGTCATATCTCGCGCTGGTGCTCAGCTTCGTGATGATCGGCATTTACTGGGCCAATCACCATTACGCCTTCAAGCTCTTCGAGAAGACGAACCACAGCCTGAATCGTAAGAGGGGCAAAAGCCCGGGCGTTGAGCTGCAACGATCGCCTTTCTTCGTCATCCCGGCCGGAGCGCAGCGGAGAGCCGGGATCCAGGAAAGTGGCTGCGGGCCTGGGTTCCGCGTACGCGGGAACGATGCGGAGGAGTCCGCACGATGGTAATCCAGGACGCGCGGCTGTCCGTCTGCCCGGACTTTTGCCCCTCTTACGTGGGAGGTAGCAAGTGCCCTCGAGCAGTGTTTATAAGTTTTCCGAGCCAGAGCGATACGCTGTGCCGCGCGACAGGGCAGTTGGCCGGTCAGCGACACGAAGGATGGCCGGTCAGGCCGAGCCGAAGGGAGGGCGTAGCCCGACCGTAGGTCCGGCCTGACCGGGGGCGAGGAGAGATTGCCTCGCCTGCTGGTTGCGGCGTGTGCGGGCAGATTGGGTTCTCGACTGCCAGGCGAGGACCCTCTCGTGCCCGGACGACACGTCACTGACCAGCAGATGAGGCTGTACATGGAGTTCCATCGTCACCACACGCAGATTCTTGCCGCCGGCAAGGCGGGGATCAGCGAACGCACGGGCCGCCGCATCGAGCGCGATCCGCGCTTGCCGTCTCAGAAACATCTGGAAGGAAAGCGGCGTCGACAGGTCGCGGATCCGCTGGATGGGATTTGGGAAAGCGAGGTCCTGCCGTTACTCGAGCATCGACCAGGCCTGCGGCCGATCGGCCTGCTCGAGGAGATGCGCCGCCGGCATCCCGAACGCGACTGGGGCCGGTTGCGGCGTACGCTGGAGCGGCGGGTGCGCTCCTGGCATGGTCTCTACGGATCGGAACGCGAGGTGATCTTCCGCCAGGACCATCCGCCGGGGTGGCAGGGACTGTCCGATTTCACCGACATGGGCAAGCTCGCCATCACCATCGCGGGTCAGCCGCTCCCGCATCGGCTGTATCATTTCCTGCTCGCCTACTCCGGATGGGAATATGCCGAGGTCGTGCTCGGCGGCGAGAGCTTCACGGCGCTGGCCTGCGGCTTGCAGAACGCGCTGTGGAGCTTGGCCGGCGCCCCGGCGGAGCACCGCTCCGACAGTCTCTCGGCGGCTTTCCGCAACCTCGACGCCGATGCCCGTACTGATCAGACCCGCCGCTACCAGGCGCTCTGCGCCCACTACGGGATGACCGCGACCCGCAACAATGTCGGCGTCGCGCATGAGAACGGCAGCGTCGAGAGCGCGCACGGCCATCTCAAGCGCGGCCTCGAGCAGGCGCTGATCCTGCGTGCCAGTCGCGACTTCGACAGCCTGGAGGCATACCGGCGGTGGATCGCGGGAGCGATCGGCCGGCGCAATGCCCATCGGCGCAAATTGCTCGAACTGGAGCGCCCTTACCTGCGCCCATTGCCGCCGGAGCGCACCACCGACTGCGACGAGGCCACGGTGATCGTCACCTCGAGCAGCGGCTTCGTACTGCGCAAGGTGTTCTACACGGTGCCCTCGCGCCTGATCGGCCATCGCTTGCGGATCCGCCTCTATGACGACCGCCTCGAGTGCTTCCTCGGTCAGGATCACGTGCTGAGCCTGCGCCGTGGCCGCAGCGGGGATGGCAACCGGCACGACCACGTCGTCGATTACCGGCACGTGATCCACAGCCTGCGCCGCAAGCCGATGGCGCTGCTGCATCTCGTCTACCGCGACGCCCTGTTCCCGCGCCCGGCCTACCGCCTCGCCTGGGAGCGCCTGCTGGCCGCCGGTGACACGCGAGCCGCCTGCAAGACGATGGTCGGACTGCTGGCCTTGGCCCACGAGCGCAACTGTGAGGCCGAGCTCGCCGCCATCCTCGCTACCGAGCTCGACCAGGGCGTGCTGCCGGACTTGCCCGCCCTGCGGGCACGCTTCGCGCCGGCCTGTGCGGCGCCCCCGGTGATCTGTGTCATCCTGCCGGCGATCGCCAGCTATAACGCCCTGCTTCCGGCGACGGGAGCGGCAGTATGAGCGAAACCATCACCGTCGATACCGCGCGCTTGCCGCTGCTGCTGGGCGAGCTGCGCCTGCCGACCATCGCGGCGCTCTGGCCGCAGTTTACCGAGCGCGCCGATCGCGAAGGCTGGCCGGCCGCCAGGCTCCTGGCCACGCTTACCGAGCTCGAACTGGCCGAACGCGCCCAGCGGCGCGTCCAGCGTCATCTCCTGGAAGCCCGCCTGCCCCCAGGGAAGACGCTGGAAGTCTTCGACTTCAGCGCCGTGCCGATGGTCAACAAGGCGCAGATCACGGCGCTCGCCGCCGGCGATGCCTGGCTCGAGAAGGGCGCCAATGTTCTGCTGTTCGGCCCCAGCGGCTGCGGCAAATCGCACCTTGGATCGGCCCTCGGCTATGCTCTCATAGACAACGGCTTCCGCGTGCTGTTCTCCCGGACCACCGACCTCGTGCAGCGCTTGCAGGTCGCTCGCCAGAGCCTGGCGCTCGAAGCCGCCATCGAGAAGCTCGACAAATATCACCTGCTCATCCTCGACGACCTTTGCTATGTCCGCAAAGATCAATCCGAGACCTCGGTGTTGTTCGAGCTGATCGCCGCGCGCTACGAACGCCGCAGCCTCCTGGTCACCTCCAATCAACCGTTCGGGGACTGGACCAGCGTTTTCCCGGATGCCGCGATGACCCTTGCCGCTGTCGATCGCCTCGTCCACCACGCGACGATCTTCGAGCTCAACGTCGAAAGTTACCGGCGCCGCTCGGCAGCCCTCCGGCAACGCCAGCGCCCGGCGCCCGCTGCCGAGGGGAGCATCGAGAAAAAGCAGGTCGCCGCACCCAGCGCCCCGACCCCAGCGGCTGCGGAAAAAGCCTGAGCCGAAGCGGGGGCCGCCCGCAACGGCGGCCCCCGCCGGCGACGCCCGCTGCCATTGTCAAGCGTTACGTAACGAAGGTCAGGATCATGCCCAGAGGCCGTTCCCCTGATGGTCCGCACGCCCTCAGCAACGCCGAACGCCAGGCTCGCTTCCGTGCCCGCCGGCGGGTCCCAAAACCGGCTGTCGTCATCCGCACACGCCGCCCCTTCGACCGCCGCAGCCGCCTCCAGCGTTGGTACGACGTCGTTGCCGAACTGCTCACTCTGCAAACCGAATATGCCGCCTGGCTCTCCGCTCTCCCCGACGGCCTCCAAGACACCGCCACCGCCGTGGCGCTCCAGGCCATCGTCGAGCTCGATCTCGACTGCCTGGCCGAGATCATTCCGCCCCGCGGTTACGGCCGTGACTGAACGCATGCCTACGCAGCAACGTCACCAACCAAGAAGCAGAACTTGTCGCTCCGCGACACAAAACGGTTGTCGCGCAGCGTCACTCAAGGCAGTATCCCGCCGCGCCGCAACCGGCCATCCTTCGTGTCGCTGACCGGCCATCCCACCTGTCGCGCTATATAAGCCGAAGTTCAAGTTCCCTCGCCCCTCCGGCGAACAGGAAGCGTCAGACGCCCCTAGCGCTCCGGCTGAGGTCCCCGAAAAGCCCAAGCGCAAATTCCCGTTCGCCACCCTGCGCAACGAAGGTCGAGGCGTCTCTGCTGCCGAACGGCGCGCCCTCGGTGATCCCACCGCGCCGGCCGATCCCGACAATCCTCGCTAAAACCACGATAGGAGATAGTGTGTGGCCAAGGCCCCACCGCCTGACGAGAACGTCGTCAGCCTGCATACCCACGTGTTCCAGCCTCAGGCCATGGCAGGACTGAAGCCGGCCGAGATTAAGCCCCTCCTCGCCACCGAAGAGACCAGCTCCGAGCCCATCGCTCAGGGTGTCGATCTCTCCGGCCGGCCGAAAATCATCTTCGCCGCGGGAAGGGGCAAAACCGGCAAGACCCTCTTCCTCCGTTGGATCGCCGAGATGGCGCGCGATTCCGGCCGCAACTTCATGATGGCCGACATCGATCCGACCAACCCGACGTTCTCCACCTACTTCGCGGGCGTCTCGCGGCCGAACACGTTCAAGCAGACTGGCGTTCGCGACTGGCTTCAGGAATTCATGGAGACCGCCATCGAGGACAAAGTGAGCGCCATCGTCGACCTCGGTGGCGGTGACACGGTCCTCCGCACCATCACGGCCGAGATGCCCGGCTTCGACGCCATGGTCGAGAAGGAAGGCGTCTCGATGGTCATGTTCTACCTCCTCGGCCCGCAGCCCGAGGATCTGACCCCGGTCGCGACCCTGGGCGCGCTCGGCTTCAAGCCGAAGGCGCGCGCCTTGGTCCTCAACGAGGGAGTGGCGCCTGTAGGGCAGCCCAGGGGCCAAGCCTTCGCGCGCGTGCTCACCGCGAACGTCTATCGCGACGAAGCAGCAAACGGCGCCCTCACGCTTTGGATGCCAAAGCTGCACGCGGCCGAAGCGGTGGAAGCGCGCACGGCAGGCTTCCTCGCCGCCCGCGATGGCAAGACCCACCCTCCCCTCGGCGTGTTCAACCGTTCCCGGATCAATCACTGGCTCAAGGCCATGGATGAGCAGTTCTCCGGCGTGAAATCATGGATGCCGTAGGCGACACCTTCGCCCGCACGGAGGAGGCGATCCGGGCAGCCCAGGAAAAGCTCGCCCAGACCGAACAGCTCGCCCGCCTCGACAACGACGCGACCGCTCCCGCTCTTCGCGCCCAGCATGAGTTTCTCGGCTCCACCCTCCTCTTGGTCGGCGAGCTGAGGCGCACCGCGAAGGAGCTCGTCGAGGGGAGCCGCCCTCACCCCGCTCTCGAGCCCGGCGTGGTTCGGGAGATCCAGGAAAGCCTTGCCAACCTCGGAGAAAAGACCGGCGATACGGTTGCGAAGAAGATAGAGCCCGCGCTCATCGCCTCTGTCGCCAGAGGCGCCAAGGGCCAGCTCGCGGTGATCGCGCAAGGAGTGTGGTGGCGCGTGCTCGCCATTGGCTCCGCCATCCCCGTGCTCGCCCTCCTCCTCGGCGTTGGCGTCGGCTACTGGCGTGGTCGCGTCGCGGGCTACGGAGAAGCCGCGAGCACGATCGAGGCGTCCGGGCCGGTCGAGAAGGCGGTCCTCGCGGCGCACGGCCCTGAGGCCCTCCACCGCTGGCACCAGCTCATGCGCGACAACGATATCCTCGCCACCATGAAGCAGGACTGCAAAGGCAAGAGCGTCCAGCGTCAGGACGGCCGCACCGCCTGCAACCTCTGGCTTTGGACCACGCCTTACGTCGCCCCTACTCCGCACGGGTAGCAGCCCGTTCCCTCCCCCTACCCTTCAGCCGGATCGACGCTGGCGATCTCTCGTGATCGTAGACGAAACCTCTCGGCGGAGCGCGCAAATCGCACTTTGAAGTTGTAGGTAATGAAAGTCTGCCTTACCATATGAAAGGCCTAGCTATAGGGAGCTACGATGCCGCTTCTCACGGTCACGGCGAAAGGACAGGTCACACTCAAGAAGGATCTGCTGCATCACCTGGGCGTCGAACCAGGTGAACGGGTCGACTTCGAGAAGCTGCCAGACGGTGAGCTACGCGTACGGGCCGCACGGCCGGCCAGTACGATCGATAAGTTCTTCCACGTCCTCGACGGCAAGGTGGCGATGAGAAAACCTCTGACAATCGAGGAAATGAATGAGATCACAGCCGCTGGGTGGGCCGGCGAGCTGAGCGATAAATGAAGATCGCCGTCGATACCAACGTGCTCGTGCGCGCCGTCCTCCGGGATGACCCAGAACAGTGCCGCGCCGCCCGAAAGCTCCTCGAAGAGGCGGCCCTGATCGCGGTGCCTTCGCCGTGTCTGTGCGAGCTCGCATGGATTCTCCGGCGCGGGGCCAAGTTACCGGAAAGGGACGTAGCCGAGGTCATTCGTGCCCTGCTCGATACCAAGACGGTCGTCATGGACCGGCCGGCCGTCGAGGCCGGCCTCACCTTCCTGGAGGCTGGGGGCGACTTCGCCGACGGCGTTATCGCCTACGAAGGGAAATGGCTGGGCGGCGAAACCTTCGTATCCTTCGATAGGGAAGCAGTCGCTTTCCTAGCCAAACAGGGAGAGCTCGCACGGCTCCTGACGTGACCCAGGTTGATCGCACACGCCCTAGAACAAGCAACGCCTAGCTTAATGACTACTGGAGGTTGGTGTAGTAGCCGATATCAATGTGGATATCTAATACCTTCAAGATATCTAATATCTCCTAAGCCGACCGCGACCGCTGATATAGGGAGAGCAAGTGATCAAGGCACGCATCGGCATCCGGGAAATCCGCCAAGGCCAATCGAAAAGCATGCTGAACTGCTGGCGTAATCCGCATGTTCATCTGTCTTTTTCCTTTCCGCCTGAGTGTCCGGCCGTCGATCTTCTCGATCTCCCCTCGCCCCGTGAAGCCCAATCGTTCTCCCTCGCGGATGGCCGCCTGATCCTGTGCCATATCCATCGTTACGGTCGGTTTCGGCTTGAAGTCTGATAGGTCCAGCCGGGCTACCTTTCGCTCGTCAGCCATTGATCGCCGCCCTCCCCTCTTCGGCCTGGTCACCGCCAAGCAACACGTCCCGCACCTCTGCCGCGAAGTTTTCTGCGTTCTCGATCGTAGCCTGGGGATTGCGCACGTCTGCTCGCGTCAATTCGTAGAAGCTGGCGCCTACTCGGAACGGCACCCGAAAAGCTTCGCGCTCCATGATCGAGGTCCGAAGCAAGGGGATGCCGAACTCCCGCAACTGCGTCCGAATATCGCGCATACCCTTGCTCTCGATTACGGGAGAGGTCCGGGTGAAGAACACCCGGAAAGGTATCGTACGGCGGAACACGTCCTCTTGCGTGCGAATTAGCTTGACCACGTTCGCCGCCTCGTCCGCGTCAAGCTGGCTCCCCTGCATAGGGATAAGAGCGAGATCGGCTCGACCAAGCCCTACGGACACGTCCACGTTTTTCGTGCCCTCAAGGTCTACAATCACGAACGGGTCGTGTTGCGCAGCTTCGTCGATCACCCGCGCCGCGCTGTTTCCTACTGCCCCCTTCACCGTTAATCCCTTGGGGATGCTTTCGGGGAACCGCTCGGCCCAATGGGTGAGTGGTGCGTTCGGATCTGCGTCGATAAGCGTGGTCGCGGCATTGGCGTGGGTAAACACGAAGGCAAGAGCGAGCGCGGAAGTCGTCTTACCGACGCCGCCCTTACTCGATGCGAACACGATCGTTGGCACCGTCACTACTCCCCCTAGATATCCGCTATCAGGACGTTAGTAACTATCTTACCGATAGTGAGCATATATCAGATAGTTAATATCATTACAATAGTAGATACATATACACTTTCCGCTATCATCACGATATCTAATATCATTTATCATCGTATGGGGCAGGGGTTCCGTCTGACCGTTCCCGGCAGGCTTGCGCACCCTCGAGGCCGACTGCCGCCATCACGTCGTGCACGACGCGCCAGCCAGTCATCCTGGGCCATGGCCAAAGATGTTCTCACCGTAGCCTTCGCCACGATGGGTCCGGAGTTCGCGGCTGCCCTGCGCGAGGGCGAACGCCTGGAGTAGGGCAGGGGGACAGGAACGGAAGATACCTGGGCGATCGTGTAGGGACACATTCCGGAGGCGGGGTCATGCTTGGCTGCTCCATGGCGTGCGGCGTCCTGGTGGAGGCCGCGTGCAATTCCCCCGCTGAATCGCTACATGTAGCGGTTAGAGGTAGGCCATGTCCGAGCCCTTATCACGTGCCGAACGGGTCGAGCGCCGCCGCTCCAAGCTCAGGGCGGCCGGGTTGCGCCCAATCCAGATCTGGGTGCCCGACACTCGCGCGCCGGGATTCGCGGAGGAGTGCCGCCGCCAATCTCGATTGATCCGCGACAGCGAAACCGCCGCCAGCCGGACCGAGGACGAAGGCTGGGAAGCTGCCTCCTGGGAGGCAGCTTCCCATGCAGCGGGGTGACCTGGTGGTCGTTTCCCTGCCTGGAGATTACGGCAAGCCACGCCCAGCCTTGATTGTGCAGTCCGATCAGTTCGCTGAGCATCCTTCGATCACGGTCCTGCCGCTGACCAGTTATCTGGTCGACGCGCCGCTCCTACGCATTCCCATCGGCCCCGAAGGCAGCGGCCTGGAGCGACCCTCTCAAATTCAGGTCGATAAGCCGCAAACAGTACGCCGCGAACGGATCGGGGCCGTCATCGGCCGGGTCGACGATGCGACCATGGTGGCCGTTAACCGCGCCATGGCCCTGTTCCTCGGTCTGGCTTAGATCCTGGCGCAGGCAATGCCGATCCGCCGCGAGTTGCGTCCGCTTTATCCGCCACACTGGAAGGAACTCAGCCAGCGGGTGCGGTTCGGCCGTGCTCACGGCCGGTGCGAAATTTGCGGCCGCCCTCACGCCGTCCTGATCCGCTGCCTGCTGGATGGCCGATGGTTCGATCCGGTGCGGCGGATTTGGAGGGATCGCCACGGACGACGGGCGCGCTGGCCGGATCTTCTGGCGCTCATTCCTCAACACACCACCCACGTCGTGCTCGCCGCGGCGCACCTCGACAACGACCCGCGCAATAATCGGCTGAGCAACCTCAAGAGTCTCTGCCAGCGCTGCCATATGCTACACGACCGGCCGTATCACCTTGCTCAGCGCTGGCTTACCTATCGTCGCCGTTACGCCGCTGCTGATCTCTTCCTGGGCCGGTACCAAGCGGCGAGTGCCAGTGATGGCGCGGCTAAAGCGATCTCGGATGGAGGGGCGGGATCGGTATCTTTGCACGACGTGATGCGTGTCCTCGCGGCGCGACGGCCAAAGGAGGGGATAAACCCGAACGAACCTGCCGCAGCTCCAGCCCCCGTATCGTAGTGCAATCGCCGCTTCGGATGCCCTCGGCACCGCACGCAAGGAGGCCGGCTGGTGCCAGCATGCCGGAGGGTCCCTCGGGGGGAGAGCGTACTCCCACGGGAAACGTATCAGAACTGGCGAGCAAAGAGCCGCTGGATCGCCGCGCTTCACCGACGCCAATGAAGCGGACCATTTTGAAGAGTCTTTGCTATCCGCATAGCCTTTTTTGAATTACTCTCCGGACCCATGATCACTACGTGATCGGACAATACGCTGCCACGCTGACCCCACGCGTTACACTATTACATATAGTGTATCGTCTGAAGTCAGTGGGTCTGATTTGGGTGAAAGCAGACGGCTGCCTTCAACCCTGGATGAGGGGAACCGGGCATTAGCCCCAGGCCAGGATGCCCGAAAATGGAAGGCTGTTTCCAGCTCGGCGGCGGCCGCAACGAACGCCGCGTCCGTATAGGGGCTTTGCCAAGGATCACGCCTGAACGGTTTTCTTCCGGAACATGAGAGAGTTAAAGGTAGGGCTGATGGAGCGACTGAAGGCGCTATCGAAATCGCATGCACAAGAATAGCACAATGTGGTCCACATGACGGGAAAACTCCATGGCTTGCCTTTCCATTGTCCGCGAGCATGGGCGTACGACGGTCGCCGCAAATCCTATCTTCCTGCTCGATCCGATGACCTCCCAGCTCGGTGCCGAGGTCGCCTTCGAAGTGTTCGATGCCGACAGCGCGGAACTGAAGACCCTCGTCGGCGCGCATCGTTGCTTTTACATCGACGACAGCGTTGGTGTGTTCTGGGCACAACTGAAAAGTCTTGAGCCGTGTGTGAGCACACATCCTGGACTTGCCCTGCTTAGGACGCGACCCACACTGCACGGTGTATTCGTAATCGTCGGAGACACAACTATCCACCAATGATCGCGTTCGCCGGGCGGGAAGCAACGAGCGCATGTGCCTCCCGATAATGAAGAGTGTTTTTGGCCTGGCGGCTCGGTCTATCCAGCATCCGCTTGAGGGTCGAGGGAGCATCGCCAACTCTGTCACACTATGATTGATAGTGTAAACAGTCCTCATAAGCACTGCTTTACCAGGAAGGCGAGACTAGCGCTGGCATCTTCCCTCGCCAGCCAATTGCCTGGCGAAGAGCCCAACAACAAGGGTTCCAATTCTGTTAGTAGCGGATTTCCCTGAAGGGCCGCACGAACGTTCGGCTCAGCAAGGCGTCCAAGAGTGGCAATTATCCAGGGACGTCGGGAATGAGCGGCCGCAGCAGCCGACGAAAGAGCGACTATGACAGCATCGCTGCCAATGATCTGCAAGGCTGCTGAACAGGAAGCGGCTTGTATTGGCTCGCCTGCGAGCATTCCATTGATCAGTTCCAATATCACTACGTCCGGGGTATCGGGACCAAAAGCTGCAACGGCGTGAAGCGCAACGTTCTCCTCAGGGTCGATCAGGTACGGAAGGAGCTTATCGTATGCACGCAGGCCGGCATGGCCAAGACCCCACACTGCTGCCTGCCGCGCTTCATCCTCGCCGAAACGCGCACGATCGCCGGCAATGCTGCCGAGTTCGGCGATAGCAAACGCCGTCTGTCCACGACGTCCTAGTTCGGTAACAATAAAAATAGCTTCCATCCGCATTGAACCGTCAGTGTCCCCGTGAATGACGTTGTGGATGAAATCTGCAGCAGCCGATACGCCCAACCCGGCTGCCGTGTTGGCCACCTCAAGAGCGACACGTAAGTCCGTATCAATGCCGATCTGGCGTTCCAGAAGCAGTCTAGCCATCGCGTGCTGATCGTCTCGGAACGCGAGAGCCTTTGCAGCAGAATAACGAGTGATGCGATCGGTGCTCGCGAGGTCGCGGAGTGGATCATACTGCTGGGCTAGGTACGGACGGAGGTCGGCAACAGCGGATGGAGTACCGGCAAGGAACTGCGTCTCGCCTGCGAACCTGTCGTCTCGGCTAACATATGGCGCCTTGCCATTGAGCGCGTACGTGTGGCGGCGGGGCGGCTTGCCGTCACCCCTCCATTCCACGCTCAGGCGGGTAGTGGTCACGTCGAGCACGACGCCGGGGCGGTTGGCCACAATGGTCGGCCATGTCAAGTGTTGCTCAGACCCCTCCGACGCCGCCTTTAACCGACTAAGCTGGTTCGGATCGACTGATTGCCGGAGCGCACCGAAGGTGAAGAAGCATGCGTCGGCGGCAACAGCGGGTCCGGTATCACCGTTACGGCACGGCACAAGCGCAACGACATCTGTGTCCGCACTGCCAGCATCCCAATTCCTCTCTGGGTTGCTTGGCGCATGGCTCATTCGGATTTCGAGGTTGGACTTCGCGCGTACCTCGACCCGCATTCCGGTGCGGATGCATAGAAGGTCTGGCAGGCGGAGGCGCTTGATCTTGGTCACCCAGATCTTGTTGGAACTCGCGTAGCGTTCCAGCTCGATCGGGGCGAAGCCGAGTTGAGCAAGTTGACCCATGACGTGTCGCGTGGCGAGCGCACCCATGGTGAGGAATCGCAAGAAGCTGGTATCGGTCTTGAAGCCCATTAGGGCCCCTCGCGGGATCGGAGGGGCATTCAGCCGCCATCTTTGATCAAATCGGCGGTTGCGACCTTCAGGGCCTTCGCCAACCGCTCGATGTTATCGATGGAGACGTTCCTCTCGGCGCGCTCGACGGAGCTGACATACGTGCGGTGTAGTCCGGCCAAGTCGGCCAGCTGCTCCTGAGAGATGCCCTGCTCCGCCCGGAGTCGGCGAAGATTCCGCGCCAGAGTCTCTCGCGCAGGGCCTTGACTCCTCGAAGTTTTCACACTTCGAGGCTTGCCTAATGATGACTCTCGGTCTACAGACTTTAAGTTTCTTTCGTCAGCCGATCAACTCGGAGGCTACACTAGCGCATGCCCACACGATTCGTGCGCCCCACGAAGGCCTCGCCCGCCTATACGACCGGATGGGGGGAGGCCTATTGCGGCGATTCTCTCGAGCTGCTCCCGCGTCTACCGGCAGCTAGCATCGATCTGGTCTTCACGTCCCCACCTTTCGCACTCCAGCGCCAGAAGGAATACGGCAACAAGGACCAGGCCCGGTACATTGACTGGCTCACGGCTTTCGCCCGTGAGGTCCACCGCGTCTTGAAAGATGACGGAAGCTTTGTGCTCGACCTCGGCGGGGCCTATCAAAAAGGGGTCCCTGCCAGGAGCCTCTACAACTTCAGGGTCCTCATCCGGTTCTGCGATGAGGTCGGATTCTTCCTCGCAGAGGATTTCTACTGGCACAATCCTTCCAAGCTGCCGAGCCCGATCGAATGGGTGAACAAACGCAAGCTTCGCGCCAAGGATGCCGTCAACCCAGTCTGGTGGTTCAGCAAGTCTGAATGGCCGAAGGCCGACATAACCAAGGTTCTGGCTCCTTACAGCAGTCGTATGAAGAAGCTTCTCGCCGACCCCGATGCCTTCTACACGCCCAAGCTTCGCCCTTCAGGCCACGACATCGGCCGGGCCTTCGCCAAAGACAATGGTGGTGCACTGCCCTCGAACCTACTACAGATTCCCAACACTGAATCGAACGGCCAATTTCTGACAGGCTGCAAGGTCACCAACGCTAGGCACCATCCGGCGCGGTTCCCGGCAAAGCTTCCCGAGTTCTTTATCCGCATGCTTACGCAACCGGGCGATCTGGTCCTCGACATCTTCGCGGGATCGAACACGACGGGGCAGGTAGCTGAGGCTCAGGAGCGCCGCTGGTTGGCGTTCGAGTTGTCACGCGAGTACGTGGCAGCGTCCGCCTTTCGCTTCCTAACCAGCGAGAACACCCATGGCGATCTGACCTCCTTGCATCAGCGGGTACTCGCCGGCGAGACCGTTGATGTCGAAGATTATCTACCTCAGCGGAATCTCCTATCATCTGTCGCTAGACGCTGATCCTCGGCTCCGCGGCTGCACTTGACGGCTGCAGGAAGCGAGTCGCATGCTCCGAGTAGCTCTAAGGCATAAGCATTAGCAGCGATTCTAACCCACTCGGGCCGCACGGCAATCAACCAAAATCCGAATTCTCCTCCTGCAACCAGGATCGCAACAACCCGAGCTGAATCGACAGGACCACCTACAATCACTTGGTAAGCTGCGACCGTGCCGACGGCTGTCAGTGCAACGACTGATGCTCCAAACCCCCAGGGTCTCAGGCCCAACATGTTCCGGCGAAAGCCATAACTGATGTTCTGCTGAAATAGAAGTGCATAACGCTTAATATCGCGGGTCTGCGAAAGCAGCCAGCGTGTCGCAGACCTATATACCTCATCGGCCACTCCGGGGTCCGCTTCTTCTTCGGCTGCGCTTGGGAAGCGCAACCCTGCTGGTGAGTCCTGTAAGAACACCTTGTACCTTGTCTTGGTGATACTATCTATGCGCTTGTCCCTGTGACGAAGCATCGCGACCGAAGGTAGCCCATCCCAACTCTTGATGAGAGCTGCTTCCAGTCGCTTGCCTGCGCCCTGCGTGAATTCACTCAGGGCGACAGAGACGCCGCATGTTCCCGCACACGCGATGAGCGCGGCCCACCACGATCTCAGCGAAGGGAAAACCGCCGCTGCCGCAATCAGAATCGGAAACAGCATGAACAACGCCGGGCGTTGCCTCGCGAGAAGCGAATATCTGTCGAACTGCACGTCGAGGGAAATCATCCCTCGACCTCGGTATAAAATGATATCTCTTCGGCTGACCCGTAGCCGTACCGTTCACCCATGCCGAAATGCTGGCGGAGATCGCTGCCATTGGTCGCGTACACCTTTGCCCCCCGTCGCCTAAATGCATTCGTCGCTACACGATGAGGATGAACGTCGTCCTTCTTCGCCGCCGACGCAATTACATACTGTGCCTTAATAGCGTTCAAGATTGCCGGCGTGACATTGCTCCTGCTTCCATGGTGTGGCGCTTGCATCGCCCACAGATCGTTCAACCTGATACGATAGTGGGCCGCAAAGGCGTGTGCACGCCCGAGCGCTTGAACGCCCGCATCGCCTGTCAACAAGAACTTCTTGTCACCAAATTGGCCAAGCATCACGACGCTGCTCTCGTTTTGCGCTGATGTCTCGGCTTCCGAGCCAAGGGTCTCGATGTTGAGTGTTTCCTTCACCCAGATCCTTGCTTCGCCAAACGCCTTCAGTAGTTGAGCGGCCACGCTATCGGCTGCGCGTTTTGGCTCTGGCGTCCCGCGAAAGTTCGGAACCAATTCTTGCAAGTACCACTCTCGTTGCGGTGACAGGACCACAAATTCACCGACTTTTTGCCCCTGGTATGGTTCGGCAATCGGAATTCGCCTTCGCAGTGCGAGCTGCTCCAGATCATGCGCGGCCTGGAGGGCTTCACGGATACGGCGTTCAAGGCTTTCATCCGTGATCCTTCCGTCGTGAAACAGATGTCTGATATGCTCCGCATGCTCCCACGGCCGATGCATCCACAGTCGGCCCACTTGGAGTTCTTCGACAACAACCGATAAGCCGGATGCATGATCACCGTCTGGGTGAGAGTTCACGACGTGATCGACGAAATTAGTTCCGTAAGTCCCGCGGACAAGCTCGACCAACTTGGCGCCAGAGTCCTTGGTGCCTCCATCAAAGACGATGACCTCATGCCTGCCGCCTACCTTCTGGTATCGCAGCGCAATTGCGTCACCACTTCTGCTCTCGTCACCGACAGCAAGAAAATCGATTTCTATAGCAGGCATGGATCAGGCCCCATCATTGCTCGCCGGCGGCGGGCAGAGCATCGCTGCCTTTCTGCGATTGCATCTGCCACACAGCAACTCAACGTTCGACGCTCGCCCTGAGCCGCCAAGCGATCGCGGGATCACGTGATCGAACTGAAGGTCCTCGGTCGAGCCGCAGTGCTGGCACCGACCGCCGTCCCTTTCCCACACAAAGAGGCGCGTATCGTGGCCGATATGACCGTAATCGGACTCCGGGCGAGCGCGAAAAGCGGGCTGCGTTCGTCTCGCAGTGCGGGATGGGCGAAGGTTGATCGGCTTGGACAACTCGAACCTACTCATACGTTGATGCCCGCGAGCGTCGAGAGGTCCTCAATGGCACGCTTCAGGTTGCGCAACATGATGAGTTTTTGCGGGTTTCCCGCCTTGAGATCTTGGATGTCGCTTGCCGGCGCAACCTTCAGCGCTTCGGTCGCCGCCTTGACCGCATGAAACAGGTCACTTCCGAGGGC
>JBOHZT010000031.1:0-17204 GCA_050738535.1 Steroidobacteraceae bacterium
TGTCCTGGTAGACCTCGACGCGGCTGCGGCCGCGGTCCTTCGCGGCGCGGCAGGCGGCCTCCGCTGCGGCGAGCGTCTGGGTGAGCTCCGGATCGCTCGAGGGCACGGGCGCGACTCCGAACGAGATTGCCAGCCGAGTCCGCAGGCCGCTCAAGACCGCGCAGCGCTCGCTCACGGCCTGGCAGAGCTGCTCGCCGATCCGACGGCCCTGGCTGAGCGAGACTCCCGGCAGGTAGACCGCGAAGCGATCCCCCGAGATGTGGCACACCTCCGCGCCGTTCGGCAGCGGTTGCTCGATGAGCGCGGTTCCGATCTCGGCGATCGCCTTGTCCCCGGCCGTGAGTCCGGCGAGCTTGTTGAGCACATGGAGCTGATCGACGTCGCCGTAGAGGATGCAGGCCGGTCCGTGGCCGGCGCTTTCCTCGCGGAGCGCATGCTCCTTGAAGTCCGACCAGCCGAGCAGGCCGGGACAGTGCGCGGGCGGCGCGAGACGCGTCTCGATCTGCACCGAGAGATCGCGCAGCCGTCGTGTGTCCTCCGGCCCGAGTTTCGGCTGGTCGAGTGTGCGCCCCGCCGCAAGGATGCCCGTCATCGCACCCGCGGCGTTGTGCAGGGCGACCGCGATGAGCCTTCCGCAGACGGGGCCGTCGCGCTCCCCGCGCAGCCGGTTGGTGCCGATGGCGCCGTCGGGCGTGGCGCGCACCTGCGTCTGAAGCCCCGTCACGCCGTGCTTCCACAGATCCTCGAGCACGCGTGCACCGGGAAGGTCCTGGACGAGACACTTCGAGGCCCCGTCGAGGTGCACGGCGACGAAAGCCGCCTGCAGCTTTTGCTGCACCTGCTCGAGGGCCGCCGCGATCTCGTCGAGCGCAAGGCGCGGAGGCGGGGCGGTGCCGATCGGTTGAGACGTCGCGGGGTGCGACATGGCTTGCTCGCGTGCGGATGTGCCCGCACTGTGACGGGTCGGCGGACCCGCGGCCTAAGAACCCGTTCGCACCCTCGCCGCGAAACCGTATCATGGCGCGAGCTCGAGTGGGTTCTGTGACGGGAGTCACATGAGTTCCAAGGTCATCCGGCTGCATCACTACGGCGGTCCCGAAGCTCTGGTCATCGAGGAGCTCGATCCCGGTCCGCCGGCGCCCGATGAGGTCCAGATCCGCCACACGGCGATCGGGCTCAACTACGTCGACGTGTACGACCGTACCGGGCTGTATCCCCAGCCGCTTCCCGCGGTGCTCGGACGCGAGGCTGCCGGAGTCGTCGCCGCCCGCGGCCGCCGGGTGCGCAGCCTGCGCGTGGGGGACCGCGTCGCTTATGTCCATCCGGTGCCCGGGGCCTACTGCGAGCTGCGCAATGTGCCCGCCGCGCGGGTGGTGAAGCTCCCCGCGGCTATTTCCGACGCCACGGCCGCCGCCATGATGCTGAAGGGGCTCACGGCGCAGTACCTGCTCCGCCGCACCTACCGGGTGCAACGCAGGGATGCCATTTTGGTGCACGCCGCGGCGGGCGGTGTCGGGCTGATCCTGGGCCAGTGGGCGCGGGCGCTCGGGGCGAGGGTGATCGGCGTGGTCGGGAGCGAGGCCAAGGCGGAGCTCGCCCGCCGCAACGGCTGCCGAGACGTGCTCATCTCCGGCCGGGAGCCGCTGCCGGACGCCGTGAGGCGGCTCACCAAGGGCGCGGGCGTCGCGGTGGTCTACGATTCGGTGGGCAAGGACACCTTCATGGAGTCGCTCGACTGTCTGCGGCCGCTCGGCATGATGGTGTCCTACGGGAACGCCTCGGGACCGCCTCCGGCGGTGAGCCCTCTCGAGCTCGCGAGGCGCGGCTCGCTCTTCCTGACGCGGCCCTCGCTCTTCGCGTACACCGGCACGCGCGAGCGCCTCGCGGTTGCGGTCCGCGAGCTGTTCGCCGTCGTCAAGAGCCGCAAGGTGCGCATCCGCATCGGGCAGACCTATCCGCTCGAGCAGGCGGCGCAGGCGCACCGCGATCTCGAGGCGCGCCGCACGACCGGCTCGACCGTGCTCATTCCCTGACGGCGCGACCCGCTCCTGCCCGGCCGGCTTTCGCTCAGGAGCCGAGCATCCGCTCGTTGCGCCCGGCGAGGCTCGTGATCACCGCGGCGAGCTCCTCCGGCTCCACCGGCTTGGCGATGTGGTTCTGATAGCCGGCGTGCAGCGCCCGCAGGCGGTCGTGCGAGGAGGCGTAGGCCGTCACGGCGACGGCCGGAACGCGGCCGCCGAGATGGGGGTCGAGCGAGCGGATCTGCTCGATGAGCGCGTAGCCGTCCATCTCCGGCATGCCGAGATCCGCCACGAGGATGTTCGGCTTACGCTCGAAGAGCAGCGTGAGCGCGGCCGGGCCCGAGCCGGCGAGGCTCACGCGGGCGCCGAGGCCTTGCAGGATCCGGGCGGTCACCTCGCGAGCGCCTGGATCGTCATCGACCACCAGAACATGGACTCCGGAGAGCCGCGGGGTGCCTTGCGCGGTCGGCGCGGGCTGCGGCGTGTGCTCGGGCTCGGCGTGCCGGATCGGTATCCTCAACGTGAATACGGCGCCCTGTCCTTCGCCCTCGCTCGCCGCGGTCGCCGTACCGCCGTGCAGCTCGGTGAGATGCCGCACGATGGCGAGCCCCAGCCCGAGGCCGCCGTGGCGCCGGCTGATCGATCCGTCCTCCTGCCGAAAACGGTCGAACACGTAGGGCAGGAACTCCGGGGCGATGCCCTTGCCGCTGTCGCGTACCGAGATCTCCGCCTCGCCGTCGCGGTGCGAGAGCAGGATCTCGACGCGTCCGCCCATCGGCGTGAACTTGATGGCGTTCGACAGCAGATTGCAGATGATCTGCTGCAGCCTCGCCGGATCGCCCCGCAGGACGCCGACCCCGGTGTCGAGCAGCGGGACGAGCGCGATACCCTTCGCGTGCGCCGCCGGGAGCATCGTCTCGATCGAGGTTTCGAGGATGCGCCGCGGGTCGACCGCTGCCAGCTCGAGCGTGACTTTCCCCGTCACGACCCGGGACACCTCGAGCAGATCCTCGATGAGCCGCTTCTGCGCGCGCGCGTTGCGCTCGATGGTCTCGAGGGCCCGCTCCTCGGTCGGCCCGTCGAGCCGGCGCGTGCGCAGCAGCGTGATCCAGCCGAAGATGGCGTTGAGCGGCGTGCGCAGCTCGTGCGACATGGTCGCGAGGAATTCGTCCTTGAGGCGGGAGAGCTCCTCCGCCTCCGCGCGCAGCAGCTGCTCGCGCCCGAGCAGGGCCTCGCGCTCGCGCTCGATGCGGCCGCGCTCCTCGATCTCCGCCTGGAGCCGCTCGTTGCTCGACTCCAGCTCGCGCGTGCGCTCGGCCACGCGCCGCTCGAGATCCTGGTGCGACCCGGCGAGCTCCGCATGCGCGCGATGCAGATCGATGAACACGCGCACCTTCGAGCGCAGCACCTCGGGAATCACGGGCGAGAGGATGTAATCCACCGCGCCGAGCTCGTACCCGCGCGAGGTCTGCATCTCGTCGGCGTAGGCGGTGATGAAAATGATCGGCGTGCGCTCGGAGCGCTTGTAACGGCGCACCAGCGAGGCGGTCTCGAGCCCGTCCATGCCGGGCATGTTCACGTCGAGCAGGATCACGGCGAAATCGTCGTTGAGGATGCGCTTGAGCGCCTCCGTGCCGGAGCGCGCGATGACGAGCTCGGCGTCGAGCTCCTCGAGCACCGTGCGGTATACGAGGAGCTTCTCCGGCAGATCGTCGACGATGAGGACTCGCGCGCGCTCCACTTGATCTCACCGTGTCCGCTGTGCGTCGAGCGAGTGGCCGCTGCGTCCGACGCCGAGCGCGCCGCTGCGCACGACCTCGCACAGCTCGGCGCGCGAGGCGATCTCGCGGATGAACGCATTCACCTCGGCCTCGCTCGCGGTGAGCTCGACCACGAAGCCGTCGAGCGACGGATCGAGCACCCGCCCGCCGGCACGGGCCACGCAGCCGCGCAGGGTGTCGGTGAGGCTGGCCGAGGTGACCTTCAGCTTGAGCAGGGCGAGCTCTCGCTCGAGGTGCTCGCCGCGCGTCATGTCCTCGATCCGCACCACGTCGATGAGCTTGTGCAGCTGATTGACGATCTGCTGAATCACCAGGTCGGAGCCCTCCGTGACGAGCGTCACGCGCGAGACGGTCGGATCCTGCGTCGCCGCGACGGACAGGGATTCGATGTTGTAGCCGCGCGTGGAGAAAAGGCCCGCCACTCGGGCGAGCGCGCCGGCCTCGTTCTGGAGCAGGATCGCGATGATATGGCGCATGGGTCCGTGATCGGTCGAATTCGCGGCAGGGGAGGCGAGCCGGTAAACTGTAGCCCCAAGGGCTCGTCCGCTGCTAGGCTTTGATGCTCCCATGATCGATTCCAGTGCTTTGGCCCGCGCAGGCGGGCATCCCCTCGCGGGCCGGCGTATGAGCGGCGCGCAGATGATAGTGCAGGTCCTCGTCGACGAGGAGGTCGAGGCGATCTTTGGCTACAGCGGCGGGGCGATCCTGCCGACCTACGATGCCATCTTCCTGCACAACGAGCGCGAGTCCCGCGGCGGTCGGCCGATCCGCCTCATCGTCCCCGCGAACGAGCAGGGCGCGGGCTTCATGGCCGCGGGCTATGCCCGCGCGAGCGGCCGGGTGGGCGTGTGCCTGGTCACCTCCGGTCCGGGCGCGACCAACACCGTGACTCCGGTCCGCGACTGCATGGCGGATTCGATCCCGATCGTCGTCATTTGCGGACAGGTGGCGCGAGCCGCCATCGGCACGGATGCGTTCCAGGAAGCGCCGGTTCCCGCGCTCATGAGCGCCGTCGCGAAGCATGTCTTCCTCGTCACCGATCCTGCAAAGCTCGAGGCCACTCTGCGCACGGCCTTCGAGGTCGCGCGCACCGGGCGACCCGGCCCGGTGGTGGTCGACGTGCCGAAGGACGTGCAGAACTGGGAAGGCGCGTTCGTCGGAAGCGGCGCTCTTGCGATCCCTGGCTACCGCGGCCGCATGGTGTCCCTCGCGAGCGAGACGCTCTCCGCGGGCGCGGCCGAGCGGTTCTTCGAGATGCTCGGCGAGTCGCGCCGCCCGCTCATCTACGCGGGGGGCGGCGTCATCAACGCGGCGGCCTCCGAGGCGCTCGCGGAATTCGCACTCGCGTTCGGCATTCCGGTGACGACGACGCTCATGGGAATCGGCGCCTTCGATACGATGCATCCGCTCGCGATGCGGATGCTCGGCATGCACGGCGCGGCGTTCGCGAACTACGCGGTCGAGGATTGCGATTTCCTCATCACCGCCGGCGCGCGTTTCGACGATCGCGTCGCGACGCTACCCGCCAAGTTCGCACACAACGCGCGGCGCATCGCGCAGCTCGACATCGATCGCGCCGAGGTCAACAAGGTCAAGCGGGTGCAGTGGCACCACGTCGGGCTGCTCGCCGATGCGCTGCGGGTGCTCACGGCGTACGGCCTGCGTGCGAGCTTCAAGCCCGATTACGGCGCGTGGCATGCGCACCTCGCCGAGTTGAAGCGCGTCCACGTCATGAACTACGACCGGGCGAGCCCGCTCATCCAGCCATACTACGTGCTCGAGGAGCTCAACCGGCGCACGCGGGGCGAGGCGATCGTGAGCACCGGCGTGGGGCAGCATCAGATGTGGGCCGCGCAGTACTGCGATTTCCGGCGGCCGCGCCTGTGGCTCACCTCCGGCAGCATGGGCACCATGGGATTCGGGTTGCCGGCGGCGATCGGCGCGCAGGTCGCGCATCCCGACCGGCTCGTCATCGACGTCGACGGCGATGCCAGCATCCGCATGAACATCGGCGAGCTGGAGACGGTCACGACGTACGATCTGCCCGTCAAGGTCATGGTGCTCAACAACTGCGGCGACGGCATGGTCAAGCAGTGGCAGAAGCTGTTCTTCAAGGGACGGCTCTCCGCGAGCGACAAGTCGCTGCACAAGAAGGACTTCATCAAGGCGGCGCAGGCCGACGGGTTCGCGTTCGCGGAGCGCCTGAGCCGCAAGGACGACGTGCCCCGCCTGGTGGAGGAATTCATCGGCTTCTCCGGGCCCGCCTTCCTCGAGGTGATGATCGATCCGGACGCCGGCGTGTACCCGATGGTCGGGCCGGGCCAACCGTACGAGGAGATGATCACCGGCGATTTCATCGTCTCCCGGCGCAAGGTGGCCATCAAGACTCCCGGACCCTCGGAGATGTTTTAGATGAAGTACCTGCACACGATGGCGCGCGTCGCCGATCTCGAGGCCTCGCTCGCGTTCTATTGCGGCGCGCTCGGGCTCGAGGAGGTCACCCGCAAGGATTTCCCGCAGGGCCGGTTCACGCTGGTGTTCCTCGCGGCGCCGGGCGATGCCGCGGCCCAGATCGAGCTCACTCACAACTGGGATCCGCAGGCTTACCCCGCGGGGCGCAACTTCGGCCACGTCGCCTACGAGGTCGAGGACATCTACGCGCTGTGCCGGCGGCTCATGGAGCACGGCGTCACCATCAATCGGCCGCCGCGCGACGGGCGCATGGCGTTCGTGCGCTCTCCGGACGGGATTTCCATCGAGCTGCTCCAGAAAGGTGCTTCGCTCGCCGCAGCGGAGCCCTGGACGTCGATGCTCAACGTCGGGCAGTGGTGATCGGCATGGGCGACACGGGCGCACGGCACTAAGGCCGTGCAAGGGGAGGCGCAGATGACGAGTTCCAATATCCACGGACAGTTCCTGTGGCACGAGCTCGAGACGATCGACCCCGCTGCCGCTGCCGTCTTCTATCGCCAGGTGTTCGGCTGGCGCTCCGAGGCGTGGCGCAAGGATTCCTCCTACACCGTCTGGTTGTCCTCGAGAGGTCCGGCGGGTGGAATGATGCGGATGCCGGCCGAGGAGCGCGCGCAGGACGGAGCCTCGCGCTGGCTTTCCTACGTCGCAGTCGCGGATCTCGATGCGACGCTCTCGAGCGTCGAGCGGCTCGCGGGACGGATCGTCACGCCGGCCACGCCGTTACCGGACGGCGGCCGCTATGCGGTGCTCGCGGATCCGCAGTCGGCTCTGCTCGGCATCCTCGCCCCTCCCGAGCGCTGGAGCGGCGAGCAACCGGTGGCCGAGGCGTTCGTCTGGCACGAGCTCGCATCCCCCGATCATGTCGCCGCATTCCGTTTCTATCGCGAGCTCTTCGGCTGGGAACAGCTCGGTGTGCACGACATGGGCAGCATGGGCCCTTACCTCATCTTCGGCCACAACGGCCGCCCGCTCGGGGGCATGTTCGACCGGCCTGCGAGCATGGCGGCGCCCCGGCTGGGCTGGTTGCCGTATGTGCGGGTATCGAGCGCGGACGCTGTCGCGAAGTCCGTGGACGCCGCAGGAGGCCACGTCGTCGACGGTCCGCATCAGGTGCCGGGCGGCTCGTGGGTCGTGCAGCTCACGGACCCTGCGGGGGCGGCTCTCGCCGCCAACCAGGAAGCGCCGCAAGCGGCCGAGGCTGCGGCCGCTCGCAAGCCTGCGTCGCGCGGGGCCGCGAGCCCGCGCAAGGCTTCGCCGCGCAAAGCAGCCGTACGCAAACCAGTTGCACGCAGGCCGGCTCGGCGCAGGCCGGGCGTGAGCAAATCGGCGGTGCGCCGGCCAGCTCAGTCCGCCGTGCGCAAGTCTGCGGCACGCAAGTCTGCGGCACGCAAGCCTGCGGCACGCAAGCCTGCGGCACGCAAGCCTGCGGCACGCAAGCCTGCGGCACGGAAGTCTGCCGTGCGCGGGTCCGCTGCGCGCAAATCGCCGACGCGCAAAGCCGGCGTGGGCAGGTCCGGATCGGCCGCGAGCAAGACTCGCCGCAAAAGGTCGGGCGCTCGCGCAGCAGCTAGCCGGACGTCGAGTCGGTCCGCGCCGCGCCCGCGCAACGCGTCATCGCGCCCGGGTCGCAAACGCTCGAGCGCGAAGAGGCGGGTCCGGCGGGCGAAGACCACGAGGCAGAGCGGCGCCCGGCGCCGGCGGTGAGACTTGCGACGCGGCGGGCGCTCAGATGTGGTCTCGCTGCGCAATCTGCTGACGCCTATAGCCGGCCGGCAGGTCGAATGCGTTGAGGGGCACCTTGTCGGCTCGAATGGCCGTCACCTCGGTCTCCGTCACCGCGTGTCCGTCATGGAACTGCCGCGCGAGCACGGGAATGCCCTTGACGAGGTCGAGATTGGCCCAGGTCGCGGCGGCCGAATTGCTGAGTCGTGTGGCGAGATCCCGCGCCTCGACGAGTGCGCCGACCTTGCGCATCTCGTCCAGGATCTGCATGCCATGCGGGATGGATGCGGCCGGCACCACGCACAGCTCCTGCGCTTCCGCCCCGTTCGCGGTGATTTCCCACACGGTGCACGTGCGTCCGAAGACCGTCTCGGTCCGGGAGGTCTCGGTGGCCACCCGCTGCGTGCCGGACCGTGCGTCGCGCACCTCCTCGTACTCGGCGTAGCGTTTGCGGAGCGGCCGCAGGAGATAGAGCGCCTCGTCCTTGAAGATCTCGACGGCGCTGCCGCTCTCGTTCTCCAGGCGGAAGCTCCCTCCCGCGAACCACATCCGCTCCGTCGCGGGCGGGTCGAGCGGCCGCGCGAGGTCGGTGCGCGACGCTTCGAGATAAGTGCCCGCCAGAGCTCGTGTTGAGCATAGAAGCGCGGCGACCGCGCACAGCGCGACACGGGTGTTCATCGTGTTTCGAGCAATACCGCGGCGCTCGGCGCCGATCCGGATAAAATATCTGGGAGCGCCGCAATATGCTCTTGCGGGGGATCGATGGCAAAGGGAACGATCACAGATCACGCGGTTCCGCGCGCTGCGCCGCGCATTCGAAGAGGCTACTTCGAGTGCCGCTACGGGCAGCTGCATGTGCACAACGCGATCCCGTCCGGCGGCGGGTTCGATGAGGGCACGTCGCTGCTTGCCATTCATCCGAGCGGCGCCTCGGGCGCGCTCTTCCGGGAGATCCTGCCGCTCATCGGCCGCGACTGCTCCGTCTATGCGCCGGATCTGCCGGGCTGCGGGAATTCCGATCCGGCCTCGGCGCCGCCCCGCGCACAGGAGCAGGCGGCGGCGCTCGAGGATTTTCTCGATTCCATGCGGGTGCGGCAGATCGACGTGATCGGTTATCGCGACGGGTCGCTCGTCGCGGTGGACCTCGCCCTCGCGCGCCCTGCTGCCGTCCGTCGCCTGGTGTGCGCCGGGATGCCGCGGCAGGCGGTGTACGAGGATCCGTATCGCGAGCGCCTCGGCCGGATCCGGCAGCCGACGCTGATCCTGCATGCCGGAGACGAGGACCGCGAAGCGGCCTCGCGCGCGCGCGATCTGATCCGAACCTCGAAGCTCCTCGAGCTGAGCGAGATCGATCCCTTCGGGCGTGCAGCGGCGCGCACAGCGGAGGTTTTGCGCGTGTTCCTCGCGCCGTCCCGGGACGCGCAGGCGCGATGACGTCCGCTCGTGCCGCAGCCGGGCGCGAGGCGCCGCGGCGTCCGGCCGCTCGAGGAATACGCTAAGCTCTCGCATCTCCTCGCGATCGAAGCATCCCCGTGGTCAGTCCGTACATCGAGCGCATCCTCAAGTCCAAGGTCTATGACGTCGCCATGGAATCGCCGCTCGAGCCCGCCGCACGGCTCTCGCAGCGCCTCGGCGCGCAGGTGCTCTTGAAGCGCGAGGATCTGCAGCCCGTTTTCTCCTTCAAGCTTCGCGGCGCCTACAACAAGATCGCGCATCTCTCGGACGCGGTCGCCCAGCGCGGTGTCATCTGCGCCTCGGCGGGAAATCACGCGCAGGGCGTCGCGCTCGCCGCGCGGCGGCGCGGCATTCCCGCGGTCATCGTCATGCCGCAGACCACCCCGCGCATCAAAGTCCAGGCGGTCGCCGATCTCGGTGGGGAGACGGTGCTCCACGGAGACGATTATGCGACCGCGTTCGAGCGTGCGCTGGCGCTCGCGCGCGAGCGAGGTCTCGCGTACGTCCATGCGTTCGACGACCCCGACGTGATCGCGGGCCAGGGCACGATCGGGATGGAGATCGCGCGCCAGACGGGCGGCAATCTCGACGCCATCTTCGTGCCGGTCGGCGGAGGCGGCCTCATCGCCGGCATCGCGGTGTACATCAAGTATCTCTATCCGCGCGTGCGGGTGATCGGCGTCGAGCCCGAGGACGCGAGCGCCATGTACGAATCGCTCCAGGCGGGGCGCCGCGTGACCCTCGATCGAGTGGGCATCTTCGCGGACGGCGTCGCCGTCAAGCGCGTCGGCGAGGAGACGTTCGCGATCGCGCGCGAGGCCGTCGACGAGATGGTGCTGGTGAGCACCGACGAGATCTGCGCGGCCATCCAGGACGTATTCGAGGACACGCGCTCGATCGTCGAGCCCGCGGGGGCGCTCGCCGTCGCCGGCATCAAGAAGTGCCTGTGCCGGGAGAGCTGGCGGGGCAAGCGGGTCGTCGCGGTGAACAGCGGCGCCAACATCAACTTCGATCGCCTGCGGCACGTCGCGGAGCGCGCGGATATCGGGGGAGGCCGCGAGTCGCTGCTTGCCGTCGAGATCGCCGAGCAGCCGGGGAGCTTCCTCGCGTTCTGCCGGGCGCTCGGCAAGCGCAGCGTCACCGAGTTCAACTATCGCTACGAGAGCCCGAGCCACGCGCGGGTCTTCGTCGCCTTCGGGCTGACGCAAGGGCGCGCGGACCGCGAGGACACGGTGCGCCGGCTGCGCGAGGGCGGCTACACCGTCCAAGATATGACGGACAACGAGGTGGCCAAGCTCCACGTGCGCTACATGGTAGGCGGCCACGCTTCCGGTATCGCCGACGAACGCGTCTACCGCTTCGAGTTTCCCGAGCGTCCCGGCGCGCTGCTCGAGTTCCTGGAGGCGGTCGGCGCGCGCTGGAACATCACGCTGTTCCACTACCGCAACCATGGCTCGGACTATGGGCGAGTGCTCGCCGGCATCCAAGTGCCTGCGCCGGAGCGCAGCGCCCTGGCGCAGCACCTCGACGCGCTGCGCTACCCGTACAGCGACGAGACGGGCAATCCGGCCTACCGGCTATTCCTCGGCGGATGAGAGGGCTCGGCGGGCCGCAGGCGCTCCGGGAAGAGCGCGATGATCGAGCGCACCGCCTCCGCGAGCTGCCGCTGTGCGAGCGGGAGCATCGACGCGCGGTCGGCGCGGTAAGCCTCGCTCAGGGCACCGGCGGCGACGCGAGCCTTGGCCGTCAACAGCCCGACCCTCAGACTGAGCTCGGACTGCGGATCGCCGAGCCCTTTTTGCACTTCGTCGAGTCCGGCCTCGAGCTCGTTCGCCTCGGCAGGCAGCCGATCGTAGCGGCGAGCCGCGATCGATTGACCGGTGCTCGCGACGACCTGACTCAAAACCGAGAGTCCGACCTTGATCGACTCCGGGCTTTTGAGCGATAGCTGGGCCCATGCCGCGGTCCAGCAGATGAGCCCGAAGATGGGCAGAACCTTCGCAGCCCTCATCCGGGACCTCCTCGCGTTCCGCCGATACTCTAGCATGCGCTCGTGAACCCACCGTCCGACCCGCAGCGAAGCTCGCTCTGCAGCACGGCCGAGCTCGCGGCCTATGCCGGCATGGTGCCGTTCGTGCTGTGCCCCCTCGCGATGGCCTTCCTGCACAGCTACGAGTGGCGGTATCTCGCTCAGGAGGTCGCGCTTGCCTACGGCGCCGTCGTGCTGGCGTCGCTCGGAGCGATCCACTGGGGCCTGGCGCTCGCCGGCCGTCTCGAATGGACCCCGGGACGCATTGTCGGTGCCGTCCTGCCCGGCGTGTGTGCGGCGGCGAGCGTGGTACTGAGCGGCCAGCGCGGCCTCGCGCTCCTGGTGGTGGCGCTCGGCATGTTCTGGCTCTACGAGCACCGCAGCGTCGGCGAGGAACTGCCCGGGGACTACCTGAGGCTGCGCCGCAACTTGACGCTCGCGGGCTGCTGCCTGCTCGCGCTCACGATGATTCTGTCCGATTCGGTCGGGCTTGCCTGAAGGGGCGCTGGCCCCCGCCCCCTCCGCCCTCGCATCGCGCCCCCGCCCTCGGCCTCGGCCTCGCACCCCCCTCCCCCGCGGGCCTAGATCTGGGCCTCGGCGTCGCCGTCAGCGCCGGGCTCGCGCTGCGGCATGGGAATTGCTGGATACCGCGCACGGAGCTCGCGCGTCGCGGCGGTTGACGCGAAACGTCGTGAGTGGCTGAAAGATCGAGGTAAGTGGATGGCAGCCGCAATCAACGGCCGCGCCACCGCCAGGACGCCTGCCTTCCATCTGCTCGCGGAGACGTTGCCGCAGATCGTCTGGGTGCATGGCCGCGACGGCAAGCTGGAGTTCATCAACCAGCGTGGGCTCGGCTATGCGGGGCTCGGTCCGCGGGATCTCGTCTCCGGCGCCGCGGGCCGCAGGCTCGTGCACCCGCGCGATCGGCGCCGGGTGCGCACGCTCTGGCGCGAGGCGCAGGCGCGGGAGAGCGGCTTTAGCGTCGAAGCCCGGTTGCGCCGCCACGACGGCGTGTACCACTGGCATCTCATCCAGGCGCATCCGATGCGGGACGAGCACGGCACGGTCACCCGCTGGCTCGGGACGGCGACCGATGTGCATGCCGTCAAGGAAAGCCACGAGCGCAGCGCCTTCCTGCTGTCACTCTCCTCCGAGCTTGCGCGCATCGATGAGCCGCAGGATCTCGTGTGCACGGCGATGGTGCGCCTGCGCGAGCGGCTAGGCGGCGCGCGCGCGATTCTCGCCGAGCTCGACCGGGAAGCGCAGGAGGCGATCCTCCTGACCCAGAGCGAGGGGGACGACTCGCGGATCGACATCTCGACCGTTCCCCTCGAAAGCTACGGCCTGCTCGCCTTGCAGTCCCCGCAGTGCGTGGTGACGGTCGTCTACGACGCGCAGCACGACGGGCGGGCCACGAAGCTCGACACGAGCGAGCTCGACCTCGGCGCGATCGGCGCGCTCATCTCCGTTCCGCTGCTGCGCGGCGGCCTGCCGGTCGCGCAGCTCGCGATCGTCTCGGCGCAGCCGCGCCGCTGGTCGTCCTCGGAGATCGAGCTCGCCGAGCGGGTCGCGGACATCGTCTGGCCGGCGTTCGAGAAAGCGCGCGCCGATCGGGCGCTCGCCGCGAGCGAGGAGCGGCTGCGTCTCGCGCAAGCGGTGGCGCGGGTCGGCGCCTGGGAGTGGGACCCGCGGACGGACGAGTGCTACCTCTCGCCCGAGTGCGGCGTGCTCCTTGGCATCGAGCCCGGCGGGCCGCGCCGCCTCGGCGAGCTTCTCGAGCGCATCGAGGAGCAGGACGTGCCCGCCGTCGTCGCCGCGCTAGAGGCCTGCCGGGAATCCGGCACGCGGGAATTCGAGTACCGGTACCACCATCCGGCGCAGGGACGGCGCTGGATCCACTCGAAGGTGGGCGCCGTGCCGAATGCCGGCAGCGCGCGCGTCTTCGGCATCCATCTCGACGTGACCGAGCGCAAGCATGCGGAGGAGGCGCTGCAGGAAGTGAACCAGCGCAAGGACGAGTTCCTCGCGATGCTCGCCCACGAGCTGCGCAATCCGCTCGCGCCGATCCGCAACGCCGCACAGATCCTGCGTCTGCATGCCAAGGGCAATCCGAAGCTCGAGTGGTCGCGCTCGGTCATCGAGCGCCAGTCGCGGCACTTGACGCGGCTGGTGGACGACCTGCTCGACGTGTCGCGGATCGTGCGCGGGCGGATCATGCTCGAGAAGGCGCCGATCGATCTGCGCGACGTGGTGCGCCATGCGCTCGAGACGAGCCGTCCCATCCTGCGCGAGCGCAAGCACCAGCTCGCGGTGAATCTGCCCGACGATCCCCTGCCGCTCGATGCGGATCTGACGCGCCTCGCCCAGGCGCTCGCGAATCTCCTCATCAACGCGGCGAAGTACACGCCCGAGGGCGGCCACATCTGGATCGAGGCCGCGCTCGAGGGTGAGAGGGTCGCCATCAAGGTTCGCGATACGGGCATCGGCATCGCGCCGAGCCTGCTGCCGCATGTGTTCGACCTTTTCACGCAGGGCGCCCGCACCCTCGACCGTGCGCAAGGCGGCCTCGGAATCGGTCTCACGCTCGTCAAGAAGATCGTCGAGATGCACGGCGGAAGCGTGGCAGCGCTGAGCGCGGGTACCGGGGGCGGAAGCGAGTTCGTGGTATCCCTGCCGCTGCTGCGCGGCGGCACCGCGATCGTGTCCGAGCAGGCGTTGCCCGTCGAGTCGCCGGAGCCCGCGACGCGCGTTCGAGTGCTGGTAGTCGACGACAACGTCGATGCGGCCGAGAGCGTCGCGATGCTGCTTGCTCTGGAGGGGCACGAAGTGCGCAGCGTGCACGCGGCGCAGGATGCGCTCGAGGCCGCGCGGGCGTTCCGGCCGCACGTCGTCCTGCTCGATATCGGGATGCCCGGCATGGATGGCTACGAGGTCGCGCGCCAGCTGCGCTCGCAGCACCTCATCGAGCGCATGCGGCTCGTCGCCATCACGGGCTATGGCCAGCAATCCGACCGCGCGCGAGCGCGCGAGGCCGGCTTCGATCAGCATCTGGTCAAGCCGGTCGATCCCGAGACGCTGCAGGCCGTGATCGACTCGGTGCAAGTGACGGCAGAGGATTAGCCGCGCACAACGCCGCCTTCGCGCGCGGCGAGCCCCTGTACGGGCTTTACCTCGTGCCTGTATGGATTTACAGTTCCGGATATGCGTTCCCCACTCAAAGGCCGCGGCGCGCTCTCGAACCCCGACGGCCGGTTCGCGGCGCTGCAGACCGAGGCGGTCGACGACGGCTGGTACCGGCAGGAGGTGCCGGCAAGCATCGCGACGAGCGTCGAGCCGGACCGCGCGCGCTCGATCATCTCCAGGAACGACTCGCCGGACATTCCTTTCGAGTATTCCATCAATCCGTACAGGGGATGCGAGCATGGCTGCGTCTACTGCTATGCCCGCCCGAGCCATGCCTACCTCGGGCTCTCCTCGGGCCTGGATTTTGAAACGCGGCTTTTCTACAAGGCCGACGCCGCGCGTCTGCTGCGCGAGGAGCTCGGGCGCCCGAAGTACGTCTGCAAGCCCATCACTCTCGGCGCGAACACGGATCCTTATCAACCGGTCGAGAAGCGGCTGCGGGTGACCCGCTCGGTCCTGGAGGTGCTCGCAGAATGCAAGCACCCGGTATCGATCGTCACGAAGGGAACCTTGATCCTGCGCGACCTCGAACTGCTCGCCGGCCTGGCCCGTGACGGCCTGGCGAGCGTCGCGGTGAGCATCACGACGCTCGATGCGGAGCTGAAGCGCATTCTCGAGCCGCGCGCCGCAGCGCCCGCTGCGCGCCTTGGCGTGGTGCGGCAACTCGCCGCCGCGGGGATTCCGGTGGGCGTGCTCGTCGCTCCCGTGATTCCGGCCATCACCGATCGCGAGCTCGAGGCGATCATCGGTGCTGCCGCGGCCGCCGGCGCGGCGAGCGCCGGTTACGTGCTGCTGCGGCTGCCCCACGATCTGGGCGCGCTCTTTCGGGAATGGCTGGCCGAGCACTTCCCGGAACGCGCGCAGCACGTGATGTCGCTGCTCCGCGAGCTGCGGGGCGGCCGCGACAACGATCCCCGCTTCGGCTCGCGAATGCGCGGCGCCGGTCCCTTCGCCGAGCTGCTCGCGACTCGCTTCCGGCTCGCATGCTCGCGCAGCGGCCTCGAGGCAGGGCGGCGCAGCCTACGGCTCTCGACCACGCGCTTCCGGCCGCCGACGCTCTGCGGGCAGCTCGACCTCGGAATTTGACGGAACATGGCGATTCCATGCCCGGTCTACATCCCGGGATGATGCCGGTGCATACTGCCGAGCTCTGATCGAGGTGCCCCCAGGGCCCAGGCATGGCGCCTGCTAAGGCCGAGGCTTCCGGAAGCATCTCACCAGCTCGAAGTGGAGCGAAGCCTGAGCCCCAGCCGAATGTCAGCCGCCGCCAACAATCTTTGCGTGTGTGGCCGGTACACGCTCCTCGGCCGGCTGGGCGTGGGAGGGCGCTCTGAGGTGTGGCGGGCGCGCGATCACGCGCGGGGCAGCGAAATTGCGCTCAAGATTCTCGATCCTGAGTTCGCGCGCACGCCGGGCGCCTGGGATGCGCTCCAGCGTGAATATGGGATCGCGAGCCACCTCGATCATCCGTTCATCCTGAAGGTCTATCCGCCGGAAAGGGACGAGGCCGTCGTCGCCCTTCCCATGGAGTTGGCGCCCGGCGGGGATCTGCGGCGCCTGCGCAGCGTGAGCTATCTCGAGATCGTCCCGGTGCTGCTCGAGGTGGCGGCCGCACTCGAGCACATGCACGGGCGAGGCGTCGTGCACCGCGACCTCAAGGCCGGGAACGTGCTCTTCGATGCGCGCGGCCACGTGAAGGTCGCCGACTTCGGCGTGTCTGCCAGGCTCGCTGCGCTTTGCGTTGCGTCGCCGAAGCGCGCGAACTCTCCGCCGGGGATGGCCGGGAATGATGCCGGGCCGGCAGCAGCCTCGCCCGCCGAATGCGTCACGGGACACTCGCCGTTCACCGCGAGCCCGGAGCAGCTGCGCGGCGCTCCTGCGGCTGTCTCGGACGACGTGTACGGGCTTGGGGCGCTCGCGTACGAGCTGCTGTCCGGTCACCCGCCGCACCACCCGCACTTCGAGCTTCAGCGGATGCTCGAGGAGCCGGTGCCGCGGCTCGAGCCTGCGCATCAGGCGCCTGGGCGGCTGCTGGCGCTCGTGATGGCGATGCTCGCGAAGCGCGCGGAGCGGCGCCCCTCCAGCATGGGGGAGATCATCGATTCCCTCGATGCGGCGCTCAACGACACCTTGGAGCTCGATGCGACCGCGCCGGCCATCCGGCCGAGAGAGAGCGTGGCCAGTCGGCGGCAGGACTCCTCTGCGCTGGCGCGCGAAGCCGCGCCGGGCACGCCGGACGCACGGCGCGCGTGGAGCACGCCGGACCCGGCTCGAGCCGGGAGCTCGGGTCCCGCAGCTCGCGTCGTTCCGGCGCAGACTGCTCCGGCTCCGGTCGATGCCGGCGCCGTTCCGCCGCTTGCGGCGGCTGCTGCGGCCGTCGCGAGCCCCGCGCCGGCGCCGGCGCCGGCATCAACACCCGGTCCGACGCCGGCGGACCTATCGGACTCGACGCTGCTTGAGGCCTTCACCGCGCCGCGGAACGAGCGCACTCGCGAGGACGAGCTCCGCGACTCATGGGCGGAGATGCGAGCGGATCGTCTG
>JBOHZT010000032.1:0-17178 GCA_050738535.1 Steroidobacteraceae bacterium
GTCGTACTGGGTGGCCTGGGAGACGATCTCTGTCCAGTACTCGAAGAGTCGCTGAGCGCGCGGCGGGAGTGGCGCCGGCTTGCCGTCCGGCAGCAAGAAATGCCGTAGATCGACGGTCCAGGATTTGATCATGCGCGCCTCAGTGAAGGGCAGCGTCTTCCGAACCCTCGCGTCCGCAGCAGCGCTTGTACTTCTTGCCGCTCCGCCCGTCCGACGAGAGGCGCGTGCCGCGCATGTAGCCGCGCGCCCAGGTACGTCCCGGTATCCCGTCGACGCCGGGGCTCCTCGATGTAGGCTAGGTGCACGGTCTCGTGCTCGAGGTCGTGTGCGACGTCATTCCAGTAGAGCATGAGCAGCGCCATCATCTCCTGCACCACCCGCGAGGTTCCCGAGCAGTCCGCCCTCGCCCAAAGTGCCCCCCAGGATCACCGGCAGGTATTGCTGCGGCATGATCAGGCTGGGGCTTGCGATGGGGGTGCAGAAGAGGTCGTCGACCACCTCGAGGGCCAGCGCGCCGGGATTGGTAATCGAGGCGAGGCGCCCGGCCAGCCGCTTGATCTCCGCCTCGGAGAGCGACTCGCGCACGGGTCGATCATGAATCGCGAGGCAGGAGGTCGTAGCGCTTCAGCCAGCGATGAAGATCGCGATCGCCGTTCGTGAGATGCTTGTGGACCTCGCGCTTGCCCAAGCGGTCGTAGTTCAGATAATCGAGGCAGGCGTTGGCGAGCGCCGTGTCGAGGGCGCGCAGCTCACCCAGATCGAACGGGTAGTCCTCGCCGTTGTAGACCCCGGCCAGGAACTTCACCAGCCGGCGCGCCTGCCCGGTGCCGGGGTGGGCCTCGATGGCGTCCTCGATCCGGCGCAGGGCGGCCATCGCGCGGCTGACGATCTCGCCTTCCTCCCGCGCCAGGGCATCTATCTGCGGCCGCTCGCCGGCGACGAGCGCCGATAAGGCGTGGTTGAACTCGTCGAACTGGCTCGCCGGGATATCGGTTTCGACGTGGATCTCTTTCCCGAAGGGCGGCAGGCGGTGACGTTGCTCATGGGGTGCCGTGTATCAGGGGGCAAAAGCGAGCACTACAGACTTTTGAAACACCCAAGCCAGCTCATATGGCGTTTTAGAACTGTTAATGTATAGTACATTACTATACAGTATCACCACTACGTTGTTTGCTGGAGAGCTTTCAATGCCGACCAACAAAAGAGCCATTACCGTCTATTTGGACGAGCGCCTATATGAATGGGTCGCGACGGTCGCCAAGGCAGACGGCCGCAGCATTTCAAACTTCGTGGAAAATAGCCTCGCATCCATGGCCCATCCCGAAATTAAACGCATAGCAATACCGAGCCGCGTCCCCCCCGATCAACCGAAACCGTAGCCAGCGTATCGATGCTGCCCTTTGTTCAACGGAGCATAGCCTTTACACCACAGGTGACCGCGAGCCGCAAAATGCCTCGTCGTCCAAATCATGCCCTGTTGGCGGCCGCCGCAACATTATTGGCAGCGGCAGCGAACCATACCTCTACGGGCACGTCGCGCTCTCGAAAGCGACACAGGATGTGCCGCGCATTGTCCCGGTGGGCCATCACATAGGACTCCATGAGCCGGAATGCCTTATTGCCATAGTCGATAATCGTTTGACGGTCTGCTGTCAGGCGATCCGGTGTGGGATTATACCTGTATTTCTCGGGTGATCCGCGGTGGAGTTTGTCGCCGCAGATGCCGGTCAATTTCTTAAGATCAGCCTTTGTGAGGTACGGAACATCTATCTTGTCCAATTGAACTTTGTCCGTTACCGTCATTTTAACTGGCTTTGGGTAGAAATCTTTATGCAGCCTATCGAGAGCCTCGCCCTGGGGCTCGGCCACTTCGATGACGAGCCGGCCGGTGCTCACCCGCACCGTCACCTGGACACCGATCGTGAACCCGGCGCGCTTGAGCCAGGCACCCCGGAGACGCAGCATCGGGGCTGGGACCGAGCAACCATCCGGTTCACGGATGCTCCGCAAGCCGTGGGTCACGGTGTAGTGGCGGACCGTGGGGTCCCGGTGGGATATCGGGGCGAAATCGCGAGAAATGGAGTCCTGCGCAAGCGCGGACGCCGGCATAGAGTGTGTGTCAACCATGGTCGTCTACCTCGATTAGTGACTGTGGCCAGGCGCCGGACGATGCTGAATCACCATCCGGCGCCGCTTCGTGGCCTGGGGCGGGATTGCCCGAGTCAAAAACGGCACGCCGCAGCGCAGCCGTCAAGGCCGCTGCGGTCTTCCGCGGCGCTCGCGAGCACGGGCCGTCTTCGGCCCGCGCGCAGGCCTTGACGGCGAGAACGGCGTGGCACAATGGGACGAGAGGCAAGCCCGCCTCCCCACTGCATGTCGAGTGGAGCGGTCCCGCGCGATTGTCTGTGAATTTTCCGGCGGCGCGGCGGAAAACGACCGCACAGGAAAGCCGTAGAGCGGCGATCGAGAGGGTGCCCCGCTACCTTGTTATATCGGAGAAACCAGCGCCGCGCAGTGCACCGAGCAGGGCCGAGGGAATCCGAGACAAGGATGGAGAATCCGGGGCACCACACTGATCTTAGGACATTCGGGCGGCTCAGGCAGTGCTCTACGCCGCCCGGTTGACCAGTCTTCGAAATTGGGGCGTCTCTGCGAGTTCCGGAGCTATATCACGAATGCGATCCAGTACTTGTGTCAGCCCGTAGACGCTTCCATCAGCGGCGTCTCCGACGACAGCTACGGTCAGCTCAAGCATCTTCGCGGGAGCTGAGACAAATAGCGCCTCGGGGGCATCAATAAGGGGAATAACACTCATATGTCCGGGTCGTCCGTCGGGACGAATGAACGGAATTACTATGTCTGCTGCCAGCGGGAATGCTTCTCCCGTCGCGCGTAGGAGCTGAACGAGCGCAAACGTTGAAGCGGACGTCTGCAGGCTCACGTCGAGTGGCCACACACCTTCGAATATTGGTCCCACCAAAGATCGCCATACCGCTACCTGCTGTCCCTCCGGCGCTTGCTTCATCTCGACCATCAGGCGCTGCGCAACGCTCGGCAACGCTTTGTCGTCCGCTCGCCGTAGCGCCGTCCTCACCTCCGCTTCCGTCAGCGGATATGCGGCCGAATGCCGCCGATTTGCGATGAGCACGCTGATAAGCCACTGAGAGAATGTTCGGGCCTCATCGGAGCCTGTATCGCTCCGTCCGAATAGCTCAAGCAGCGGTCGCTTAGTTAGCGCAAAGAGCTCCGGCGAGCCGATATGATTGACATACTTCCGCGCTGCCCAGGCCTGGGATGCGTCCGGGTTGCTCCAATCGAAAATCGGCACGATGTGTTCGCGAGTCCAGTCTGGTACACGCTCGAATAGTGGGTAGACGTTCGCGGCAAGATACAATCGCGCAAGCATCCCCGCCCGGCCAGGTGCGCTCACCAACTGATCAAGGCGCCTGAGAAGCTCTGGTGGCGCTGCCTGCCCGCGCTGCGTGCCGGCGAGTCGTTGCAAAAGAACATCCGCGAGTCGCCCAAGAGGTGAGTTCATTGCGGTAGTAAGCGCCTCCCCATCGATCGCGTCTGTTTCACCGAAAGGCCCTTCTGAAATCCGGTCCCACACAGACCACAGCACCGCGTCTGTGAGAACTTGCATGTGCTGGCTCAACCACCATGCTGCTGCCGGGACAATAGACCGGAATTCTTCAACAGGGCACGCCTGAAGCAGCGTCGCGATCGCCGGTGCGGTTTCTGGCGCGGAATAGACGGTCTGCGACCACAAGAGTGGCCGCCAGAAGTCTTCCGGCCAGTCTCCTGTCGCAGCCGCTACTTTAAGTCCGCGAGCTGCGCGATCTGGGTCGCTGCGGCATACCCCTTGCCAGAGCTCTCCGTGCAGTGGCCCCTTCTCCGCTATCAAGCGTGCGGCCGCGGCGACGAGGTCCTCATCCGCGACCCCATCGAGTTCAGTGCCGTCGCGAGTAACCAGGCGTGGACCCTCAATCCAGCTGAGAAAACCCGCCTGCCGCGCGGGCTCCGGCTGCCAATCAGGCCAACGAGAGCGAAGTTGTCGCAGAAGCGCTTCACTATCGGCGTTCAGCGCAAGTCCCTGCCGCTCCATATCCGCAAGCACTTCAAAGCGCGCAAGGTTGATGAGTTGATCGACGGGAACGCCTTGACGAAACCAGTCGTGCGGCGGACCTTCGCAGATCCGATGCAGTATGGCGTCGCGCATAGGAATTGGGATGTCCGACCACCGAGCCTTAATGAGTCGAACGACCTCCACTCTCGCGCCACTAAGGAAAAAGTCGCCCTGCGGGACGTCGAGCAGAGACTGTCCAGCAGCCTCAGCGGGAACGATAGGATGTGCCGATGCGAACAGGACGAGTCGCTGTATAAGCTTGTAGTGCTGGCTCTTCCACCCCTGGAGAACGTGCAGCGCGTCAGTGGGCGATTTGGCTGCGAGTCGTTCCCAAAGGTGCGCGAGCACGCGTGTGATGACGAGAAAACCGCGCCGATGGGCATTCTGAGGATGATCCGCAACGGAAGGCACGTCCGCGCATGAACGGCTGTAACCGTTGAAATCCTCGACCTCGGCATAGATTGCCTCGTCCAGGGCACCACGTAGTCCCTCCATGAGTTTTGCAATGAGCGCGATGTCGACCGCCGGACTGACACCTTCGGGCCACGTGGCCACCATGTCTGCGCCAATGATATCGGCGCTGACGTCAAAATTAATGGATAGAAGCTGCCATGGATGCTCGACCGGCTGTTTATCCTGTTCCGGGGAGAGCGTTGGAGACGACAGTCGGATCTTCGGTCGAACTGCATTGGCGAACTGACTCAGCAGTTCCGGCGAAGTATCGCCATTCCTTACCCGGGGGGCGATCTCAAACCAGTCGCCGAATGTGTCTGCTCCGGCGTTCGTGCGCATCGATTGGATCAAAAGGCGCCACGCTTTCTCGATGGCTGACGGGAGCGGCACGGGGACGTGGTCCAAGTGATACTGTAAGATCTTCGCTGCGTCTGGGCCCAGGAGGTGAAGGTTGTCCACCACTTCGCGGATGGCCCCCGTATCGGCAAAATTGTGGGCGATCCAAGCCGCGAGCAATTTATCGTCCTTCGCGACTATCGCGTCGACGAAGAATCGAAGCCAGGCCAACGAGGGATTGAGTTTAGTCAGAATGGTAGGGAGATCGGACGATTCCGAGAGGAGGGGCCGAAGCTGCTCTTTCTCGAAATCCGTGGCGTCGGCGGGTGTTCTTCGCCGAGCCTGAATCGGACGATTCGAATCACTCATGCGACATGACGCCCGGCGGTGAGAGTAAAATCTCTTCAAGTCGCCGATGTCGGAATGCTCTCGGGTCTCTCCTATATTGGGCCCACACGGACAATGTTCTGTAGAGAGAGTCGAAGCTGTCGAACTCGATGGGTGTAATGCCTTTCGCCTTCCAATCCGAGGCGGAACTGATGGTGCTCACACTGAGCGCGTAGATTCCGTGCAGGTCGGGAAAGCGGTCACGATCTGCGTCGAGGGCTTCGAGGAGCAAACGCATTGCGGCGTCTTCCGCCTGGTAGCCGACGAGCACGAGAGGGCCCAGTCGCATCCGATGTTCAATGTACCGAGCAGCCCAGCCGTCGCGCAGATAGGCTGCTCCGAAGTCAGCACTGGTCAAGACGAGGTCGGTTGCGTCGACGGGAACCGCGACGTCGGCGAGCCGTCCATGAAGATGCAGAATACCCTGGTCACGAGGGCGACCTGCGTCAGGCAGCGCCTTGCCGGCATGACTATGAGCCGTCATTTTGAGACTTTGTGCGGCGCGCTCAAACAACGTGTCAAAATTCGTAGTGAGGACGCGGGGGCGACCATCTGGGTCTTGCGAGAGCTGCAGCAGCGTTTCGTGGTCCGGGAAAGGGCCTGCGGGCGGCTGCAGGAGCTTCGCCACCGTTGAGCGTACACGTGAGATGTCATGGGGCCTGTGTGTACGTTTTTCGAGACTGGTCAGGGCCCGGTCGTATTCTTCGCGTCCCATCGCGCGTTGCTCCGCAGGCTCGTGATCGGGATTTTCTCCGAGGTCGGCGTAAACCTGCTTTGTGAGATTCCCAAACAGAGGAAGTCCGGCTCGGTGGCAAGACACACCGGCACCGCAAAGAAATACAGCTTTGCCGTCGTTGACATCCCGCATGAGCTCTTCGGGAATATCACCACCGCCCGGTAGAAACCGCATTCTCGTCCGTCTCCGTCGTTCGTTTGGGCTAAGGATGCCCATTGTCTCTTGCCAAGACCATCGGCGGTCGCAGCAACGTGCCGGGAGGCCGGAACGGCTGTGCATGAACCGACCGGCTATTTTGTACTCGAGCTGGCGGCTTCCATGAGCACATGCGCCTTCCTGAAGGTCATTTATATTGTATGATAAAGGACGTTATCATACATGAGGAGGCCGCCTCTGGCATCCGGGACGTAAACTGGCCTTCTCACTGAACGAGGTATCGCGTCATGAATGAAGCGGACCTGCTGGCACGCATCGGGGTCAACCCGCAGATCTATGGCGGCAAGCCCATCATTCGGGGCATGCGCATGGCCGTCGAGCATGTGCTCGGGATGCTCGACGCGGGCGACTCGCCCGAAGCCATTCTCGAGGCCTATCCGTACCTCGAGCGCGAGGATATCGAGGCCTGCCGAATCATCGGGCGCGAATGATGGTCAGTCGATACGTCGCGGCAATGCGAAGAGTCATACCATGAAGGTGCGGTACTTCGAGCAGACCGAAACGCTTTTGATCGAATTCAAGGAGGCGTCCGTCGCCGGGACGCGTGACCTCGATGAAAACACTGTTCTCGAGGTCGATCGAAATGGGAACATCTGCGCGATCACGATCGAGCGCGCCTATAAGCGCGCGGATATCCCGCAGTTCTCGTACGAGTCGGTCTATTGAAGGCGAAAGACCAACTAACGTTGGCGACCACCCAATCGGGGCCGGCGACGAGTCTGCCGGCGCTGTTCGCGCCCGATGCGCAGACGTCCCGGCGGTTCATCGAGTTCTTCACCGCCAACATTCGCAATCCCAATACCCGGCGCGCCTACGCCCGGGCCGCCACGGACTTCGCCAACTGGTGCGAGCGCCAGAGCCTCCGGGAGCTACGCGATCTCGAGCCGGTGCACGTCGCAGCATACATCGAGGGCCTGCAGGACAGGCTCGCGGCGCCCTCGGTGAAACTCCACCTTGCCGGTATCCGCATGCTTTTCGATTGGCTCGTCGTCGGCCACGTCCTCACCGTGAATCCTGCCAGTCCGGTACGAGGCCCGAAACACAAGGTGAAGAAGGGCAAGACGCCGGTGCTCACCGCCGAGGAGGCCCGGGCGCTGCTCGATTCCATCGACCCCTCCTCCCCGATCGGCCTTCGTGACCGGGCGCTGATCGCGCTCATGGTCTACACCTTCGCCCGGATCGGCGCGGCACTCAAGATGCGGGTGGAAGACGTCTATGTGCAGGGCCGACGGACTTGGGTGCGGCTGCACGAGAAGGGCGGCAACCGCCACGAGATGCCCTGCCATCACAATCTTGACGCCTACTTGGACGCCTATATCCAGGGTGCCGGGCTCACCGGTGACGACAAGGGGTATCTCTTCCGTACGGGCCGAGGGCGCACGCGCCGGCTCTCCACCGAGCCGATGAGCCAGCCGGACGCCTACCGGATGATTACCCGGCGAGCTCGCGCGGCCGGAATCTGGACGCGGATAGGGAATCATTCCTTCCGGGCAACCGGCATCACCGAGTACCTGAGGAACGGCGGCAAGCTCGAGATCGCTCAGTCGATGGCAGCGCATGAGAGTGCGCGCACGACGGGTCTGTACGATCGGCGCGATGATCTGGTCAGTCTCGATGAGGTGGAGAGGATCGTAATCTGACATCTCCGAGCAGGAGCTATTGCCCAAAAGAGGCAATTTCTCCGTTCCGGGCCGCCAGGACGCCTGGTGCTCGAGGTGAACGACAGAACCTGCTGGCCTGCCACCGGCCAATTGCCCCCGCGCTTCTTGATGTATTACGATAGCGCATGTATTATGCGCCATCGTAATACATCGAGGCCGCGGACCATCGGGCGAGCCGTTCTCCATGAAGGTCGAGGTCTCGCGCCGTCCGCCACCGCCGGGCCGGGTTCGCCAGGCTGCCGTGTCCGGGGTCGCCGCTTACGGTCTTGGCACGTTCTATGTCGATCTCTACGACGAAAGCACGCTGGCAGCGATGAAGCTGGCGGCGCTCCTCGAGCGTACCGCGGTCCGCGACGTGTACGACCTCGACCTTCTCCTTCCGGCGCACCCCCCGGGCCCGAGTCTCATCGAGTGGGCGCTGGAGCGCGCGGGGTTGGCACCGCAGGATGCCTTGCGGCACGTTCAACACCAGCTCGCCTCCATGGATTGGAATCTCTTCCGTTCCCAGATGCTGAGCGATCCAGCCCCTCTCGAGCGCTTCGAAGAGACAACGTGGGAAGACATGAAAGGCCGCGTGCAGCGCGCGCTCACCAGTCTTCTGGAGACCCACTCCCTGAGCGCCGCAAAATCACCATGATTGCCTGGAAGCAAGCCCTCGAGAGACAGTTGAGCGAGCCGGGCGCCCCCGCCGCGATCACCCTGGGGGCTCTGTCACGCGCGGCAAGCATCGCCCGGGAAACTGACGTCCCCGACCGGACGCTGCACGCTTGGATCACAGACGCCACGGCGCGCGGCAGGCTGGCCCCCGTGGTGCGCGGCCTCTATCTGAACCGCTTCACCTCGCCCCCTGGCAGGCTTGCCGATGCGGTTCCGCACGTGCGACGCGACGCCGTCGTCTCCTTGCATACAGCCCTCGATGAGGCTGGCGCCTACAACAATCCGCCTCACGGGGCGACGGCGGTCGTGCCCCTGGACGCCGGTCCAACACGGCCCCGCGTCGGAAAGGTAACAACGGCCGAGGGCCCGATCTACGTGCGCGCGATACCCCGCCGCATTCTGGAGGCTGGCGCCTTGGAGGATCGGCTCGACCTGGACCGCGGGCGCGCGCACCCCCGCGCCACACCCGAGAAGGCGCTGCTCGATTGGTTATATCTTGCAAGAAGCCCGCGTAGCACGCTCTCACCCCCTTCGCTGCAGGATGTAGAAATTGACGAGCTGAATAACGCGCGCCTCCGTCGTCTTGCCAAAGCGATGGGTTTGGAACAGACGCTGACACAGTGGCGTGAGGGCAAATTCGTCCTCCGCGCTCGGCCCTGAGGGCGGCTCCTGCGAGCCTGCTCTGAGGGAGCCCGTCGTTGCGCTCGAAGGGCATTGGCTCCTTGGGCCCGGTCGGGATCGGGATCGACCCCTACCGCGTTTTGAGCTTCTCCTCCGCGTAGAGCGACAGCTCGATCATCCGCTCGAGGAGCTGCTCGGGCGAGACGCCGGCGAAATTGCGCAGCACCAGCTCCTTGACGTAGAGGCGCACGAGATACCGCAGCTGCAGCGCCCGGTTGTGGGTGGCGAAGACGAAGTCCCGATGGCCGTTGTTGACGACGATGACGTTGCGTTCCATGTCGTACCGGGATCGCCGCGCCGGCGCGAGCGATCCCGAGGCAGCGCGCGAAACCGGCGCCGCTCGTTCACGGGGGTGGTGCTCGAGGCTGGTGAGATGACCACGCTGAAGAGCGGGCCCGCGTAGTCGAAAAACTGCCGCTGTGTGCCGGGGCTCAGCGAAGGCTCCTCGGCGCCGAGCTCGGCCGCTTCACCCTCGCCGCCAGACCCGGCGTCCTCGGTGCCCGTCTGACGCGGGGCGCCCTCGCCTCTGGCACGCGCGTGAATGTCGAACCAGTCGTACTCCTCCGGTGGCAGCGCAAGCAAGGCCTCGCGGAAGGCGCGTTGGATGGCGCGCAGCGACTGCTGGCTGGCTTGCTCTTCCTCCGCACGTTGCTGGGTGTAGATGGGGATTGGAAGGCGCCTGATTCTGAGGATCGGACGCGGAAACCTGGATTCCGCACGGGGGGGTGGGGCGCGGCTGCGGGTTGTGGGACTTCGTGGACAACCAGCCTTGAGCCTGCCGCGGACGTCCCGCCTGCCGAGGACTCCTCCGCCGGCGGGCCGGCCATCCGATCTCTTGCTGACATAGCCGAAGCCAAGCCTTAGTTGCGGATGGCGTCTCTCGGCCATGACCCGACGCTGAAAACCCGACCGGGGATTGTCCATAGCAGACGGTAACTGCCGCGCGGATACCACCGACTCGGTGGAGGGATCTCCGCCGAGCCGGAGGGTGCCTGGCCGGGGAGTGTCCGGCTGATCAGCTCACGTCGATACGGTTCTGAAGGTCGCTCATGCCGGTGCGGCGAGCAGAGGCTCGGCGACGCCATCGCTTGGGCTCATCGCACCAGTCGAAGCGACCGTGCCGACGGCGCTTAGCTGAATGCCAGCGTGCGCTCTGACTCACCACGCCTTTGCGACGCATCCCTCACGAAATGACGAAATGCTCGCACCCGCAGGTTCAAATCCGAGACGCGCTTCAGTGTTGGAGGTCGCTGAGAACCAAGGACATTCGCATTCGGTAATGCTGGACGCCAAGCCGGAGAGCCACTCAGCCAGGTTGGTTGCGTAGAGGCCCAGAAAGCTGACGTTCAACGCTTCTGCTTAGCTAAGAGCCGCCTGACCTCCTCAAGGCTCCTGCACTCCTCGCCCAGGTGCAAGACTGCATGGCAGTTCGGGCAGACCGGCCGCAAGTCCGCGATCGGGTCTACGATGTATTTCTGGCCCACCTCGGATAACGCCCGGACGTGGTGGACGTGAATGTATCCTTCCGCTTCCGGGCCATACACCGCTCCGAAGCTGAACCCACAGATGCAACAGCTGGTACCGTGGGCTGCGATGCATCGCTGGCGAGCTTCCGGATTACGCTCGTAAGCGTTGACGGTGATCTTGCGGACCGAGCCCTCGAACAGAGTCGGGGTGACTGCCACCTCTTCCGGCAGTAATCCGCTGATCCCGGCTTGGTAGCCGACCAGAACCTGTTCGAGTGTCAAGTTCAAATGCGGGTATTTCGCTGCGTACGCCTGCCGTATTCTGTTGAGTTTTCCGGTCTCCAAGGGCCACAGTGTTGATTGAACGAAGAATCGCTTGCCAAACAGGTCAACCGGCTCGGTGATAAGCCAATTCACACGGCGAACGTGATGACGGTGCGTCGTTACGTCTTTTCGGATCGGGTTCCGCCTAGACTTGGGTGGCAGATACTCGCTGGTAACGACGCCAATTCCAACCACTCTGTTGTATCTATCGTTCGCAACTACTACGTCCTGCGGCTTTACCTCATGGACAAACCGCCAGATCATCTTGGCAGCACCCGCACCATTTCCGGGCGCACCTTTTCCGCTTTTATCTTCGAGCGCAGTCAGAACTTCGCCTTCGCTCCGATAGTTTCGGTAGTTCGAATCCACTAGCCAGCCGAGGCCGATGCAGCTGTGTTCGCGGAACAAGTCCCAATCCTCAGCGCTTTCGCCTGGGGCGATTTTCCATACCTGCACCATTGCTTGCTTATTTAGGCGGAGCCCCGGTGAGCAGCGGCGCCATGTCGGCACGCAGTTTCGCCTGCCTGTCCATTTGCTCTCTGGTCGGCATATGGATGGACAAGTCCCGCTGCCACCGACCGACACCAACCACGTCAAAGTCCACGCGCACGGGCAGTCGGTGGTCTACAGGTACTTCCGAGAGCAGCTCGAAGCCGTGAACCCGCTTGATACACCGCAACTGCATGTATTGCTTCTTGAGTACATCATCGCTGAAGGGAATGGCGGCTTCGCGCACCACGTCGAGCATCATGAGAAGCGGGAGCCAGGACGACTCGCGATATTCTTCGAAATACTCAAAGAACCGGATTCCGGCATGCGGATGGAACGGACTCTCGCCACGCTGCAGCGACAGGGCCGTCTCGACGTGCTGTGGGAAGTAGTCTAGACCCGACAGTCGGGCAATGCTCCCCTTCTCGCCCACGTATAGATCGCGCGTTACAGGGTGCAGCGCCATGCCGCTTCCCAGTTCTTGCACGGGCACACGTGGATATGCCGCTGCAACGGAGCATTGCAGGAGGTAGCCATAATCCCGCTTTATCAGCGTTGGAGCGCTTGAGAGCACTCGGCCGTCGCCCAACTCATTGGAAAGCACATAGCGATTGGCCGCTCCGAGCGCGGCAAACCCGTCAATAAACGAGACAATGTCGTGCAGGTCTCCCACCAAGAAGTGCTTGAGGCGCAGCGTCCAACTGGCCGCGGCTATCTGTTGAATGTCGCCTGAGAATACGACATGGGGACCGATAGCCAGGAGGCCTGCGCCCAAGTCATGGCCTTGTCCTGAGCGGACCATCTCTCCCCACCGTGCTTCATGCTCCCGCTTCATCGCGTGAAGCTTCTCCGTCGAATAGGTGACTTCGTCGCGGTCAACCACGTCGGCATGGTAGGCGCAGAGCCATATGGCGTTGGTAATGCTCCTGCGCTCTTCGGGTGACATGAATACGTCGTAGCGCCGACTCCCTTCCCCGGCGCGGCCCCACTGATGTGCGCCGCCTTACCGATCATGATCACACCGTCCGAGGCCTCTTCACTCGGGCCAACGGTTGGTTTTGCACATCCGGGAAACGAGCAGTGCCAGCTGGCGCGCGCCGCTACGGCTGCTTTTTTCTTCTCGGAGAATTCATCTCGATTTGTCATTCGTTCTGCCTCAGACACTGCTTCCAGGAGCCGGCGCTATGGCGCGCCTTTCCAGCTCGGCGCGCAGGAATGCGGTGTTGCAATCCGGAGAGCAGAGAAGTCCGTTCATAGCGCCGCTGGTGAGTGCCCGTCGGAAATCGAACGCTACCTGAAGACCAACAGGAAAGTCCATAAAACTGCCGTCGTTCAATGCGAAGTGCCCCATGCCGAGCGCAGACAGCGAGATGCGCAGCTCGTTCTCCTTTGAGTAGAGCGCTTCCGACTTGAGATAAGCATACTTTATCGGATTGGGAAGGTACGGCTCATTGAGCCGGTGCGCGTCAAGGTCTACATACTCAACGATGCCGTAATTCAACGAAAAGATCGGCCAGCACAGCAAGCCGTTATAGGAGAGCCGGGACGTCGTCGGGTCGCAAGCCTGATTGAGCATTGTTCGCAGATCGCCAAACCGGAAGACCGCGCACACCTTCCCATTCGCCGCCCCCGTAGCGTAGTGGGTCCAGATGTAATCGGAGTTCTCCAGAGAGAAGCAACAGGCATAGGTGCGCGAGCGAGAACGATCGTAGTAATCGGCAGCCGAGAACTTCGGGGCTTTCTCAAACTTGGACAACACGTTCGCCGGCCGATCGGTGGGCAACTGCTCGCCGTCATGATCATCGGCGCCAGGGAAATCCCTGTAGCCGTCCACACGGTTGAAGCGCAGGTAAGCGCCATCAATCGAGCGCAGCAGATTCTCGACCGACATTATCTTGTAGAGCAGCTGGTCGTCGGGGGGCCTCTTCAGCAGCAGGGCATGGGGCTCGATGCTGCCGAGCGGCGCAGGGTACTTCGGCGCGGCCGTTGGCGTGTCCATAAGAACGTGATACATAGCACACGCCGGCATCAATTACCACGATGGCGCGCCCTGCTTCGATATGTACAGTATGTCCACCGAACTCGACCTGTCGAAGGACGGTCTTGCTGTCTATTGCGAAGCGCTGGATCCCTCAGCGCCACCTGCGGCGGCCGGGCATGTCCCTATGCCTGAATCGCCGTGTCGTGACGCTCACGGTATTGGGGTCGACCGCCTTCGATGGGTAACTACTGAGATCCCGGAGATCTCCGCGGCCGTCGAGGCTTTTACGTACGTGTCCGAGCCGACCACGGACAGAACCCAGGAAGGCTATCTGCTGGACTTCAAGGCGCCCTGGAGCGACTCGGCTCTCAAGACGGTTGTGGCCTTTGCCAACCTTTGCCAATACGTTCGGCGGCGTTTTGCTAGTCGGGTTGAGCGAGCAGCAGGGCCGGGCCGATCAGCTGGCCGGCGGCGCGACGGCAGGAACTTAAGACCAGCATCGCCAGCTCCATTGCCTCCAACATATGGTCGACGCCGCTCTATCAGTTGCGTGGTAACATGCCCCGTGGTCGCTTCATAGATGAGAGACCCTCGGCCAAGCGCTCGCGGGCTCGATCCGTCAAGGCACGATCTCCGAACAAGTAGACCGCCACGATCGCCATGATCGACATCGTATCGCCAATGGAAGAAGCCATCACCAACGCCGACGAGGTCTGGGAAGCGCTGGGCCATAGTGCGGTCGCGGAGGCGATCCCGATCATCGATCGCTTGGTGAAAGTTTTGCGTGCGACCAAGAGAATCAGTGATTCGCTGCTTGCCGCAAAGCTCTTGTCCTTTGTTCGTGATCCAAGCTTGCAAACACCCGAAGCGCGGGCGCAAATGCGTGAGCGCGCCCGATCGGAGGACGCCAAGAAAATCGGCGAGACGCTCTTTCTCGTGCTCGAGCGGCTGACCGATATGCAGAAGCCTAAATGGCTCGCCAAGGTCTTTGCTGCTTACTTGTGCGGCGAGATCACTGCTAGCGACATCCGGCGTTTGTCGTCTGCTATCGACATCGCTTTCGGCGACGACCTAATCGAGCTCATCTCGTCGCCCGAGGGGACACCCCTCGATGAGGCAGCCTGGAAGAGGAACTTGCTTCCGTCTGGCCTCGTAGGGTTCCACGTAATTGTACCGATAGGAGGGTCGAAGACGGCTTACTACGTGACCGATCTAGGGCAGATGCTCCGAAAGGCGGTTCGGGACCACTAAGGGCAGCTCGGGAGGCCGCACTCTTTGTCGCTGCCCTCGTGCTGTCGGAATGAGTCAACGTGTGTTCCCCGGACCATTACGTTTCGCAGCCAATTGGGACGCCCGATACCGGTCAGTCGTGGGCTTCCGCTCTGGGCACGTACTTGCCGGTCCCACAGGAGCGTAGACGAGACCAAAATTCCCCGGCAGGCTGCTCTAGCCTGGAGTTATCCCTAAGCGCGCGAGAAAATCCGTTGCTGCTCAGACAGTTGAGGCATTACAGGCTGTGAGCTGAGTGGCTACACGGTGATTTGCTGCAGCAGCTGCAGCGCGCGCTGTTGGGTATCGGTCGGGGTGGTGACCGTCTGGAAGGCAGGCGAGGCGGTTTTCGCGCCGCGGGTGATGCAAGTGTTGCGCACGACGGTCGCGAGGTCTTGAAGCAGGGTACGCAAGCTGTGGACGGGAGAGCCATCCTCGAGAGTGCGCTTGGCGATTTTCTCCAGTGCTTGCGGTGAGCGTTGGGCGGGGGCGACCGGGTCGCGGTCATTCTTCGCCTCGAGGTCCTCGTCGGCAAAGAGCAGCTCACGCCAGGCTTCCCGCATGTGCCACTCGAGGTAGTAGGCGAGCATGCACAGGAAGATATGGGCGCGCACCCGGTCCTCGAGCCGGTGATGGATCGGACGGATCTTCAGGTCCACGGTCTTCAGCGAGCGGAACGCCCGCTCGACCTCGCAGAGTCCCTTGTAGCTGCGCACGGTGTCGGCGGTGCCGAGCTGCTTCTTCGACACGTTGGTTCGTATGACGTATATCCCATCGAGCGCCGCCTCGGCGCTGACCTTCTCGTTGAGGATCTTGAACTCGAACCGCCGATCCTCGACGGTGAGCTCGAAGTGCTTGGCGACCTTGTACTTGTTCACCACCCGACCGATGCGCACCCCGATCTTTGCCTTGCCGCGCAATCGCCCGGCGGCCACGCTCGTGCGCACCTTCTCGAGCTCCTTCTGCGTCGCCTCAAGGAGGGACTGGCGCTTGTGCGCGCGCAGCTTGGCGAGCTCGGGGTTGCGGCAGGCAATCAGCCGCTCCCCCGGATACTCTGCGTGCGTGAGCTCAAAGAGCCGCCGCTCATCGAAAAGCCCGAGCTGTAGCGCCTCCCCCTCAACGAGCGAGCGGATCTGGCTGCTCTTGAGCGCGGTGATCCAGCAGAACCCCTCGAGCTCGCGCAGCTCCTCGATCGCCTTCTGGGAGATCATGCCCCGATCCCCGACCAGCACCACCCGCTCGAGTCGAAACTCCTCACGGAGCTTGCTCACCTGCGGCATGAGCGTCGTGGCATCCCCGGTGTTGCCCTCGTAGACGGAGATCGCCACGGGACACCCTGCCCGGTTCGTCAGCAGTCCATAGTTGACCTGGAGCTTGTTCTTCTTGCCGTCGCGGTTGTGACCGATCTTCGCCAGCGGACAGTGTGTGCCCTCGAAGTAGCTCGAGGAGAGGTCGTAAAGGGCCAGCGCCTCCTCGCGCAGGTGCCGCGCGGCGAGCTTGCGCTCGATCGCCCCCTGACGCTCGAGCAACCAGTCCATCGCCGCGTACAGATCGCGCTCGTCGGCTCCCTGCACCCCGTACTCCTCGGCCAGTGTCGTCGTGTGCCACCAGCGCGTGGTGGCGAGCTTGGTGTGCGGCTCGAGCACCCGTGCGGCCACCATCGCGCACACCCGCTCGCGCTCGGGACTCGCCCGCGAGGCGATCAGCCCCTCAAATCCCAGCCGCTGCATGGCTACACGCACCGCCTGCACCGCCCCGTGCGAGCGCGAGCGCACCACCTCGAAGAGCTCTTCCACCGGGCGCATGGCCACCCCGGCGAGCACCGCGCGGATCGCCTCGATCTGCTCATCAGCGAGCGCCGAAAGATTGGCCAGCGTGCGCTTACGGACCTTCTTGCCGATCCGGTAGGACTCGCGCAACAGGTACGTCGGGCGCGACGTGCGGTTCGGGACGGCATCGATGTGCATGGCTACATGATGCCGCAACTGCCGTCGCTATGCAAGCCGACTCCGCCAAATTACATGGCTACATCCTGCACCAGAAAAACTCGCTCAGCTCGCACAACCTATGGAAATCCCAGGCCCTGGGTTACCTCAACCGCCTGAGGACGGGAGATAACTCCAGTCTAGCCCGCGGAGTACAAATGGCTACGCGCAGGTATACGTCGTCCGAGGGGCTTGGCAGCCGCAGTATGGCGGGAGATCGGATAGCCCGCCCTGAGGGCGCCCGCCGATCGTAGCGGAGCGGCTTGGGTCCCCTCGACAACTACGTCCGGCAATAGGCTTGAGCGTGTCGCGCGAGGCAATGCGCATGTCGTATTCGGCCTGGAGGTTGAGCCAGAACCGGGCGTCCATGTTGAAGTAGATCCCCAGGCGCAGCGCGGTATCCGCGGTGAT